>JBEQCD010000048.1:0-19481 GCA_041639515.1 Hydrogenophilales bacterium | reverse complement strand
TTTTTCCATGACGGCCACGCAGGAGTTGGTGGTGCCGAGATCGATGCCGATGATGCGTCCCATGATTGAGTCCTTCTGAATGTGTTTGGATTGAATCGAATGTGGGGGAGGGCGGGCCTATTTCAAGGGCGCGTCAGCTGTCCTTGCCCTTGGCGACCATGACCAGCGCGGGGCGCAGCGTGCGCTCGGCGAGCCGGTAGCCTTTTTGCAGCACGGTCACCACGGTATTGGCCGGCTGATCGGAATCGACCATGCCGATGGCCTGGTGCAGATGCGGGTCGAACTTCGCGCCCAGCGGCTGTTCCTCCACCAGCTGGTATTTGGCGAAGGCGGCGCTGAGCTGCTTCAACGTCAGTTCCACGCCTTCACGCATTTTTTCCGGCGCGGCTGCGTCTGAAGCCAGTGCGGCTTCCAGGCTGTCCTTTACCGCCAGCAGTTCGCCGGCGAAGCCTTCCACCGCGAACTTGCGGGCCTTGTCGGCTTCCTCGCTCGCGCGGCGGCGCATGTTTTCGGTCTCCGCCTTGGCGCGCAGCCAGGCGTCGTGATGCTCCGCAGCCTGAAGCTCAGCGGCTTTCAGCGCCTCTTCGAGGCTGGGTAGGGTGTCGTTTTCCGGCGAGGCGTCTGCGCTCGCGTCGGGTTTGATGTCGTCCTGCATGTGGGCTCCCAATCGATACTCGCGCGCAGATGGGGCCGGCCTGCCCGGTTTCAAGTCCCTGGCAGAAAATATTTGCCCTGGCGGCAGCCATGTAGCCGGAATTGCTGCCCGCAGGGGCTTCCGGTATGATGCGCGGCTTCGCGGAGAGGTGGATGAGCGGTTTAAGTCGCACGCCTGGAAAGCGTGTTCAGGATAATATCCTGACGGGGGTTCGAATCCCCCCCTCTCCGCCACCCTGCCCAACGGCGTCGCCCTGACAGCCGGCCCTGCATTTCCCTTACCATTCAGACAATCCGGACCTATCCGGCGATTCTGGCTCGACCCCATCCGGCACACGCATGATCCACCGTGCAGGATGACAGGACAGGGAGGCTGACGATGTCGAAGTGGAAATGGCTCATGCTGCAACTGGGGCGGGTGCTCTGGGTACGCGCCACGCTGATTGGTGCGCTGGGCATCGCAGCAGCCGGGTTGGCGGCGGTCGTCGAGCGCTTTCTGCCCTGGTCGCTGCCGTTTGATATTGATGTCGGGGCAGTCGACAGCATCCTCTCGATCATCGCGTCGAGCATGCTGGCCGTGACGACCTTTTCCCTCAGCGTGATGACCTCGGCCTATGGGGCCGCCACCAGCAATGTCACTCCGCGCGCCACCAAACTGCTGATGCAGGACCGGGTCACACACAATGTATTGTCCACGTTCATCGGCTCCTTCCTGTTCAGCATTGTCGGGATTGTGGTGCTGAAGATCGGGGCGTATGGCCCGCAGGGTCGGGCCGTGCTGTTTCTGGTGACCATTGGCGTGCTGGTTCTGATCGTGCTTTCCCTGCTGCGCTGGATCGATCACCTGACCCGGTTGGGGCGGGTGGGCGAAACCACCGACCGTGTGGAGCAGGCAACCCGCACCGCCCTGACCGAACGCCTCAACCGTCCCTACCTTGGCGGGCAGGCGCTGCCCGAAACGCATGCCGTACCGGCGACGGGTGCGCCACTGGTGCGGTCTGCCGAGACGGGCTATGTCCTTCATGTCGATCTGTCGGCCCTTGCGGCCAGCAGCGAAAAATGGGGGGCCGACATCTATCTGCTGGTGGTACCCGGCGCGTTCGTCCATCTGGACACCCCGCTTGCCTGGGTGGGGCCGCAGGATGAACAGCTGGAATCCGACGCCCGGGATGCCTGTCTCGAAGACATGAGACGGGCGTTTGCCATCGGTCCCGAACGCAGCTTCGACCAGGACCCGCGCTTTGGTCTTGCGGTTCTGAGCGAGATCGCGTCACGCGCACTTTCGCCCGGCATCAACGATTCCGGCACTGCCATCGACGTGATCGGACGTAACGCCCGCCTGCTGACACTTTGGGCACAGGGCAGCCAGCAGGCTGAACCCGAGAGCCAACCCCATACCCGCATCTTCGTGCCGGCGCTGACCTGTGATGACCTCTTCGATGATGCCTTTCGACTCATCGCCCGGGACGGGGCCGCGCAGATCGAAGTCCAGCTGCGCCTGCAAAAAGCGCTCATGGCCCTCGCGGGCCTGGGGGACGAGGCTTTCCGGGCGGCAGCCCGGCGGCAATCCGAACTGGCCATGGCGCGTGCCGAAGCCAGCATGGCCCTGGAAGCCGACAAGGCTTTGCTGCGTGCGGTTGTCCTTCACTGAACGTTGTTGCTGGCCGGTGAATCTCGGCTGGCGGAAGCAATCAGAACTTGACGCATTTCACAGCACGATCTGCGCACCCAGTTCGACGATGCGGTTGGGCGGCAGCCCGAAATAATCCGCCACCGTGCCGGCGTTGCGTGACAGCGCGACGAACACCTTCTCGCGCCACCAGGGCATGTCGGAGCCTTTTTTCGGGATCAGGGTTTCGCGACCGAGAAAAAACGTCGTGTTGTCCATGTCGCAGGCCAGTCCGTTGTCCGCGCAGCGGTGCAGCACGCTGGGCAGGTCGGGACGGTCCATGAAACCGAAGCGGACTTCGACCCGGTGGAAGCGCTCGCCCAGCGGGGCTACCGTGAGCTGTTGCCCGGTGGGCACATAAGGCTGGTCGACAAACTGCACGTTGAGGATCACCACCCGTTCGTGCAGGCTTTTGTAGTGCTTCAGGCTATGCAGCAGGGCGTGTGGCACCTGCTCGCGGTGTGGCGTCAGAAAAACCGCTGTGCCGGGCACCGTGGGCACTTCGCTGTGGCTCATGCTCTGCACGAAGGCGTCCAGCGGCATGGCCTCGCGATCCCGCCGTGCCTTGAGGAGCGCACGGCCCTGTTTCCAGGTGGTCATCAGCAGGAACAGCAGACCGGCAAATGCCAGCGGGAACCAGCCGCCGTCGGCAAACTTGGTCAGGTTGGCGCTGAAGAAGGCGATGTCCACAAGCAGGAATGCCCCGAACAGCAGCCGGCTGCGCATACGCCCCCAGCCCCACACCCGGCGTGCCACCACATAGACCAGCAGCGTGGTGATGATCATGGTGCCGGACACCGAGATGCCGTAGGCCGCCGCCAGATTGGACGAGCTGCCGAATTCCAGCACCAGCACCACCACAGCGGCAAACAGTGCCCAGTTCACGCCCGGCAGATAGATCTGGCCACGTGTTTCGCTGGACGTGTGCAGCACCGTCATGCGGGGTACATAGCCTAGCTGGATGGCCTGATGCGTAATCGAATACACCCCGGAAATCACCGCCTGCGAGGCGATCACCGTGGCCGCGCCGGCCAGGATCACCATGGGGTAAAGCGCCCACTCGGGCGTCATGTGGTAGAAGGGGTGGGCAATGGCAGCCGGGTCGGTGAGTAGCAGCGCGCCCTGGCCAAAGTAGTTCAGGGTGAGCGCGGGGAGCACCAGGCCCATCCAGGCCAGCCGGACCGGGCGGGTGCCAAAGTGCCCCATGTCCGCATACAGCGTTTCGGCCCCGGTGACCGCGAGGAAGACCGCGCCCATCGAGAAAAAGGCAAGCCCCGGCTGGGCCAGAAAGAATCCGGCCGCATGGTGGGGAGACAGTGCCGACAGCACCTGCGGAGCCTGCACGATGTTGACGACGCCCAGTGTGGCGAGTACCACAAACCACAGCGTGGTGATCGGGCCGAACAGGCCGCCCACCCGGCCGGTGCCATGTCGCTGCACCCAGAACAGGCCGAACAGGATGCCCAGCGTGATCGGAATCACCCAGGGCCTGAATGCCGGCGTGGCCACCTCCAGACCTTCCACCGCAGACAGCACCGAAATCGCCGGGGTGATGATCCCGTCGCCGTAGAACAAGGCCGCGCCGAACAGGCCGAGCACGACGAGTGCGCGTGTCTGGCGGGCCTCGTGTGAATTGCGGTGCACCAGTGCGATCAGCGCCATGATGCCGCCTTCGCCGTGGTTGTTGGCGCGCATGATGAAAACGGCGTATTTCACCGTCACCACCAGCACCAGCGTCCACACCAGCAGCGAGAGGATGCCGAGAATGTTCTCCGGGGTAATGGGCACCGCGTGCTGCGCACCACCGAACACTTCCTTGATGGCATACAGCGGGCTGGTCCCGATGTCGCCGTACACCACGCCGAGTGCGGCAAGGGTCAGGACAGGCAGGCGTTGCGTACTGGAAGGGGCAGTCATGTCGGCAATCCGTGAAGGCGATGGAGCGGATGCTGACAGGCGCGATGTAAAAACGGTGTAAACGTCCACGCGGCAATTGCGCGGGCACTTCAGGAGCAGGCTGCTCAGAGTTCCATGCGGTAGCCCACGCCGATTTCTGTCAGCAGATGGCTGGGCTGCGCCGCATCCGCCTCCAGCTTGTGGCGCAGCTTGCCCACGTAGACGCGCAGGGTGTGGCCGCTTTCGGCATGGCCCGGCCCCCATACTTCGCGCAGGATCTGGCGGTGCGTGAGCACCCGGCCGGCGTGTGCGAGGAGGAATTCCAGCAGCCGATATTCCACCGGCGTGAGGTGAACCGGTGTGCCGGCACGGCGGACCTCGCGCCGCGCGAGATCGACCGCCACGTCGCCGAAACAGAATGCCGTGGCATCTGCCGCCCCTTCGCCCGCCCGGCGGCGCAACTGCGCGCGAACCCGCGCAAGCAGCTCGGCCATGCCGAAGGGCTTGACCAGATAGTCGTCGGCACCGGCGTCCAGCGCGGCGACCTTGTCGGTTTCCTGCCCGCGTGCGGAAAGGACGATCACCGGTGCCCGCGACCGTGTGCGGAACGGCGCGATGAAATCGAGGCCGTCGCCATCTGGCAGGCCCAGATCGAGCAGCACCAGGTCGGGACCGAGCCGGGATGCCGCCACCCCCACGTCGAGCCGGCTCGCTTCCTGCACCACGCAGCCTTCGCCATCCAGCGCCAGACGCAGAAAACGACGGATTTGCGGATCGTCCTCGATGACGAGCACACGCGTCATGCCGGCTCCGCTTCCTCCGCCACCACAGGCGGCGTGCCGAGCGGCAGGGTGAACGCCAAGCGCGCGCCGGCGGCCGGCAGGTTCTCGCGCGTGAGGACGCCGCCGTGCGCGGTCACGATGGCCTGGCAGATCGCCAGCCCCAGACCGTGTCCAGCGGACGTTGGCGTGTCGGCTGCGAATCCCGGGCCCGTATCACACACTGCCACTTCGGCCACGTTGTCGCGAACCCGGGCCTCCACCGTGATCGGCGAACCGGCGGGCGCGTGGCGCGCGGCGTTGTCGAGCAGATTGCCCAGCACGCGTTCCAGGAGCACGGCGTCGAATTCGAGCAGCGGCAGGGCCGGGTCGAGATCAAGCCTGAGCCGGTGTGTCTGCAAGGCCGGCCCCAGCCGCTGGATGGCTGCGCCCACTACTTCCTCCAGCGGCTGCCACTCCAGCTGAAGTGGCTGCCGGCCCTGTGTCAGGCGTGCCAGCTCCAGCAGGTTGTTGACCATCTCGGCCAGCGCTGCTGCCTGCATGCGTATCGCACGCGCCGTCTCATCATGCGGGGCAGGCAGCGGCGGCTGGGCCAGCGCCAGCGTATCGGCCAGGCCGACCAGCCCGGCCAGCGGCGTGCGCAGGTCGTGCGACAGGCTGGCCAGAATCGAATGCCGCAGACGTTCCGCCTCCACCTGCAAGCGTGTTTCCTGCGCAATCTCCACATAGCGCAGCCGCTCGCGTGCGCCGGCGGCCAGCTGGCCAGTGATCAGGGCCACGGCCAGCATCACCGCAAACGTGATGAGATGCTGCGCGTCCTCCACCGCCAGCGTGAAGTGCGGGTGGATGAAAAAGAAATCGAACAGTGCCACCGCAAGAAACGCAGCCAGCAGCGCCGGCCCGCGCCCCATCAGCCAGGCCACCATGAACACGGTCAGCAGAAACAGCATCACAATGTTGGCCGGGTCGGCCCAATGCAGCAGCAGCCGGGCCACCGCTGCGACGGCAAAACAGGCCAGGGTGGCCGCAGCGTAGGGCCACACGCGATGGATGCCGGCTGCGCGCGGCACACGGTCTGGCATACGGGGCGACGTATCCTGGGGCGTCATGTGGGCATCATGGCATGGTGGGTATCAATGCGGTGTAAACACCCGGTTTGCCGCCAGCGGCGCACTCAGGATGACCTCCGAGGAACATGTTCAGACGGAATCCAGCGCCACCGCCAGCGCCGCCTCGTCCACCGGCAGGCTGAACACCGCATGTATTTGGAACAGGTCCAGCAGCTTGCCGATGTGTTCCTCTTCGCGCGGGTGCAGGAAGACGATGGTCCTGGCCTGCGGGGCCTGGCATTGCAGGGTGCGCAGTGTCACGTCCAGGTTGGAGATGTTTGCGCCGGCGTAGTTGTTGCCCCAGCCGTAGATGAATTCCCCGACAAAGAAATCCGGCGGCTGCTTCTGGATGGCGCGGTGCAGGTTGCGCGCGGAAGTGAACCGCTCTGCCGTGATGCCGAGCCGCTGGTAGAGGGCTCCCAGGTCGGGGTGGAAGGGCGATTCGATCAGGGCATAGAGGGTGGTCATGCACAGGACTCCGTCTGCTGCCCCGGCGATGCGACGTCGGGTGCGCGCCGTGCGTGCATCAGGAACACCGGGTAATCCTGTGTGCCCGTGTCGCGCGTCTTGCTGATGGTGAATACGGTGCGGAACTGCACATCAACGAAGCCCGCAGCCATGGCACGGCGGGCGAGGTCGTTGCGGTCGAAGCCGTGGTGCACGTCCACTTCGATGCCGTGGAAGGAACCGTCCTCCTGGTCGAGATCGGCAATGCATAGATGGCCGCCGTGTGCGATCAACTCGTAGAACACACGCAGGATGCGATCGGTATCGGGAATATGGTGCAGCGTCATCGCCGTGACGATCAGGTCGAAACTTTCCGCCGGGGTGGGATCCATGAGCAGGTCGAGTTTCGTCGTGCGCATGTTGGTTGCACGCTGGGCTGCGATCTTTTCAGCGGCCACTTCCAGCATCCCCGGCGAGGTATCCGCCAGCAGCATGCACCCGACTTCGTCCTTGAGCGGAAACGCTAGCAGACCGGTGCCGCAGCCGTAGTCGAGCACACGCAGCATGGGTTCGAGCGGCACTGCCGCGCGCACTGCCTGCGCGATCTTCAGGCCGCGTTCCACGAACACGGGGTTGTCGTCCCACTGGCGGGCACGGCTGTCGAAATGGGCGGCGTCGAGGGTGAGGGTCGGGGCTGGGATCATGGTTCAGGCAATGAAAAATGCGGCAGGAAATCTACAGATCAGTGGCGGGCGGCAGGGCGGGGCGCGTGAACCCAGCCTGCCAGGCCGGCGTGGGCGGGGTAGGGTGGAAGCGCAGGATCACCTGCGCCACCGGGCCTTCCTGCTGCCAGGCCACGCGGCGGTAGCCGGTTGTCACGCAATCGTTCTGGAAGGTTTCGCCGGGTTGCAGCATATCGAGCGTGCGGGTATAGGGCCTGCCATCGGCCGTGTGCCAGCCCAGTTGCACCACCTGGCGCGAGACCGCCACGGGCAGGTCAAATCCGTCCTCACGCCAGACGATGTGGAAGGGCTGCGCAGGCAGACCGGGCGCGGGCGCAGTCACCCGGTGCTCGGCCTGATGGCGCTGGCCCTGCGCATCGCGCCAGTGAATCTGCAAGGGCGGAAGCGGGGTGCCGGCCGTCCATGCAAGATGGATATCCTCACCCGCCCGGCACAAGTAGGGATGCATCATCGTGGCCAGGTCATGCCAGTAGCCGCCGATTTCTGCACGGATGCGCTCCACCTGCACGCCGGCGGGTGCCTTCAAGGACTGCACAAAAATCGCACCGGCATCGCCAAGCTGGAAATGCAATACCGGCGTGACATCATGCGGCAGCGGCGCGTGTGGCGTGTTGTCCATGTGGGCCAGTCTCGCCTTGTGGTCCAGCATGAAAATCGGCCCCTGGGCCATCGAAACCAGCAGGGGCGGTACGATCAGAATCGCCAGCCCGCTGATTGCCAGCCCCACGCTTTCGCTCCGCGTGAAACGGGGCGACTGCATCCACCCGGCCAGAATGTGCAGGCCAAACCACAGTACCGGTGCCAGCGTGAACAAGGCAATGTAAAACACCCCTAGCGCTTCCGCGCCCGACACCGCACGCGCAGGCAGCACCACGGCCGCCGCCACAAGCGCCAGGATCGGCAACGCCAGCACGCGCATCCAGAGCCAGCCGCGTGTCTTGCCCCGCCGCACGAACTGCCGCCGTTCTGTCCGTAACACCCACACCACGCCCGCCAGGATCACGATGAACAGGGCCGCCCAGAGCCCGAGGGCCATGCCGCTCAAGGCGTCGAACATATGGGTGAGATGGGTGTCTGGCATGGGTGTGTAGTGCGTTGGGGAATAGTCAGGACGAAAAACATGGGCTGCCTTTTTGCTCTCCCAGATTCAGAAGGCTTGGATAGGTTGAGCATATTCGATCCACCCCCTTAAACCCAAGCGCTTCAGCCGGGATTCTGGCCAGCAAAATGCATGGCCGACTTGACATGATCAAACCTCCAAAACAAACTCAAAGCTGACTCATTCGATTTGACAATGGGCTGCAACAGCCTTGAGCTGTTGCGGCGTCACCGGCAACGGCGGGATGCCGTGATCGCCAACTCCCGGAAGGAACCTCTGGCATGCAACTGATCGGGCGATACCACAATGCCGGCTTCGAGGCGGTGGCGGATGGCGTCATGGATTTCTTTGAGCGGCGACGGGATCTACAGCGGCCAGGCGTCGCATTCGGTTCTGGCGGTTGTGACGCCGAGCCTGCCAAGGTATCGACGGACATCAGCCTCGTGGCGTTCAGCCGAACCGACCCCGAGGCATTCGCGCTTGCTGATTTGATCGTGCGCGGGGTCTCGGCAGGTCTGGAGCGCTACCTGCAGGAGCGACCGTTGTTCCGGCAGGTCTGCCCGGATCAGGCGCTGTTTGTGATGCCGTTGTTCAACTTGCAGCGTTACGCGCCCGGCGAGGGTTTTCGTCAGTGGCACTGCGACTGGACGATCAGCGACGAAGTCACCGAGCCGGTGCAGCGTGTGCTGGCCTGGATTCTCTACTGCAATTCGGTGGACGAGGCCGGCACCGAATTCCACTGGCAACAGCATCACGAAGCGGCAGAGCGGGGCAAGCTGCTGATCTTTCCTGCCTCGCCCTCACACATCCATCGTGGCCGGGTGAATAGCGAGCACAGCAAAACCATCGCCACGGGCTGGATCAATGCCGGGTCGCGTGACGGTTTCTTAAGGCGTCTGGCTCGCCCCTGAGGTCAAGGCGCGTGATGCGGGGCAAGGAGAGCTGGGGTTGTGATGCGGAATTCTGAAAACAATTTGAGCCTGGCCCCTTTGATTTTTGGTTATGAAATATCCGGGCCAGGAGAGAGGTGGGACCGGATATTTCTGAGGGCATCACCAAATACGGGAAATAGGTAGATTTCCCGTATGGATAAATTACCAGTATGGGTAACTTTCCCGATGCGGTGCTGGAATTGCCTGGATAGAGTTGCTGCCAGTGATTCGAGTCCCAAGTTCATTCTGTGTGGCGGCCAACTACTTGATGCCGAAGCCATCATTCGCAACGCTAAAAGTACGAGATTTCGAAATGCAAACCCATGAATCGCAACTGCTTGGAGAAAACCCTTGATGGAGGTAAATGGCCAAGCTCTTGACGAAAGGGACAAGCCCAAAAAAAAGTTCAATTTTTGGACAAAGGCCGCACTGAGTGCAGCACTTCTGGTGGGGTTGTTTTATTACAGTCCCTTTGGAAGCTACTTGGTTCATCAGATAAGGGTCATTGTAGTGCACGGTTTCTCCGAGGAGGGCATGGTGTACATGCGTGCAGCCAACCAAACATTGCCGCTCTTCTATAAAGACCTACCAGGGGATGAAAGCCTGATCGAGTTATTTCGTGACCACCGCGAAGATTTTGAGTACCTAGCCAAAAATTATAAAGGTTATCAAGAGATAGAAGCGCCGGACATCAGGGCGGCGAAGGAAAGAATAGGAGGGCTATATCAAGTTGCCTTTGTGGGGAACTACTTCTGGCTTGCTAATCCATATGATATTGAGACAGCACGAGAAGTTTTGAAGATGGCGCGGGCTGGAAGACTTTCTGTCATAACAGATACTCAAGGGCGTGAAATGTTGTTCGAACGTAAGGACTGGCGATTGCCTTATTGGTCAAAACGGTTTTCCTGGGTGAGCAAGAATATTCATTACTTCCCCATAGAGCCGCGTATCGCAAATGGCGAACTGCTCTGGCCAGTTGGCATAGATGGCAAGCCGAAAGGAAGCGCTCGTGTGTTGTCGGAATTGGATCACTCGCCGTGGGAATGGAGGCGGGGCGAATGCCTTTATCGATCACTAGAGCCCCATTGGTTTATTAGACTTTGTAATAGTTAAGGGGGGAAGAGGAATGGCAAACGGACCGGCAGTGAACCTAATTTTAGGCATCGATAAGAAGTATTCATCCGCGGCGATCAAATTTGTAGAGGACAGGCAACAACAAATTTTGCAGAATCAAAGGGGCCAGGGTCGGGTTGAATTCACGCCGCATCTTGCTGAAGATCGTGCTTCACGTTCTTTCGACGCTTGCGATCCGCAGGAACCAGCTCGATCTTGAGAGTACATCCCACAGCCTCTGCATAGCGCTTGAGCGAAGCTACCGATGGCGCATGCTTGCCGGCGGATTCCAGGCGCGAAATTGCGCTTTTGGTGGTGCCCATCAGCGTGGCGACTGCCTCCTGAGTGAGGCCGGCGCGGGTTCGGGCAGCAAGCATTTCGTGTGCGAGGGCGTATTCGACCTCTAGCGCTTCGTAGGCTTTGCTAAAGCCCCGGCGCTTGGATGCCTTTTCAAGGAACGCCTTGTGATCGTGGCGCACGGGTTGGAATTTCAGGTCAGCCATTTTGAACCTCCTTCAATCGCTTGCGGGCGATTTTGACTTCGTGATCGGGCGTTTGCTGCGACTTCTTGATGAAAGCATGCAGCACGATCACGCGCCGGCCCACGAGAAAACAATAAAATGCGCGGCCGATGCCCGAGCGGCCGCGTGGCCGCAATTCGAATAGACCGTCTCCGAATGCGCGGGAATACGGCAGCTTTAGATTAGGGCCGTGTTCCATCAGCAATTCGACGATGCGGGCGTAGTCCGCGAGAACGTCCACGGGCCATGACTCGATTTCGGCCAGCACGCGTTGGTGGAAGTATTCGACGGAAAACGCCATGCGCGAAGGTTAGCAAGGGTGCTAACCTTGGTCAAGATTGGGAATGGCCAAATGCGCAAATCGTAAAGCGCGGCTGATCGCTCAGCCGCGCTTGTGTGCAGACTGGTCGTTCATGTTTCGACAAGCTCAATATGAACGGCCTATTAATATTCAGCCTGGCAGCATCGCCAGCAACCCATTTAACCGCCGCACGAAGCTCGCCGGATCGTCGAGTTGGCCACCTTCGGCCAGCAGTGCCTGGTCGAACACCAGGTGCGCCCAGTCGGCGAACCGGTCTTCGTCGGATTCTGCGTTCATGCGCGTGACGAGGGTGTGCGCGGGGTTGATTTCCAGCGTGGGTTTGACGGTGGGGGCAGCCTGACCGGCGGCCTTGAGCAGGCGTTCGAGGTTGGCGCTCATGTCGCCTTCGCCGGTGACGAGGCAGGCGGGCGAGTCGGTGAGGCGGTGGGTGACGCGGACGTCCTTGACGCGCTCGCCGAGGGTGGTCTTGATGCGCTCGACCAGGGGCTTCATCGATTCTTCGGCTTCCTTCTGCGCAGTCTTCTCGGCCTCGTCTTCGAGCGCGCCCAGGTCGAGGTCGCCCTTGGCGACGGACTTGATGGGCTTGCCGTCGAATTCGGTGAGGTTGCTCATCAACCATTCGTCGACGCGGTCGGACAGCAGCAGGACTTCGATGCCTTTCTTGCGGAAGATTTCGAGGTGCGGGCTGTGTTTGGCGGCAGCGAAAGTGTCGGCGGCGATGGCGTAGATGGCGGTCTGGCCTTCTTTCATGCGGCCGACGTAGTCCTTCAGAGACACGGTTTGAGAGTCGGTGTCGGCGTGGGTGGAGGCGAATCTGAGCAAGCCGGCGATGCGTTCCTTGTTGGCAAAATCCTCGCCGGGGCCTTCCTTCATCACGCGGCCGAACTGGTTCCAGAATTCGGCGTACTGCTCGGGCTGGTTCGCGGCCAGGTCTTCGAGCATGCCCAGCACTTTTTTCACCGAGCCGGATTTGATGGCGTCGATGTCCTTGCTGGATTGCAGGATTTCGCGCGAAACGTTGAGCGGCAGGTCAGCTGAATCGATCACGCCGCGCACGAAACGCAGGTAGGCCGGCATCAGCTGCTCGGCGTCGTCCATGATGAAGACGCGGCGCACGTAGAGCTTGATGCCGTGGCGGCGGTCGCGGTCGTAGAGGTCGAAGGGCGCGCGGGCGGGCACGTAGAGCAGGGAGATGTAGTCCTGTTTGCCCTCGACGCGGTTGTGCGACCAGGCGAGCGGGTTTTCGAAGTCGTGGGCGACGTGTTTGTAGAACTCGCGGTATTCGTCGTCGGTGATGTCTTTCTTGCCGCGCACCCACAAAGCGGAGGCGCGGTTGACGGTTTCGTCTTCATCGGTGGGGACTTCCACGCCGTCCTTCCATTCCGTCTTCTTCATCACGATGGGCAGGGTGATGTGGTCGGAATAGGTGCGGATGACGGACTTGAGCTTCCAGTCGGAGAGGAATTCGTCTTCGCCTTCGCGCAGATGCAGCACGATCTCGGTGCCGCGTTGAGGCTTGTCGACGGTTTCCAGGGTGTAGTCGCCGGCACCGGCGGATTCCCAGCGCACGCCGTGCTCGGCACCGAGGCCGGCGCGGCGGGTGGTCAGCGTGACGCGGTCGGCGACGATGAAGGCGGAATAGAAGCCGACACCGAACTGGCCGATGAGTGCAGCGTCCTTCTTCTGGTCGCCGGAGAGCTGGCTGAAGAACTCGCGCGTGCCGGACTTGGCGATGGTGCCGATGTGCGAAATGACTTCCTCGCGGTTCATGCCGATGCCGTTGTCGGTGATGGTCACTGTGCGTGCGTCGCGGTCGAAGGCGATACGGATGCGAAGCTCGGGGTCGTTCTCGACCAGCGCGCTGTCGGTCAGGGCTTCGAAGCGCAGCTTGTCGGCGGCATCCGAGGCGTTGGAAATGAGTTCGCGCAGGAAGATGTCCTTGTTGGAATACAAGGAATGGATCATCAGCTGAAGGAGCTGTTTGACCTCGGCCTGGAAGCCCAGGGTTTCTTTGCTGCTGGTGGCGGACATGCTATCTCCCGTGAAAACAAACAAGGTGCACGTGAAATGGGGGCGGAGCGGGGCATTTCAAGCCCCGGCCAGGCGGCCCATCAGGCCGCCGGCGGCAGGCAGTGGGTGTGGATGTGTTGCTGGCAGGCGCTGGCCTGCTCCGAGGCCCAGGCGTCGCTGCGGCCCAGTTCCTGTGCCAGCAGGCGGGCAACGTCCGGAGCAATGTCGAGGCTGGCGCGGGCGTCGAGCACGGTTGCGCGGGCGCGGCGGGCCAGCACGTCGAGTGCGGTGCGTGCCATTTCGTGGCGCGCGGCCCACACCACCTCGGCACCGGTGAGCGGCAGCGCGGGGTGCAGTGGCGCGGCAAGTTCGGGCCGGGCAGCGGCCAGCGCACGCAGGGCGGGGGCGTCGCTGCCGTATCGGGCGAGCGGGTCGTCAGCCGGCAGGGGCTGGGCCGGGGCACCGTGCAGGGGGAGCCCGGCGGTGAGGCAGTTTCGCGCCGGCAGGCCGGCGAGCTGCGAGGCGAGGTCGACGGCCTGCTCGGCCATTTCTCGGTAAGTCGTCCACTTGCCGCCGGTAATGCTGACCAGCCCAGCTTCGTGGTGCAGCAGATGGTCGCGGGCGAGCGCAGATGTGCCCTGTGCGCCGGACTGCCGGACCAGCGGCCGCAAACCGCTGAAGACGGCGAGGATGTCGGCGGCCGTGGGGGCGGGATCGAGATAGCGGGCAATGTGGTACAGCAGGTAGGCGATCTCGTCAGCCTGCGCCATGGGGTCCGCCGTCGCTTCGGGTACGGCCACGTCGGTGGTGCCGAGTAGCAGGCGGCCTTGCCAGGGAATGGCGAACAGCACGCGGCCGTCGTCGGTTTTGGGGATCATGAGCGCGGCTTCGCCCGGCAGGAAACGCCGGGGCAGGACGAGGTGCGTACCCTGGCTTGGCGCGACCGTGGGCGCGGCGTCGGGGTGTGCCAGGCGGCGGATGCTGTCGCTGAACACGCCGGTGGCGTTGACCACGACGCGGGCGGCCAGGGTGAAGCTTTCGCCCGTTTCAAGGTCGCGCACCATGCCGCCGTTGACCGTACCGCTTTGCTGGGTGAGGGTGGTGAGTTCGGTGTAGTTGAGCACGGTGGCCCCGTGATCCCAGGCACTTTGCGCGAGGCCGAGCGCCAGCCGCGCGTCGTCGAACTGGCCGTCGAGATAGCGCACCCCGCCGCGCAGGCCGTCGCCGCGCAGGCCGGGCAGGGCGGCGCGGGTGCCGGCGACGTCGAGGAGGCGCGAGCGGCCGAGGCTGGCGCGGCCGGCGAGGCGCTCGTAGACGGCAAGGCCCGCGCCGAGCATCAACCGTTCGCCCAAGCGGTAAGCGGGGATGACGAAGGGCAGCGGCGTGGCCAGATGCGACGCGTTGGCCAGCACCCGGCCCCGCTCGGCGAGGGCTTCCCGCACCAGCCGGATATTGCCCTGGCGCAGGTAGCGCACGCCGCCGTGCAGGAGCTTGGTGCTGCGGCTGGAGGTGGCGGCGGCGAAATCGTCGCGTTCGACCAGCACCACCGCATATCCCCGCGTGGCGGCATCGAGTGCAATGCCCAGCCCGGTTGCACCGCCACCGACGACGAGCAGGTCCCACGGCGCAGTGCGCGTGCGGAGGCGGTCGAAGGCGACGGCGCGGTCCATCATGCGCCGGCCTCGCGGCCAGGTTCGATCCAGTGGCCGGTACGGCCGACGGCGCGCACCCAGTTCGCGCGCAGGGCTTCGGCATGATCGCGGCTCATGGCGGGTTCGAAGACGCGATCCATTTGCCAGGTCCGGCCGACTGCGCCGAGATCGGGCCAGACGCCCACCGCCAGGCCGGCCAGCGCGGCCGCACCGAAGGCCGTGGTTTCGATCACCTGCGGGCGTACCACCGGCACGCCGAGCAGGTCGGCCTGGCATTGCATCAGCAGATTGTTGGCTGCCGCGCCGCCGTCCACCCGCAGTTCGGACAGCACCAGCCCGCTGTCGGCCTGCATCGCAGTGATGAGATCAGCGCCCTGGAAGGCGATGGCCTCCAGCGCGGCGCGTGCCAGATGGCCGGCTGTGGTGCCCCGGGTGAGGCCGAACACCGCGCCGCGCGCGTAGGCGTCCCAGTGCGGTGCACCCAGCCCGGTGAACGCCGGGACGAACACCACGCCGCCGCTGTCGGGCACGCTTGCCGCCAGCGCCTCGATCTCTGACGCCTGGCGGATGAGGCCGAGCCCGTCGCGCAGCCACTGCACCACCGCGCCGCCGATGAAGACGCTGCCTTCGAGCGCGTATTGCGCGTGACCATTCAGACGCCACGCGGTGGTGGTGAGCAGGCGGTGGGCCGATGCGGTGGGGGTGTCGCCTGTGTTCATCAGCGCAAAGCAGCCCGTGCCGTAGGTGTTCTTGACCCGGCCGGGCCGGGTGCACGCCTGGCCCAGCAGCGCGGCGTGCTGGTCACCGGCCACGCCGCACACCGGCAGCGCGGCCCCGTCGAGGATGGCGGTCGTCCGGGTGAAGAAACCGCTCGAATCGCGCACCTCGGGCAGGAGCGCGCGGGGAATGTCGAACAGTGCCAGCAGCTCGTCGTCCCAGTCCTGGCGATGGATGTCGTAGAGCAGGGTGCGCGAGGCATTGGTCGCGTCGGTGGCGTGCAGGGTGCCGCCGGAGAGCTTCCACAGGAGCCAGCTGTCGACGGTGCCGAACGCGAGTTCGCCGGCAGCGGCGCGCCGGCGCGCGTCGGGCACGTTGTCGAGCAGCCAGGCGAGCTTGGTGCCGGCGAGGTAGGCGTCGAGCACGAGGCCGGTCTTGCGCGCGATCAGCTCGCCGTGGCCGGCGGCACGCAGGCGGTCGCACAGGCCGGCGGTGCGGCGGTCCTGCCAGACGATGGCGCGGTGGATGGCCTGCCCGGTGCGGCGGTCCCAGACCACGGTCGTTTCGCGCTGGTTGGTGAGGCCAATGGCGGCGATGTCGGATGCGTTCAGTCCCGCTTCGGTCACGACCTGGCGCGCAACCGCGCACTGGCTGGTCCAGATGTCCTCCGGGTCGTGTTCCACCCAGCCCGGCTGCGGAAAATGCTGCGTGAATTCGCGCTGGGCCACGCCGTGGATGCGGCCGGCGGCGTCGAACAGCAGGGCGCGCGAGCTGGTGGTGCCCTGGTCGAGGGCGAGTACGTAGGTCATGGCGGGTCTCCGGTGCGACAGGACGAGTGGTCTACTGCCGATCAAAATCTTACAAAGAGGACAAGAGGTTCAAGAGAGTGCACTCCTGTCCTCTTGTCCTCTTTGTGAATAACGCCTGTCAGCTATTTCAAAAGCAGACCACTAGCATCATCTCAACAGCGGATGAGGACAAGTGCCTGACGTGTCAGCAGCGCATCGACAGCATGCGCTTCGATTTTTCGTCGACGTAGTTCACGGTGGTTTTCTTGAAATTGAGGTCGACAAAGAGTTCGCAGCGCAGTTCGCCCAGCCGCCAGCACATGGCGACGCTGCTGTCGTTGGAATACATGAGGTGGAAGACGCCGTTGAACGCCGGATAGTGGCTGCGGAAAGCCATCAGCTTGAGCAGGCGCTTGACGACGGGCTGGGCGACGGCTGCGTCGATTTCCTCCAGGGTGTAGAAATGGCGGTTGATGTCGCGCAGCTCGCCGGTCGATTCCATGAGCTCCAGGTCGTTGCTGCCAGCAAGCAGGCCGACGTAATAGACCTGCGGAATGCCGGGTGCGAAGAACTGGATCGCGCGCGCAGCGATGTAGGCGTCGTCGTTGCGCTTGAGCGCGTCGTAGAAGGTGCAGGTGAGCTGGTAGATCGCACCGACGCAATGCACGTTGGCGGCCGACCGCCGCAGGATGGGATCGGCGCTGCGCTGGCTGACGTTGTCGATGACCGCCTGGATCTTGTCCGCCGGCAGCACGCCCTCCACGTCGGGTATGCAGATGCCGTCGTGGGTGTCGAGCACGGTGAGCTGGTTGCGCGGGCACATGCGCAGCCACTGCTTGAGATAGACGCTGTTGGCGTCGAACAGCGAATACAGCAGCAGTGGCGGCAGGGCAAAGCCGTAGGGGTGCATGCCGTGCAGGGCGATGGCGTACTGGAAGCTGGCGTGGTCGTGGACTTCGGGCAGCGTCTCGGCACCGTTGTCACGGGCGATGCCGTCGACCCATTTGAGGATGTCGTAGACGTCGGGTTCGACGAGGAAGCAGCTGGTGCCGATCTTCTTGGTGGTGTAGCCGAAGGCGTCGAGCCGGAAGAGTTTTACGCCGCGCTCGGTGAGGGCGCGGATGCTGTCTTCCAGGTAGGCATAGGTCTTGGGCGAATTGAAGTTGAGATCGATCTGGTGTTCGGTGAAGGTGCACCACACGCGCCCGGCCGAGCCGTCGGCAAAGCGCACTTCGCGGAAGGGTTCCTTTTCCTTGCGGATGTGGATCCTGGCGAGGTCGTCCGGCGAAATCGGCCCCAGCTGGTCGACGTGGACAAAGAGGTCGGCGTGTTCCGATGCGTAGCCGTGCGCGATGAAATCCTTGAACTCCTCGGATTCATCGGAAATGTGGTTGAGCGTGAGATCCAGGCACAGGTCGTAGCGGGCGGCGATGCGTTCCACGTCGGCCCAGTCGCCGTAACGCGGGTCGATGGCCTTGTGGGTGAGCGGCGCAAAGCCGCCGTCGGCGTTGGACGGATAGGGCGGGAGGATGTGTATGCCGCCGATGGCGCGCGAGAAATGGCGCTCGACGACGGCATACAGATCCGCCAGCGTGTGGCCCATCCGGTCCGGGTAGGCAATGAGCTGGATCTGGTTGCGCAGGGGCATGGGGCGTTCTCCTTACATGGGTCAGGCTGGGGTGAGGGTGGCAAAGACATCGAGGACATGACGCCGCCAGTGATGGATGTCGTAGCGGTCGATCAGCGCGTTCATGCGCTGCATGCGCGCGGCCTGTTCGGCCTGCGGCATGTCGATGGCGCGGTCGATCGCGGCATCCATCTGCCGGAGGCTGTAGGGATTGACGAGCACGGCGTCGTGCAGTTCGACCGCCGATCCCGCGAATTCGGACAGCACCAGCACGCCATCGTTCATGGCATGTGCGGCGATGAATTCCTTGGCGACGAGATTGAGACCGTCGCGCAGCGGCGTGATCCAGCAGATGTCGGCGGCCCGGAACGCGCACAGCGTGTCGGTAAAAGACATGGGCGTGGTCGACAGCAGGATGGGCTGCCAGGCGAGCGTGCCGTGGTGCCCGTTGATGCGCCCGGCCAGGTGTTCGATGGACTGCTGGGCGCGCTTGTAGGCACGCATGCCGTCGGCTGCGGCCACGGCGGTGACCAGCAGACGCACCTTGCCGAGCAGCTCCGGCCGGCGCTGGAGCAGGCGCTCAAAGGCAAGCAGCATTTCGCGCGTGCCCTTGGCGTAGTCGACACGACCGACCGAGACGATGAGTTTCTCGCCGGGAAAATCGTGGCGGATGCGCGCAACCTGCTGCTGGTGTTCGGGCGCGTCGAGGGTTTCGCGGATCAGCCGGGCGTGCGTGCCGATGGGAAAGGCGTCGATCACCACCTTGCGCCCGGCGTGGTGCAGCGACAGCGGCGTCAGGGGTTCGGACAGTGCGGTGCCGGTTGCCGCCAGCGCCTCGACCGCCGGCGCTTCCTCGATGCGGTCGACCGGGCGCAGCGAGCGTGCGGTGGCGACGAAATTCTGCGCATAGCGCGGAATGTGGAACCCGACCACGTCGCAGGCCAGGAGGCTGTCGATGATCTCGTCGCGCCAGGGCAGGATGTTGAACACATCGGCCGGCGGAAACGGCGTGTGGTGGAAGAACGCAATACGCACGTCCGGCCGCAGCTCGCGCACGAAGTAGGGCACCAGCCACAGGTTGTAGTCGTGGACCCAGACCACCGCGCCGGGTGCCGCTTCCTCGCAGGCAGCTGCGGCAAACAGGCGATTGACCTCGCGAAAGGTCACCCAATCGCAGTTCTCGGTCGAGTACTGATCCGGAAAACTGTTGATGATGGGCCACAGCGCCTCCTTGGAGGTGACGTGATAGAACTGACTGATCTGCTCGCTGGTGAGCGGCAGGCGCACGACTTCGTAGCTGCCGTAGCTGTCCTCGACGGTGATGCGGCGCTGGAATTTCGGCGGCTTGCCGGCCGGAGATTTCTTCCAGGCGACCCAGCTCGCGCGTTCGGTCTGGCCGATGA
>JBEQCD010000047.1:0-19787 GCA_041639515.1 Hydrogenophilales bacterium | reverse complement strand
CGGCGGCTTTTTTCACGACCGGTTTTTTGGCCGGAGCAGCTTTTTTGGCCGGTGCGGCTTTCTTGACTGCCGGCTTGGCGGCGGCTTTTTTCACGACCGGCTTCTTGGCGGGCGCTGCCTTTTTAGCCGGGGCGGCTTTCTTGGCGGCGGGTTTGGCGGCCGGCTTGGCAGCGGCCTTCTTGACCGCCGGTTTCTTGGCGGCGGGTTTTTTCACAGTTGCCATCTAACACTCCTTGAAAGTTGAACACATTCACTCATCACTACAGCTTGAAGCCACGTGCAGTCAGAATTTGCACTTCCAAAGCGTGGTATCGACAGGCGACCCACTTGCCCGAAACCCGCTAGATACGGGCGATACCGAGGCTCCGCTTGGTGAGCCTCATTCTAGTTGCTTTTCTTCGGCGTTCAATAAATAGTCAAGCACGTACGAGAGAGAACCGCAAAAAAATGTAGCAGTGCAACAAAATGTATCGTATCGATACAAAAAATCCGGAAATTGCCGGATTGATGTGATGTGCTGAAACCTTTTAAAAAAGCCGTTCTTCGGACATCAGGCCTTGAATGGATTCTCTTGATCGGATCAGATGAATTTCATTCTTGTCCACGAGAATTTCTGCAGCACGTGGGCGGGAATTGTAGTTTGAGGCCATGCTCATGCCGTAGGCACCAGCCGACAGTATGGCCAGCAGGTCGCCTTCCGAAATGGCGAGATCCCTCGCAAAGCCAATGAAATCGCCGGTCTCGCAGATCGGGCCGACGATGTCGTAGCACTTCGCGGTGGATTTTCCGGGATGAACGGCGACGATGTCGTGGTAAGCCTCGTAGAGTGCCGGTCGCATCAGGTCGTTCATGGCAGCATCGACAATGGCGAAATTCTTGTCTTCGCCGGGCTTCAGGTACTCGACGCGCGTGAGCAGGAGACCGGCGTTGCCGACCAGCGAACGCCCCGGTTCCAGCAACAGCGTTTCGCGGCGGCCGGCAAACTTCTGTGCCAGCACGCGGCCGTAGGCGGCGAGATCAGGCGGCGTCTCGTCCCGATAGCGGATGCCGACGCCACCGCCCAGATCAATGTGATGCAGAACTATGCCTTCGGCTGCGAGTGTATCGACCAGTGCCAGCACCCGGTCGGCAGCGTCCGCCAGAGGGGATAAATCGGTGAGCTGTGAGCCGATGTGGCAGTCGATGCCCACCACGTCGAGATGCGGCAGGCTGGCAGCAAGCCGGTACAGGCGCGGCGCGTCACTGATAGCGACACCGAACTTGTTTTCCTTGAGGCCAGTGGAAATATAGGGATGGGTCTTGGGGTCGACGTCGGGATTGACGCGGAACGACACCGGTGCGCGCTTGCCCATTTCGCCGGCCACGCGGTTCAGGCGATGCAGTTCGCTTTCGGATTCGACGTTGAAGCAGAGGATGCCGGCAGTCAGCGCCGCACGCATTTCGTCAGCGGTCTTGCCCACCCCGGAAAACACGATCCTGTCGGGCGCACCGCCGGCGGCGAGTACGCGGGCGAGTTCGCCTCCCGAGACGATGTCGAAGCCGCTACCCAGCCGGGCGAACAGATTCAGGATGGCCAGGCTGGAATTGGCCTTGACTGCGTAGCAGACGAGATGCGGCATATCGGCAAAGGCATCGGCGTAGGCCTGCCAGGCGGAATCGAGCGCGGCGCGCGAGTAGACGTAGAGCGGGGTGCCGAAACGCGCGGCGAGCGCTTCCAGCGACACGCCTTCCACATGGAGGGCGCCGTCGATTGCGTTCAGGGTATTCAATTTGAGGTCCGTTGCGGGGCGGAGGGTTTTTCGGGAAGATACAGGTCGCCCTTGGAGCCGCAGCCGGCGAGGCCCAGGCTGACCAGCAGCAACGACACTATATATATGGCGCGCAGTTTCATGCGCGAAATGGTAGCACGCACTATGGACCCAAATGGAATGACCGAAGCCGAATTCAACCAGGCCAGCACGGCCACCCTGGCGCGCATCGAAGCTGCGCTGGAGGGGGCCGATCTGGATTTCGAGACGCCGGCCGACGGCATCATCGAGATCGAGTTCGACGACGGCAGCAAGATCATCGTCAACCGCCACGGCGTCGCCCGGGAAATCTGGGTGGCGGCGCGTTCCGGCGGTTTCCACTTCAAACCCCACAACGGCGACTGGGTCGACACCAAGGACGCCACGCCCCTTTTCGCCAAGCTCGCTGGCCTGATTGCCGCCCAGGGCGGCGGCCCGGTGGGTTTCTGACCCTGGTTTGAACCTAAAAACCCCAGTTGACCGCTCTCCACGCTCACGAACGCTGCATGAACGCTGAATTTTCTGCCTTCGATGATCTTCATCTGTTGGGTGAGGACGCTACGCGCCCGCTGGTACGCCTGCTCACGCATCTGCCTTTGTACCCGCAAGGGGCAGGCCGGATTCGTAAAGCCGCTAAAGCGGCAACGACTCCGCACTCGCGCCTCCTTGCGGGTCCCGACCCGCTGCGTCGTTGCTTCGCGGCAGCCACGCGATCAGGCGCACCATCGGGCGCGTCCAACTGCGGTTTCTAGGTTGAAAAGCCAGGCGCTCACCCTGTTCGATCTGGTTGAGCGGCTGTCGCTGCTCACCCGGGCCGACCTGCGCCAGGCCGGTGCCGCACAGGGCTTGCAGCCGGTGCACCTGCAGGTGCTGTTCTACCTCAATCAGGCCAACCGCTTTTCCAATACCCCGCAGGCACTCACCGAATACCTCGGCCTGACCAAGGGCACGGTGTCGCAGACCGTGATCGTGCTGGCGCGACGGCGGCTCATCTCACGTTACACCGACCCGCGTGACGGTCGCGTGGTGCGGCTGATCCTCACCGAGGGCGGGACGACCTTGCTGAAAACCCTGTCCGCCGGCAGTGCCTGGCGCGACATTGTGCAGACCGCCAGCCAGGCGCGGGTGACGTCGGCCATCGTGGTGTTGCGCCAGATACTGGCGCAGGTGCAGGGACAGAGCGGCAAACGCAGTTTTGGCGTATGCGCCAGCTGCCGGCACATCCAGCGGCTGGGGCCGCGCAGCTATTTCTGCGGGTTGATGCAGGAAAAGCTGTCGAGCCCGGAGACGCGGCGGATCTGCCGCGAGCATGCACCGCCGGTGTCTGTGCCGCCGCAAACCGAGGCTTGAAGGAGGCTCTTTACAAAGAGGACAAGAGGACAGGAGAAAAACCGCCAGTCCTCCTGGTTAAGCGATTCAGAGGCGGCTTCTCGCCCGAGCAATGGCCGCGTGGACCTGGTTCGGTGCCGTGCCGCCGAAGTGGTCGCGGGCGGCGAGCGAGCCTTCCAGCGTCAGCACGGCGTAGACGTCGTCGGCGATCTGCGGGCTAAACGCCTGCAATTCAGCGAGCGGCAGGTCGGCGAGGTCGCGCCCTGATTCGTCAGCGGCGCGCACGGCGCGGGCCACCACTTCATGGGCGTCGCGGAAGGGCACGCCTTTTTTCACCAGATAATCGGCGAGGTCGGTGGCGGTGGCAAATCCCTGCAGCACGGCAGCGCGCATGGCGTCGGGCTTCACCGTCACGCCGGTGAGCATGTCGGCATAGATGGCCAGGGTGTCGGTCAGCGTATCGACGGTGTCGAACAGCGGTTCCTTGTCTTCCTGATTGTCCTTGTTGTAGGCCAGTGGCTGGCCCTTCATCAGCGTGAGCAGGCCGACGAGGTGGCCGTTGACGCGGCCGGTCTTGCCGCGCACCAGCTCGGGCACGTCCGGGTTCTTCTTCTGCGGCATGATCGACGAGCCGGTGCAGAAACGGTCGGCGAGATCGATGAAGCCGAAGCGTGGGCTCATCCACAGGATCAGTTCCTCGGACAGGCGCGAGAGATGCGTCATCACCAGTGCGGCGGCGGCGGTGAATTCGATGGCGAAATCGCGATCCGACACCGCGTCGAGCGAGTTTTCGCAAACGCCCTCGAAGCCCAGCTGCTCGGCGACGAAATGGCGGTCTATGGGGTAGCTGGTGCCGGCCAGCGCGGCGGC
Source organism: Hydrogenophilales bacterium (assembly GCA_041639515.1). GTDB lineage: Bacteria > Pseudomonadota > Gammaproteobacteria > Burkholderiales > Thiobacillaceae > Thiobacillus. The sequence goes on along the minus strand of JBEQCD010000047.1, from coordinate 15,801 downwards.
ACCCAGCGGCAGCCGGTTCACGCGGCGGCGGCAGTCGGCCATGCGCTCGGCGTCGCGCGCCAGCATCTCGAAATAGGCGAGCAGGTGGTGGCCGAACGTGACCGGCTGCGCCACCTGCAGGTGGGTGAAGCCGGGCATCACGGTGTCGGCGTGCGCCTCGGCCAGGTCGACCAGCGAGGTCTGGCAGGCACGGATGCCGGCTGTGATCCGATCGATGGCGTCGCGCAGGTACAGGCGGATGTCGGTCGCCACCTGGTCGTTGCGGCTGCGGCCGGTGTGCAGGCGCTTGCCGGCGTCGCCGATCTTCGCGGTGAGCGCGGCTTCGATGTTGAGGTGGACGTCTTCCTTGTCCAGCGACCAGGCGAAGCGGCCGGCGCGAATGTCTTCCAGCAGCTCGGCCATGCCCCGACGGATGGCGTCCAAATCGTCCTTGGACAGCACGCCGACGTGGTGCAACATGGCGGCGTGGGCGAGCGAGCCCTGAATATCGAACTCGGCCAGCCGATAATCGAAGGGAATCGACGCGGTGTAGCGTTTGACGATTTCGGACACCGGCTCGGAAAAACGACCGGACCAGGCACCGGAAGACGGCGTCACAGGCGTGCTCATGGGGCAGAAAGCAAGGGATGAAAAGCAGGCATCATAACAACCGGCCGGTCGAATTGCCGAACTTCTGCCACCTGGGGGTGAGCCTGCGCATTGCGCTGACGGTGGAAGCGGCGATCATTGCCGGGGTGATCGCGCGGGTGGCCGATGCCGATGCATTCTGGGCGGATTTCATCGGCCTGTCGGCACTGGTGCAGCCTGCCTTGCTGCTCTGTCTGCTGACCCTGTGCGCGGCGAGCCGCTGGCTGCGCAGCCTGCCCTATATAAAAGGTGTGATGGCCACGCTGGCCATTGCGGTTGGCGTGCCGCTGGCGGTGGCCTGGTGGATTGCACCGCTGACGGGCGGCATGCCGGTGTATCCGCCTGTCATTGTCGGTCTGTTCGCACTGGGGCTCGGCGGCGGCCTGCTGGCCTATTTCAACCTGCGTGCCCGGGCCTTGTCGCCCGCCATCACCGAGGCGCGGCTTCAGGCCCTGCAGGCGCGCATCCGCCCCCATTTCCTGTTCAACAGCCTGAACGCCGTGCTCTCGCTGGTGCGCAGCGACCCCCGACGCGCCGAGCACGCGCTGGAAAACATGGCCGACCTGTTCCGGGCGCTGATGAGCCAGGCCAACCAGCTCGCGCCGCTGGAAGAGGAGGTGGCGCTCACGCGTGCCTATCTTGAACTTGAGCAGCTGCGCCTGGGGGATCGATTGCAGGTGAGCTGGCATATTCAGAAAATGCCGGCTGACGCCCTGATTCCGCCGCTGGTGATCCAGCCACTGGTGGAGAACGCGGTGTACCACGGCATCGAACCCCAGCCCCAGGGTGGGGAAATCAGCCTGAATGTCTACCGCAGCGGCGATAAGGTGCATATCGTCGTGCGCAACCCGGTCGCCGAGGCAGCGGGGCACCACAAAGGCAATCGCATTGCCCTGGCCAACATCCGTGAGCGGCTGCTGCTGCACTTTGATCTGGATGCCCAACTCAAGTCCGAGCCGATGGGGGCCGTTTATCAGGTGCATATTGTCATGCCCTATACCCGTGAACGCACCCAACCCGCCCCTGCGCATCCTGATCGTCGATGACGAGGCACCGGCACGGCGTCGCCTGCGCGATGTGCTGACCGACTGCGCTGCCGAGTTGCCGGTGGAAATCGTGGGCGAGGCCGAGAACGGTCTGGATGCCATCACCCAGGCGCAACGCCAGCCCGTGGATGCCGTACTGCTCGACATTCGCATGCCGGGCATGGATGGCCTGGAATGCGCGGCACATCTCAACCGGCTGCACGCGCCGCCCGCCATCATCTTCAGTACCGCCTACGACGCCTATGCCTGCCAGGCGTTTGAGCTCAATGCCGTGGACTATCTGCTGAAACCCGTGCGGGTCGACCGCCTGGTGCGTGCGCTGGGCCGGGCACATCGACTCAATGCCGGTGCACTGGACCAGTTGCGGGAAGCCTATCCCAAGGCGCGCACCCACCTGTCCGTGAGCGAAAAGGGCCGCATCGTGCTCATTCCGGTGGATGACATCCTCTACCTGAAGGCGGAACTCAAATATGTCACCGTGCGCACTGCGGCCCGCGAGTTTCTGCTGGAAGAATCCCTCACCCGGCTGGAAAGCGAGTTCGAGCAGACTTTCCTGCGCATCCATCGCAACTGCCTCGTCGCGCGCCATCGCATACGTGAAATCGGCAAGCTTCCGGGAGACGAGGAAGGCCATTTCCTGCGACTCGATGGCCTCGACGAGCGGCTCAGCGTGAGCCGGCGTCAATATTCCGCCTTGCGGGAAACCCTGCGAATGGGCTGATTGGCGATTCCGCAGCCTTCAGTCTGGTCGGGTGAACAAGCCGTGGAAGCCGCCCGTTCGCACCAGCGCCCAAAACTAAATATCAAATTAAAACAAATTGTTAAGTTGCCTCTACAACTAAAGTTGTATATCCAGAACTGCGCCGGCTTCGTAGCATGAGCGTGCTTGCTGCCTGTTCCGCAAGCAGGAAGTTCTCCGCAACGAGGGGCGTGTCTCCTCCATTCGGCCGGGTTCGCAAGAGCCCGGCATTTTTTTGTCCGGATTTTCAGGCGCAGCTATCATCGCGGACATGAAAACTGACACCCCCGACCTCACCGAAACGCAACTCGATTCCGAAACCGTCTTCAAGGGACGACTCATGCACGTCAAGCGTGATCGCGTGCGCCTGCCCAACGGTGGCGAATCCACCCGTGAATATCTCATTCACCCGGGTGCCGTCGTCGTCATCCCGGTGTTCGAGAACGGCGACGTGCTGCTCGAACGCCAGCACCGCTATCCGCTGCACCGCGATTTCATCGAGTTTCCTGCCGGCAAGATCGATCCGAACGAGTCCGACCTCACCTGCGCGCAGCGCGAGCTGCAGGAGGAAACCGGATTCACCGCCGCCGAGTGGCGTGAAGTCACCACCATCTATCCGTGCATCGGCTATTCGGACGAACGGCTCGCGTTTTATCTCGCGCGCGGGCTGACCGAGGGCGAGCACGGCCGTGACGCCGACGAGTTTCTGGAAGTATTCCGACTGCCCTTCAATGATGCGATGCAGTGGGTGCGCGAAGGACGCATCTGCGAGACGAAGACGGTGATTGGGATGTTCTGGCTGGAAAAATTGCTCGAACAGGGCTGGTGAGTCGTGCCCACGCCCATTCGTGCACTCGCGAGCATAGGTGCATTTTTCGGCGCGTGGCTGCTGGCGTTTTTGCTCGGCCTCGCGGTGTTTCCCGGCGGACTGGCCTGGCTGCAACCCATCATCGCGCTGGTTTTTGCAGCCTGGGTGGCGCACCGCGTCTGGCACGGGTTTGATTCGGCTACCGATGGCAGCCTGGCCATCCATGTGGGCATGGGCGCGGCCATCTTGGGTGGCCTGGGCTTCGTGCTGGGATTTTTCGGGCCGATGATCTTTGCGCCCCAAGCGAACCAGGGACCGTTACTCGGCCTGTTCATTACCGGGCCGGGCGGTGCCGTGCTCGGAGCCTTTATCGGCTGGCGCGTCTGGACGAAGCAGCGCGGCTGAGTCACGCCGCCGAATTCATCCGGGCTGATACCCCAGATTCGGCGCGAGCCAGCGTTCCGCTGTCGCCATATCCCAGCCCTTGCGCCGCGCGTAATCCGCGACCTGGTCTTTCTCCAGTTTTGCCACGGCGAAATACTGGCTGTCGGGGTGCGAGAGATAAAACCCCGATACCGCCGCACCCGGCCACATGGCGTAGTTTTCGGTGAGGACGACGCCGATGTTTTCGGTGGCGTCGAGCACCTCGAACAGCGCGGATTTTTCGCTGTGTTCGGGGCAGGCGGGGTAGCCGGGGGCGGGGCGGATGCCGACGTATTTTTCGGCGATGAGGTCGTCGTTCGGCAGCGCTTCATCGGCGGCGTAGCCCCAGAATTCGCGGCGTACGCGCAAATGCAGATGCTCGGCGAAAGCTTCGGCGAGACGGTCGCACAGGGATTTGAAGAGGATCGCGGAATAGTCGTCGTGCGCGGCTTCGAAGGCTTTCGCGCGCTCGTCTTCGCCGATGCCGGCGGTGACGACGAAGGCGCCGAGGTAATCGGCTTTGCCCGAGTCCTTCGGCGCGACGAAGTCGGCGATGCACAGGTTGGCGCGGCCTTCGGGCTTTTTCATTTGCTGGCGCAGGTTGTGCCAGGTCATGAGGGTTTCGCTGCGGGTTTCGTCTTTATAAACGGCGATGTCGTCGTCGTTCACGGTGTTGGCGGGGAAGAGGCCGAACACGGCGCGCGCTTCGATCCAGTTCTCCGCGATCATTTTGTCCAGCATCGCGCGGGCGTCGGCGTAGAGCTTGGTCGCTTCCACCCCGACGACTTCGTCGCTAAGAATCTTCGGGAATTTGCCATGCAGTTCCCACGAGGCGAAGAACGGCGTCCAGTCAATCACGTCCACCAGCTTGGCGAGGTCGTACGCGCGCAAAACATGCACGCCGGGCTGGGCGGGGACGGGCGGTTGATACGCGGTCCAGTCGATCTGGAATTTGTGCGCGCGCGCTTCGTTCAGGGACAAACGCACGGTGTCGGTCTTGTGCTTGGCGTGCCGCTCGCGGGTTTGCGCGTAGTCGGCGCGCACCTCCGCCGCGAAGGCGTCGCGCATCTCCGGCGAGAGCAATTGGGTGCAGACGCCGACGGCGCGCGACGCGTCCTTGACGTAGACGACCGGGTGTTCGTAGTTCGGCTCGATCTTCACCGCCGTGTGCGCGAGCGAGGTGGTCGCGCCGCCGATCAGGAGCGGAATCGTGAAGCCTTGCCGTTGCATTTCTTTGGCCACAAACGCCATTTCTTCGAGCGACGGGGTAATCAATCCCGAGAGCCCGATGATGTCGGCACGGTGCTCGCGCGCGGCGTCGAGAATCTTTTGCGCGGGAACCATCACGCCCAGATCGACGATCTCGTAGCCGTTGCAGCCCAGCACGACGCCGACGATGTTTTTGCCGATGTCGTGTACGTCGCCCTTGACCGTGGCCATGATGATCTTGCCCGCGCTTTGCGCGTCGCCGGCCTGCTTGTCGGCTTCGATGAAGGGCAGCAGGTGCGCGACGGCTTGCTTCATCACGCGTGCGGATTTGACGACCTGCGGCAGGAACATTTTGCCCGCGCCGAAGAGGTCGCCGACGACGTTCATCCCGGCCATCAGCGGGCCTTCGATGACGTGCAGCGGACGCTCGACTTCGAGCCGCGCGGCTTCGGTGTCTTCGACGATGAATTCGGTGATGCCGTTGACCAGCGCGTGTTCGAGCCGCTTGGTGACCGGCAGCGCGCGCCACGCGAGATCGACGACTTTTTCCTTCGCGCCGGATTTCACGTTTTCGGCGAAGGTGACGAGCCGCTCGGTCGAATCTTCACGGCGATTGAGCAACACGTCTTCGACACGTTCTTTCAATTCCGGGTCGAGGTTGGCGTAGACGCCCAATTGCCCGGCGTTGACGATGCCCATGTCCATGCCCGCCGCGATGGCGTGGTAGAGGAAGGCGGTGTGGATCGCCTCGCGCACACCGTCGTTGCCCCGGAACGAGAAACTCACGTTCGACACGCCGCCGGAGATGTGCGCGTGCGGCAGGTTCTGGCGAATCCAGCGCGTGGCTTCGATGAAATCCACCGCGTAGTTCGCGTGCTCTTCGATGCCGGTGGCGACCGCGAAAATGTTCGGGTCGAAGATGATGTCTTCGGCCGGGAAGCCGACGGTTTCGGTCAAGAGCTTGTACGCGCGTGCGCAGATTTCGGTCTTGCGCGCGTAGGTGTCGGCCTGGCCGACTTCGTCGAAGGCCATCACGATCACCGCCGCGCCGTAGCGGCGGCACAGGCGGGCGCGCTCGATGAATTCGGCTTCGCCTTCCTTCATGGAGATTGAATTCACAATCCCCTTGCCCTGGACGCACTTCAGGCCGGCTTCGATCACGCTCCATTTGCTCGAGTCGAGCATGATTGGCACGCGCGCGATGTCGGGCTCGGACGCGATCAAGTGCAGGAAACGCACCATCGCCGCCTCGGCGTCGAGCATCCCCTCGTCCATGTTGATGTCGATCACCTGCGCGCCGTTTTCGACCTGCTGGCGTGCGACCGAGAGCGCGTCGTCGTAACGGCCTTCGAGAATCATTTTGGCGAATGCGCGCGAGCCGGTGACGTTGGTGCGCTCGCCGACGTTCACAAACAGCGAATCCTTGCCAACGTTGAAGGGCTCCAGCCCGGACAGGCGCATCGCCGGTTCGAGCACCGGCGGCACGCGCGGCGCGACGCCTGCGACGGCTTTGGCAATCTCGGCGATGTGCGCGGGGCTTGAGCCGCAGCAGCCGCCGACGATGTTCAAGAGCCCCGAGCGCGCCCATTCGGCGATATGCCCCGCCATCTCCGGGCCTTCCATGTCGTATTCGCCGAACGCGTTCGGCAGCCCCGCGTTGGGGTGCGCCGAGACAAAGCAGTCGGCCTTGTTCGAGAGCTCGTTGACGTATTGGCGCAAGAGATCGGGGCCGAGCGCGCAGTTCAGACCAATGCTCAAAGGCTGGGCGTGGCGCACCGAATTCCAGAACGCTTCGCCGGTCTGACCCGAGAGCGTGCGGCCGGAGGCATCGGTGATCGTGCCGGAAATCATGATCGGCAGACGAAAGCCCTCGCGGTCGAAATACTCTTCAATTGCAAAGAGCGCGGCCTTGGCGTTGAGCGTGTCGAAGATCGTCTCGACCATCAGGATGTCCGCGCCGCCCTTGACCAGCCCGTCGATCGCTTCGAGGTAGGCCACGCGCAATTGATCGAAGGTGACGTTGCGAAAACCGGGGTCGTTGACGTCGGGTGAAATCGTCGCCGTGCGCGACGTGGGCCCGAGCACGCCGGCGACGAAACGCGGTTTATCGGGATTCGCCGCCGTCGCCTCGTCGCACGCCTCGCGCGCAAGCCGGGCGGCGGCCACGTTCAGCTCGTGAACCAGATGCTCCATGTGGTAATCGGCCATCGAGATCGACGTCGCGTTGAAGCTGTTCGTCTCCAGAATGTCCGCGCCGGCGGCCAGATACTGCGCGTGGATGTCCTTGATGACTTCCGGCTTGGTGAGGCAGAGCAGGTCGTTGTTGCCCTTCACGTCGTGCGGAAAATCGGCGAAGCGCGCACCGCGATAGTCGGCTTCGGTGAGCTTGCGACGCTGGATCATCGTCCCCATTGCGCCGTCGAGCACGAGGATGCGTTGGGCGAGCAGGGTGCGGAGCAGCGCTTCGCGGGCTTGAGGAACAGCGGACATGGGTTGGGCGGGCCGGAGCAAAGCGTGCATTATATAAGGGTCAACGGCCAGTCTCGTTTGCGGTCAGGCTCCCGACAGTGGGGGCGGAATCTCGACAGTGCCCCTGGTATCTGTATGCAGGTACACACAAGAAAATCACCCGGGTCATCAGGTATGGAATTTGCCTGATCACCCAATCATCGTTCACGGAGACGTCATGCGCGCCACTGCCTTTCCTGTTCTGGTACTGACCGGAATGTTGCTTGCATCGCCAGTGTGGGCTGACTCAGTCGAGAACGCCTCGCGGTATTACGAGGACGCACTCAAGCGTTACGAGCGGAATGACGACGCGGGTGCGATCATTCAGCTCAAGAATGCGCTCAAGGAAGACAGTCGCATGCTTCCCGCGCTGGTGTTGCTGGGGCAGGCGCACTTGCGCAAGGGGGAACCGGCGGCGGCCGAGCGTGTGCTGGCGGATGCTGAAAAACTCGGGGCAGCCCGGGCGCAAATAGCCAGTTATCAGGCGCGTGCCTACTTTGACCAGGGCAAGTACCGCGCCTTGCTCGAAAAATTTGGTGCAGAAGGCTTGCCCCAGCAGAGTCGGCTCGATGTCTTGCTGTTGCGCGCCCGGTCACAGATGGCACTGAGTCAATACGATGGGGCCATGACCAGTGCCAAATTGGCCCAAAAGGTTCAGGGCGGGGAGGCGCGTGCCCTGGCCTTGCAGGCACAGATTGATCTCAACGCCCAGCGGCCCCAGGAGGCGCGCAACAAAATTCAAAGTGCGTTGCAAATTGCCCCCGGCAACGGCGAGGCGCTGAACGTGCTGGCATCGATAGCGCATGCACAAGGCGATCTGCAAACCGCACTCCGGGACTACGGCCGTGCAATCGAGGTCTCCCCCGGCAATGTCGATGCCCGATTGGCGCGGGTGGCAATTTATCTGGATTTGAAGCGGGATGCCGATGCCAGAGCCGACCTCGATTACCTCAAGAAAAATGCGCCCACCGATCCCAGGGGGGCCTATCTGAGGGCGCAAACTCTGGCCCGTCAGGGCAATTCGGAAGCGTCCCGTGTGGCCTTGCGTGAGGCAGCCCAGACGCTCGGTCAGCTATCACCTGAACTGGTCGCGGCCAGTGACCAACTGCAACTCCTGGGTGGTCTGGCGCATCATGCGCTCGGTGAATTCCAGCGTGCCAAGACGTATCTGGGGGCATATCTGGAGAAGCGGCCCAGGGAGGCCGGTGTACGCAAGTTGCTGGGCAGCATCTATCTCTCGGAGCGACAGTACGACCGTGCCATAGCCATGCTGCAACCTGCATTGCGAAGCAGCCCGAATGACGCTCGCGTCAAGGCCATGCTTGCATCGGCCTACATGGCAAAGGGCAACCACGGTAAAGCCACGATGCTCTATCAGGAAGCGGCTGAAGCCAGTGATGCGCCTGACATTCAGACCGGGCTGGGCATCAGCCTGATGAGCTCGGGCCAGAGCACGTCTGGCTTCGAGGCCATGGCGCGTGCGTATCGGCAAGCTCCGGGCAGCGCCCAGGCTGGCATACCGCTGGCCCTGGCCTGGCTCAAACGCGGTGATCCACGGCAGGCTGTCACCATCATGGAAGCTGTCGTCAAGCGGGAACCCGGCAATCTGGCCGCGCGCAATCTGCAAGGGGTGGCGAGGCTCGCCGCAGGTGACCGCCCCGGTGCCCGGGCAGCCTACACCGCAGCAATCCAGGCTTCCCCGAGTTTCTACACGGCACATCTCAACCTGGCGCGTCTGGACGAGGCCGACGGGCAGATCAGCAAAGCGCGGCAGCGCTATCTGGGCATACTCAAGGTTGTGCCCAATCATCAGGACGCCATGCTGGAACTCGCGCGTCTGGAAGAGACCGCCGGGCGGGTTGCCGAAGCGATCCGCTGGCTGGACAAGGCCGCGAGCCTCAACGGCAAGGACCCCAGTGCCAAACTGGCCCTGGCCGCCTTGCAGTTGCGTCGTGGCCAGGCCAATCTGGCCCTCGATGCCGCCAAGGCGGCACAGGCCATTTCACCCAACCGTCCGGCAAGCCTGCTGGCCCTTGCCGAAGGGCAGATAGCCACCGGTAACAGCGAAGCCGCCCAGTCCACGCTCAGACGCCTGACCCAGGTTGCTGCCTTCAATGTCAACTGGCTGGTTCAGGGCGCGGCAGCCCAGATGCGGATCGGTGACCTGGAGGGCGCGGAATACACCCTGAGCAAGGTGTTGCTTGCCGAGGGGTCCAACCGCGTTGCGTTGGCGCTCAAGGCCAGGCTGAGTGCGCAGCAGCGCAAGTTTGCCGAATCCGAGCAGCAAATCCAGGCCTTGCTGGCGTTGGGCGGGAACCCCGCCGAAGCCCAGCGCCTGCTGGGTGAGCTGCGCCTGATCCAGCAGCGTCCAGCCGAATCTGTCGAGGCTTACCGCAAGGCGTACGCCAGCGACAGCAGCCGGGAAAGCCTGTTCGGGCTCTACGAAGCCCTGATGGCAGCAAAGCAGGCACGAGAGGCCGCACGCCTGGTGGGCGACTGGAGCACGCGGAACCCCGGGGATCAACCCGCCAAACATGCCTTGGGAGAAGCGTGGCTGGCACTTGGCGACAGCAAGCAGGCGGGCGTTGTCTACACGGATCTGGTCAAGCTCAATGACCGGGATGCTCGTGCCCATAACAACCTTGCCAATGTTCTGCTCAAACAGGGTGACCGGGAGGCCGCCCTCAGGCACGCCGAGCGCGCCCGGGCGCTCGCCCCCGATCAGCCGCTGGTCAACGACACACTGGGCTGGATACTGGTCCAGCAGGGTCATGTGGAGAAAGGCCTGCGCTATTTGCGCGAAGCCGCCTTGCGGGCACCCGACAACGCTGAAATCCAGGCGCATCTGGAGCAGGCCTTGCGGCGTCTGCGCCCCTGATGGCTGTCGGCGTTTTTTACACGTCTCAGGGTCTCAGGCAGTCTTGATAATGTTAAATAATTGATTTTAAAGTTTTAATTGTTTTTGGCATCAACTTTGCTGTAGTAAGCCCAGAAGCCTAATACCTACGGAGTTCGCAATGAAAAATATGAACAAAGCACACGTGTCGGCACTGGTCGGACTGGCGCTGATGGGGGCTGCTGCATCGGCATCAGCTGCCACCTGGACATTCCATGGGGACAATGTCAACACTTCTGCCAATGGTGGCTATGGTGAAGCCACTGGCACTGGCGGTGTCACTGGCGTCACGGGCAAAGCTACGGCCTGGGCGAATACGGGTGATACCAATCTGGTCGACAAGGCCTATCTGACAGACCAGAACGGCTCGGGCATGGGCATCAAAAACGTGGATTTCAACACTGGTGATGCTGGCGAAGGCACTTCACCTGAACATGCCGTTGACAGTGATCAGCGTATCGACTCCGTACTGTTCAGCTTTGCGGGCGACAAGGTCAATCTGACTTCCGTGACGCTGGGCTGGTCACAGACAGACGCTGATTTCTCGGTGTATGCCTACACAGGAACTGGTGCAGCGGTTACAGCCCTAGACGGGGGCGTTCAGTCAAATGGCGCGGATCTGGCTGCACTGGGCTGGACGCTTGTCAGCCAGAATGAAAGCGCTGGTGCAACTACAGGTGCAGTAAGTTTTGCGACCGCTTCCCAGGGGATTTACTCCAGCTACTGGCTGATCAGTGCGGGCAATAACCTGGGCACCAACGATACTTGTACTGCGGTTTACACAAGCGGACCGAACAAAAACAAGTGCAAAACTTATAGCGAGTCTCCGGATCACTTCAAACTGCTCGCAGTCGCCGGTACTGCATATTGCAAAGACAAAAACTGTACCCCACCGCCCAACAACGGCGTCCCCGAACCCGGCACGCTGTTACTGCTGGGTGCTGGTCTGGTTGGCATGACCCGTATGGTGCGCCGGCCGGCCAAGTAAATCTGGCTGCACCCACAAAAAACCCGCTGCGGCGGGTTTTTTGTTGCCCGTTCATTACGGGTGCCTTGATGGGGCGGGCGATCCGTGTGGGCCGCACGCTCCCAGGCGCTGCCGTTATAGGCCGGGGCAACTTGCGTTATTGTGCCGGCAGGCCACTATGTAGATTCCTGCCCACGGAGCCGACATGTATACCCTGAATCCTGCTGAAGCACATGCCTATATCAAGTCCCACCCGGAAGCGGTGTTCATCGACTGTCGTTCGGAGATCGAATATCTGTTCGTGGGGCATCCGGTGGGCGCGATCCACATCGCCTGGCAGGACGGGCCGGACTGGGATGTGAACCCGGATTTTCTGGGGCATGCGCGCAAGGCCGCTTCGGTCAACCGGCCGGTGGTGTTGATCTGCCGTTCCGGGCGGCGCTCTGCCGAAGCTGGCCGTTACCTGGAAAAATACGGGTTTCCCGAGGTATACAACATCGAGCACGGCTTTGAAGGCGATCTGGATGAATTGCGCCATCGCTGCACGCGAAACGGCTGGCGCTTTGAGGGCTTGCCCTGGGAACAGACCTGACGCCTGCGTCGTGAGTTGCGGAAAGCCAATATCAGGCCGGATCAATCAATCGAACCCAGCAGTGCGTCCAGCTTGCCTTCGACTTCAAGCATCATGATCTCTTCTTCACCGCCGATGTGCTGGCCGTTGATGAAGATCTGGGGGTAGTACTGGAGTCCGGTACGACGCACCATTTCGTCTTTCTCAAGCGGCATCAGGTCGATCAGGTAATCGATGTGGTGCACGTTCTTGCTGTCGAGCAGCGCGCGCACGTTGACGCACTTCTTGCAGTTGGTGGTGCCGTAGATTTCGACTTTCGCGGTCATGTTGATCCGGGTTCGGCTATGGGGGGCGGGTCAGGATACGTGCGCGCCCTTATCCGGGGCCTTGATCCTTGCCGTTGTCATCGACGCTGGCGGTGGACAACAGAAAGTTGAGGTAGGGCGCGTACGTGATCACCTGACCCTGCACGAACCCCAACTGGTTGAAGGCGTCAGCGACCGCGATCAGGCAGGTGCGGTCAGCCGGGCTGTTGGCCAGCGCGTGCATGGCGGCCAGCAGAGGCTTGATCTCTTCCGGGTCGACATAGGTGAGCAGCATGTCGATGGATTCCCGCAGCCCCGCAACGTCCACAGGTCTATTCGTGACATGCAGGCGGCTGAAGCTTTCTTCGGTGATGCGGGACCGCATCGTGCCGACAAACGCATCGAAGCTTGCCTTGTCTGGCCGGTCGATGAACAGCTCGACCAGCGGCTCACGATTCACCCGGCTGACGAACGCCAACGTTGATCCCGATACCACGGGATCGGGATCGAGGACGCAAAGCACCACGCTCAGCGATTCCGACTTCAGCACCGACTGAATGGCGTAGTGAATCTCGTCACCGTCAAGCCTGAACTCGCGGGTGCCTTTGAGCGGATGTTTCTGGATGAGTGTTGCCGTCATGATGCCTTTGTTGACTACCGATTCCGAGGGAGAACAGGCCGTATGTTACTGCCGAAGTGGTGGGCCAGCCTGGATTGCCCAATGGGATAACAGCTCTTGCGAGGTGTAGCGGCCGGCCCCTCCGGGGTCGGCCGTCTGGCGTGGTCATTTCCTGTGGTGGCCCGCCTGCGACACGCCCGGCGCGAACCCGTTCGCGGCACTGTGTACTCAATGCGCAGCTTCCCAGTTGGCCCCCGCGCCCATGCCCACCCGCAGAGGCACCTTCAACTGGGCCACGTTGCACATGCGCGCCGGCAGTTCGGCACGCACGCGATCGAGTTCGGCTTCCGGCACTTCGAGGATGAGTTCGTCGTGGACTTGCAGCAGCAGTTTGCTGGCGAGCTTTTCCGCGTCGAGCCAGCTCTGCACCGCAATCATCGCCAGCTTGATGAGATCGGCGGCCGTGCCCTGCATGGGCGCGTTGATCGCGGCGCGCTCGGCACCCTGGCGGCGCGCCGGATTCTTGGCGTTGATCTCGGGCAGATACAGGCGGCGTCCGAACACGGTTTCGACATAGCCCTGGCTGCGCGCGGCTTCGCGGGTGCGCTGCATGTAGCTGGCCACGCCGGGGTAACGCGCAAAGTAGCGGTCGATATAGGCCTGCGCGGCGCTGCGTTCCAGATTGAGCTGGGCGGCCAGGCCAAAGGCCGACATGCCGTAGATGAGGCCGAAGTTGATGACCTTGGCCATGCGGCGCTGGTCGGCGATGACTTCATCCAGCGGCACGCCGAACACCTCGGCGGCGGTGGCGGTGTGGATGTCGCGGTCTTCGGCAAAGGCGGTCAGCAGGCCGGCGTCGTCGGACAGGTGCGCCATGATGCGCAGTTCGATCTGCGAATAATCGGCCGACACCAGCACATGCCCGGGCGGCGCGATGAAGGCCTCGCGGATGCGGCGGCCCTCGGCGGTGCGTGCGGGAATGTTCTGCAGGTTGGGCTCGGAGCTCGCGAGCCGGCCGGTGACGGCGGTGGCCTGCGAATAGCTGGTGTGGACGCGACCGGTGCGCGGGTCGATCATCTGCGGCAGCTTGTCGGTGTAGGTCGACTTCAGCTTGGCCATGCCCCGGTAATCGAGGATGGCGCGCGCGATGGGGTGGTCGAGCGCGAGTTGCTCCAGGGTTTCCTCGTCGGTGGAGGGCGCGCCGCTCGGCGTCTTCTTGACGACCGGTAGACCTTTCTGCGTGAAGAGAATGTCGCCGATCTGCTTGGGCGAGCCCAGGTTGAAGGGCTGGCCGGCCTCCTGGTAAGCGCGCTGTTCCAGCTCCAGCATCTTCTTGCCCAGTTCGCCGCTTTGCACGGCAAGCAGCTGGCGGTCGAGCTGGATGCCGTTGCGTTCCATGCGGAAGAGGATGTCGGCGACCGGCAACTCAATCTGCCGATACACGAAATCGAGCTTGTCGGAGGTGGCAATCGCGGGGGCGAGGGCATCGCGCACACGCAGCGTCACGTCGGCATCTTCGGCGGCGTATTCGCCCGCGCGCTCGATCGCGACTTCTTCGAAGCCGATGCGCGCGGCACCCTTGCCGGTCACGTCGTCGTAGCTGATCGTGGCGAGACCCAGATGGCGCGTGGCGAGGTTGCCGAGTTCGTGCGACTGGTGGGCTTCGAGCACGTAAGACTGCAACAGCGTGTCGTCGAGGATGCCCGCGAGCCGGATGCCGTGGTTGGCGAAGATATGACGGTCGTATTTGAGGTGCTGGCCGACGATTTTCGGCGTGGCGTTTTCCAGAACCGGACGCAGCTTGTCCAGTGCGGCGGCGCGGTCGAGCTGTTCCGGCGCGCCGGCGTAGCGGTGCGCCAGCGGCAGGTAGGCGGCAACACCTGCCTCGGTAGCAAACGAGATGCCGACCAGTTCGGCCTGCATGGGGTTGAGGCCCGTGGTTTCGGTGTCGAGCGCAAAGCTCGGGGCGGCCGCGAGTGTGGCGATCCAGCGGTCGAGTGCCGCCGCGTCGAGGATGGTTTCATAGTGTGCGCGGTGGTCGCCGCTGTCGTCCTGCTCGGGAAGCGTGGCACCGGCATCCGGGCCGGAGGGCGGGGATCCGCCTTGCGCGGTGGCGTCGAGATCGCGCAGCCAGGTGCGGAATTCGTAGCGTGTGTAAAGCGCACGCAGCGCCTCGGTGTCGGGGGCGGCGGGCGTCAGCGTGTCGAGCGCAAACGGCAGCGCAACGTCGGTCTTGATCGTGATCAGTACGCGGGCCTGCGGCAGCCAGTCCTTCGCGGCGCGCAGGTTCTCGCCGGCCACGCCTTTCACGCTGTCGGCCTGGGCGACCAGATGATCCAGCGTGCCGTACTCGGCCAGCCATTTCACGGCAGTTTTGGGGCCGACCTTGGCCACGCCGGGGACGTTGTCCACGCTGTCGCCGATGAGCGTGAGGTAATCGACGATGCGTTCGGGCGGCACGCCGAACTTGGCGGTCACGCCGGGAATGTCGAGCGTTTCCTCGCTCATGGTGTTGACCAGCGTCACGTGGTCGTCGACCAGCTGCGCCATGTCCTTGTCGCCGGTGGAGACGATGCTTCGGATGCCCGCGCGCGTGGCGTCGACGACCAGCGTGCCGATCACGTCATCGGCCTCCACGCCCTCGATCATCACCAGCGGCCAGCCTTCGGCACGCACGGCTTCGTGCAGCGGTTCGATCTGGCTACGCAGATCGTCCGGCATCGGCGGGCGGTTGGCCTTGTAGTCGGGGTAGAGATCGTCGCGGAAGGTCTTGCCCTTCGCGTCGAACACGCAGGCGATATAATCGGCCGGGTATTCGCGACGCAGCTTGCGCAGCATGGAGAGCACGCCGCGCAGCGCGTTGGTGGGCTCGCCCGCTGAGTTGCGCAGGTCGGGCAGCGCGTGGAATGCGCGGTACAGATACGACGAGCCGTCGACCAGCAACAGGGTTTTTCCGGTCGGACTGTTTTGGAATCGTTCACGAGGCGTTCGAAAAATGCACTTGGATAAATTGCCGGAAAGCGCCGATCCGACGCGTGCCGCCGAGATCAACTACTCGGCGCGCGAGTCGTGGCGGATGCTGG
>JBEQCD010000046.1:0-19821 GCA_041639515.1 Hydrogenophilales bacterium | reverse complement strand
GAGGCTTCGTCAGCGGACTGCTTGTCGAGGAAGGAGTCGTCCTCGTCGGAATCGCCGAAATCCTCGAAATACAGCAGCTGGTGGCCGCGTGCGTCGCCCAGCATGGACTGGTATTCGGTGAGCGGCAGCTTCATTTCGCTGGCGATTTCCGCCTCGTTGGGCTGGCGGCCCAGGCGATGCTGGAGCTTGCTGATCACGTCTTCGATCTTGCGCATGGACTGGCGGGCACTGCGCGGCATCCAGTCGAGATGGCGCAGCTCGTCGATCATGGAGCCGCGTATGCGCTGGATGGCGTAGGCCTCGAACTGCGCGCTCTGCGCCTCGTCGTAGCGGCTGATGGCGTCGATCAGGCCGATCATGCCGGCCTGCACCAGGTCGTCTTCTTCCACGCTGGGCGGCAGCCGGCCCATCATGTGATGCGCCAGCCGCTTGACCATGGGCATGTACTGCTCGAGCAGTTCGCCTTTTTCGTCGCGCTGTTTCTTGCCGCTTGCGGTGTACATCATCGCGGAATCCTCAGTGCCGGCAGGCCTCGACCAGGCGGCCGCCCTGCATCACGCGCTGCATGAAGCCCCCTACTCCGCCCAGGCCGGACGATTGCGGCCAGCGCAGCAGATTATCGGCCAGCTTGCGGAACTGCGAGGTGGACGGCGACACGGGAAAGGCCTCGATCACCGAGGTGCGCAGGCGGTTGGCGCGGTCGAGCTGTTCGTCGAGCGGCAGGTAGCCCAGGGTGTCGATGGAGACGCCGAGGTAGCGATGGGCCGTCTCGGCAAAATTGTGCGCCACGGCGCGTGCCTGCTCGGCCGATGCGGACCGGTTGAGTAGCAGGCGGAACTGGCGCTTGCCGAAGTTCATCGCCAGCCGCTTCACCAGGGTGTAGCAGTCGGTGAGCGCGGCCTGGCCGGGCGGCAGCACGATGAGGATTTCGGAGGCGGCCAGACCCAGCGGCAGCGCGTCGGGATCGGTTGCGTCTTCCATGTCGACCAGCACCACGTCGACGCCACATTGCAGGCGGTCGAAACTCGCGGCGAGCCAGTCCTGATCACGTTCGGACAGGCGGCCCAGGCGCGTGAAGCCGCCGCCGATGGGCAGCACCTGCACATTGTCGGGGCCGGTGAGGATAAGGTCTTCCAGCGCGCAGCGGCCGGCCAGCACGTCGGAGACGTCGTGCAGCGGCACCAGGCCCAGCGCGGCGGCCGCACCGCGTCCGTGGCGGGCCTGGTCGATGATGAGCACGTCGCGGCCGGCGCGGGCGAGCGCGGCGGCGAGGTTGGCGGTGGCAAGGGTCTTGCCCGCGCCCTTCTGGCCACTCATCACGGTGATCACCTGCAGGCCGGTGTGGGTCTGCCCAAGCAGTTGGCGCAGGCCGGCAGCCTGATCGGTCTTGAGTTTATCCAAGGGACACCGCGCTTTCTGCATGAACCGAATGACCGCTCATGGCATAGGCCAGCTCGTGTGCGTCGAGCTGCCAGGGCGAGGACAGCGTGCGGGTCTTGAACGCACGGTGGATGAGGTACTGGCGGTTGGCCAGGTGCAGGTCCTCGGGCACGCGCTGGCCGGTGGCAAGGTAGTGCACCATCAGGTCGTGGCGGATGGCACAGTCGAGCGCGGGGCCCAGGCTGGCGGCTTCGTCGATCTTGGTGAGGATGCAACCGTCGAGGCCGCGACGGCGATAGGCCTCGACCACTTCGTTGAGGGTGTCACCGTGGCTGGTGGCGTTCAGCATCAAGAGGCGCTTGATCGGCTGGCCGGCCTGACACAGCATTTCCACCTGCTCGGCCACGGCCTGGTCGCGCTGGCTCATGCCCACGGTGTCGATCAGCACGGTGTGCTTGTTGCGCAGTTCAGCCAGCGCAAGCTTGAGGTCGGCGGCATCGCGCACGGCGTGGACAGTCACGCCGAGGATCTTGCCGTAGATGCGCAACTGCTCGTGGCCGCCGATCCGGTAGCTGTCGGTGGTGAGCAGCGCGAGCTTGTCGGCGCCGTGGCGCACCACGAAACGCGCGGCGAGCTTGGCGGTGGTGGTGGTCTTGCCGGCCCCGGTCGGGCCCATGAGGGCGAACACACCACCTTCGTCGAGCAGGTCGGTTTCGTGCTGCATCACGTTCAGGCGCTTCATCAGGGTGTTGCGCATCCACACCTGGGCATCGGCTTCGTCGTGCGGCAGGGTGTCGAGCATGTCGCGCGCCAGCGTGGCGGAGAAACCGGCCGACAGCATGTCGCGCATCAGCGCCGCCCCGGCAGGATCGCGGCCCGGCAGCTCGCGCCAGGCGAGGTCGTCGATGCGGGTTTCCAGGCGGGTGCGCATGGCCTTGAGCTCGGCCAGGATGCTCTGCGTCATTTCGGCGCTTTCCGCAGTGGGCACGGCAATGCGCTCGACCAGGCGGCGCTTGAAACTGACGGCGGGCTCGGCTTCGCCACGCGGGGCCGCAGCCGGTGCGGGGCGAGCGTAATCGTCGTAGACGTGCGGTGCGGTTTCGCGCACGGGCATGTCGCGCAGGCGGGGCTGACGCACTGGCGCATCCTGCGTGCGGCTGCGGAAATCCTCGGCATCGGCGCGCGGCATGGGCGGCGTGTCGTCGACTGGCGGGGCCATCGAGGCGATCGCTTCGGCCGGCATGGCGAGCACTTCGACCCCGCCTTCGACCGCGCGATTGGAGAGGATGACGGCGTCCGGGCCGAGTACTTCGCGCAACTGGCGCATGGCCTCACGGGATGTCTTGGCGACGATGCGTTTCACGTTCATGCTGCTCCTCCTACCAGGGAAGTCACTTTGATCTGTTTGCCTTCGGGCACTTCAGCGTGCGAAAGCACCTTGAGCTGCGGCACGGTGCGCCGCAGGAAACGGGCGAGCAGCGGACGCAGCACAGCCGGCGTCAGCAGCACGGGTGGATGGCCGAGCGCCTCCTGGCGCTGGGTGCTGGCGTGGGTGCGGGCAAGCAGGCTGTCGGCCAGCCCGGGCTCCATCGCCGCGCCTTCACTGCCGGCCTGCAGGCTCTGCATCAGCAGGCGCTCCAGGTTCTGGTCCAGCGCCATCACCGGCAGTTCGCCGGAGGCACCATAAATCTGTTGCACGATGGAGCGGCCCAGCGCCACGCGCACCAGGGCGGTGAGTTCGTTGGGATCCTGCACGCGGGCAGCGTGTTCGAGCAGGGTGTCGAGAATGCTGCGCATGTCGCGAATGGCCACGCCTTCGACGAGCAGGTTCTGCAGCACCTTTTGCAGCACCGAGACCGGCAGCAGCTTGGGAACCAGGTCTTCGATGAGCTTGGGTGCGCTCTTGCCCAGGTGGTCGAGCAGCGCCTGCGTTTCCTGCCGGCCCAGCAGCTCGGCGGCGTGCTGGGTGACCAGATGATTCAGGTGGGTGGCGACGACGGTGCCGGCGTCGACCACGGTATAGCCCATGGCCTGGGCCTGCTCGCGCATGTCGGCCTCGATCCACACGGCCGGCAGGCCGAAGGCGGGATCCTTGGTCTGGGTGCCGGGCAGCGTGGCCACGACGCTGCCCGGATCGATGGCGAGAAAGGCCCCGGTGCGCACTTCGCCGTTGCCGATTTCCACACCCTTGAGCGTGATGCGGTAGCTGTTGGGGTTGATTTCGAGGTTGTCGCGGATATGCACGGCAGGCGGCAGGAAGCCGATGTCGCGCGCGAATTTCTTGCGGATGCCCTTGATACGGCGCACCAGTTCGCCGTCGGCGGCGCTGTCCACCAGCGGGATCAGGCGGTAGCCGACTTCGAGGCCGAGGGTGTCGATGGGGGCAACGTCTTCCCAACTGGCTTCCTGGGCTTCCACGGCGGACACCGGCGCGGCGGCCATTTCGGGTTCGGGTGCGGCGGGTTTGTGGCTGCCGCGCCAGGCCAGCCAGACCATGCCGGCGGCGAGCAGCAGGAAGGCAAAGTTCGGCATGCCGGGGATCATGCCCATCATGCCGAGGATGCCGGCGGTGATGTAGAGCGCCTGCGTCTTGCTGAACACGTTGGAGAGCATCTGGCCGGCGATGTCTTCCTCGGTGGACACGCGGCTGACGATGATGCCGGCAGCGATGGAAATCACCAGTGCGGGAATCTGTGCCACCAGGCCGTCGCCGATGGCGAGCAGCGTGTAGTTGGAGGCAGCATCGCCCATGGACAGGTTGTGTTGCATCACCCCGACGACGAAGCCGCCAATGATGTTGATGAGCAGGATGAGGATGCCGGCGATGGCGTCGCCGCGCACGAATTTCGAGGCACCATCCATGGAGCCGTAGAAATCGGCTTCCTGCGAAATTTCGGCCCGGCGGCGGCGCGCCTCGTTCTCGTCGATGAGGCCGGCGTTGAGGTCGGCGTCGATGGCCATCTGCTTGCCGGGCATGGCATCCAGTGTGAACCGCGCGCTGACTTCGGCGATGCGGCCCGCGCCCTTGGTGATGACGATGAAGTTGATGACCACCAGGATGACGAAGACGATGATGCCGACCGCATAGTTGCCGCCGACCAGGAAATGACCGAAGGCCTCGATCACCTTGCCCGCCGCGTCGGGGCCGGTGTGGCCTTCCAGCAGCACCACGCGGGTGGAAGCAACGTTGAGCGACAGGCGCAGCAGGGTCGAAAGCAGCAACACCGTGGGGAAAGCGGCGAAGTCGAGCGCCTTCTTGGTCGACAGGCTGACCAGCAGCACCATGATGGAGAGCGCGATGTTGAAGGTGAAGAGCATGTCCAGCGCCAAGGGCGGCAGCGGCAGCACCAGCATCGCCAGGATGAGGACGATGAAGATGGGCGCGGCCATCGCGCGCAGGTTGGCGCTGTTGAACAGGTTGCCCAGGTTCAGGGTGCCGTTCATGCGCGGGCTCCGGCGTCAGCGGCTTGCAGCGGGTCGAGTTCGGGCGGCACCGGCAGGTCGACCGGCACATTCGGGTAGGCTCCGCCCACTTGCTGGAAGTGACGCAACTGGAACACATAGGCCAGCACTTCGGCCACGGCGGCGTAAAGGGTGGCCGGGATTTCGTCGCCGAGTTCAGTGTGGCGGTACAGCGCACGGGCCAGCGGCGGCGCTTCGAGCAGCGGCACGCGGTGTTCGGCGGCAAGCTCCCGGATCTTGGCGGCGACGGCGTCGGCCCCCTTGGCCACCACGCGCGGCGCTCCCATCTTGCCTTCGCTGTATTTCAGCGCCACGGCGTAGTGGGTCGGGTTGGTCACCACCACGTCGGCGGTGGGAATCTCGGCCATCATGCGGCGGCGGGCCATCTCGCGCTGGGTGGCGCGCACGCGGGCCTTGAGGTAGGGGTCGCCCTCGTTTTCCTTGGCTTCCTGTTTGAGCTGCTCCTTGGTCATCTTCAGCTTGTCGAGATGGCTCCAGAGCTGATAGGGCACGTCGAGCACCACGATGAAAATCATGGCCCCGGTGGCCAGCAGGAACATGCGTCCGACCAGGTCGCCCATGTGGGAAACCGCGCGCTCGGGGCTTTCGATGCCCAGCGAAAAGGCGGCGTCGAGGTTGCTCCACACCAGCCAGGTGGCAATGGTGCCCAAGAGCGCCACCTTGGCGATGGACTTCACCAGCTCGACCACGCTTTGCTGCGAGAACATGCGCTTGAAGCCGGCCAGCGGGCTCAAGCGCGAAAACTTGGGCATCAGGGCCTTGGAGCTGAACAGCCAGCCGCGCAGCAGCAGCGGACCGGCGAGCGTGGCGATGATGACGAGCAGCAGAAAGGGGGCCAGCGCCAGTGCGGCATCGAAAACCTGGCCCGAGAGCTTGTCGAAGGCGTAGTGGCTGTCGCGTCCCACGGCCGGCTCGAACGCCAGGCCGCTCTTCACGATGCCGGACAGCGACTGGCCCATCTGGCTGGCTGTCATCCACAGCGCGGCCCCGCCGGTCATCAGAACGACAAAGGTCGCCAGCTCGCGCGACTGGGGCACCTGCCCTTCTTCGCGTGCCTTTTCCAGTCGCTGTGGCGATGGGGCTTCTGTCCGTTCCTGATCGCTTTCTTCAGCCATCCCTGATCTCGCTGGTGGAGAGGCCCGCCTCGCACCATGCGAAACGGGATTTCTTAGGATGGATTATCGGCAGTCGCGGGCGCGACCAATCGGGGGAATAAAGGGGGTTTTTAAGGCTATTTCGCCGGGGCGACGGCCGCTGCTGCGGCGGAGGCCTTGCTTGCTGCAGCGGCCTGGGCAGCCGGACCGAAGCGGTCGAGTTCGGTTTCGACATCGGCCTTGTCTTCAACCTGCACGCCCGAGGCTTCCTTGGTAATGGCGTCCTCGGTGCGCTTGTTCATGACGATGATGCTGATGCGGCGGTTGATCGGGTCGGTGGGCGCAGCGTCGCCAAACGGCACCGACGACCCCAGGCCCACCACGCGCAGCATCTTGGCTTCGTCCATGCCACCACTGATGAGCTCACGGCGCGAGGCATTGGCGCGATCCGCCGACAGTTCCCAGTTGCCGTAGCCGCGTCCACCGTTGGCGTAGACCGTGGCGTCGGTGTGACCCGAGAGGCTGACGCGGTTGGGCACGTCGTTCAGCACCGCGCCGATCTCGCGCAGGATGATCTTGGTGTAGGACTGCAAATCCGCGCTGGCGAGATTGAACATCGGCCGGTTCTGTTCGTCGACGATCTGGATGCGTAGCCCCTCGGCCGTGATGTCCAGCAGCAACTGGCGCTTGAATTGCTTCAACGTGGGGTTGGTGTCGATGGCGGCTTCGAGCTTCTGCTTGAGGATGCTCAGGCGCTGCGCTTCGAGCTTTTCCAGCTCGGCCTTGGCCGCCTTGAGGTTGTAGGATTTTTTCTCGGCCTCGGTTTCGCCCTTTTTCACCTGGCCGACCTGGCGCGTGATGTCCTGACCGCCGCCCTTGATCACGCTGGAGCTGTCGCCACTGCCCGAGCCGCCCTGCATGGAGACCTTGAGCGGGTTCTTGAAGTATTCGGCGATGCCTTCGAGGTCGCCCTTGGCAGTGGAACCCAGCAGCCACATCAGCAGAAAGAACGCCATCATCGCCGTGACGAAGTCGGCGTAGGCGATCTTCCACGCACCGCCATGGTGGCCGCCGGCCACCTTCTTGATGCGCTTGACGATGATGGGCGCTTTTTGTTCGCTCATGGTGCTCGGTCCGGGTCAGGTCCTGGCCGGAATCAGCGCGATTTGGCGCCCTTGACGTGCTCTTCGAGCTGGCTGAACGAAGGACGCTCGGTCGAATACAGCACCTTGCGGCCGAATTCCACGGCGATGGCCGGTGCGTAGCCGTTGATGCTGGCCAGCAGCGTGACTTTCACGGTCTGGTAGATCTTGGTGGATTCGTTGAGCTTCTGCTCAAGCAGGTTGGCAAGCGGGCTGACGAAGCCGTAGGCCAGCAGAATGCCGAGGAAGGTACCGGTCAGCGCCGCGCCGATCAGCACGCCGAGTTCGGCGGGCGGCAGGTGGACCGAACCCATGGTCTTCACCACGCCCATCACCGCCGCAACGATGCCGAAAGCCGGCAGGCCGTCGCCAAGCTTGGTCACGCTGTGCACGGGCACCTCGCCTTCGTGGTGATGGGTTTCGATTTCGTTGTCCATCAGGTTCTCGATCTCGAAGGCATTCATGCTGCCAGACACCATCAGGCGCAGGTAGTCGGTCAGGAATTCGATCAGGTGATGGTCGGCCAGGATGCTGGGGTACTTGGAGAACAGCGGGCTGCTCTCGGGATTCTCCACATCCCCTTCCACCGACATCAGGCCTTCCTTGCGGATCTTGGTGAGCAGTTCGTACAGCAGGGCCAGCAGATCCATGTACAGCGCCTGGTTGTACTTTGAGCCCTTGAACAGGGTGGGCAGTGCCTTGAGGGTGGCCTTGAGCGCCTTGTTGTTGTTCGACACGATGAATGCGCCGATCGCCCCGCCACCGATGATGATCAGCTCGATGGGGTGCCATAGCGCCGCCAGGTGGCCGCCCGCAAGCGCAAAGCCACCGAACACGCACAACAGCACAACGACCCAACCCACTATGACTAACACGATGCTTCATCCTCATGTAACGGGAGCCTGGCGTGCCCTGCTCTGCTCTCTGCGTGGCGCGCACTGTTGCGCCGACATGCTTGGAATTCGACCATGGCTAAAAAAACTTGATGGCGCAGTCCGTTTATTTTGTCGCGGCCATGTGCCAGACGTAGAGGGTGTGACGGGCACCGTCGGCCAGCGCAATCGTCCGATCGGGCGGCTGGCCGGCCACCTCGAAGGACAGGCTGACGAAACACGAGCCGGCCCGCATCTGTGCCTGTGCCTGCGCCCACAGCGCCGGCATGGCGGCGGGCGACAGGAAGGCGAAGACCACGTCGTAGTCGCCCAGATCGAAAGTGGCATAGTCGCGCCGCAGGAAAACCGCCTGGCTGCGACGCCAGGCCGCGCGCAGCCTGCTGATCAGCCAGGGCGCGGGGGCGATTTCGGTGCCTTCGAAATGGCCCAGCGGGAAACGCGGCTCCAGATAGAACAGCACGTCGCCCAGCCCGCTGCCCAGGTCGATGAAACGGAACGGCCGGTCGGTCGGCAGCAGGGGAATCAGGGCCTGCCAGGCCTTGTGGTCGGACAGGTAGAGCGGCACCCGGGTGCGGAAGGTGCTCCAGAAGAACACCAGCAGCACGGCAAAGGCGGCGAGGTAGGCCCAGGGGGGCAGGTCCAGATGCAGCACCAGCCAGGCGGCGGGCAGAAAACCCAGGTGCAGCCCCCACCACCAGGCGGGCTGGCCCAGCCGATGGCTCAGTACGGCTGCCAGCATGCCCTGGATGAGGGCGAATCCGGGCAGGGGTATGGCGATGCCGGCCACACGCGCCAGCCCCCAAAACAGCAGCGCCGCCAGGACGAGGGCGGCGCACTGAATCAGCAGGGATTGCAGGCTGACCGGCAGGCGGTGCATTGCCGGAGGCGGGAAATCAGGCAGCGTGCAGGCTGGCCTGGGCATCCTGTTCGGCCCGGGCCTTGCGGGTTTTGCCCGCACGCGCCGGCATGTTGCACAGGCCGCAGACGTAGTCGTGATGCAGGTCATCGGGATGCACCACGAAATGGCCGCCGCATTCCTTGCACACGGCGGTTTCCAGCATGCGGCTCTCGAAGAAGCGGTTGAGCGTCCAGGCGCGGGTGAAGCTCAGCACCGGCTCGATCTGGTTGGTGTGGACGTATTCCTGATACAGGCGGTAGCTCTTCAGCAGGGCCTCGATGCCGGTGGCATCGCTGTTCTTGGTGAGATAGCGGTGGATATTGACGAACAGGGAGGCGTGCACATTGGGCAGCCAGGTGAGGAACCAGTCGGTCGAGAACGGCAGCATGCCCTTGGGCGGCGATACCCCCTTCACTTCCTTGTAGAGCTTGAGCAGGCGCTCGCGCGACAGGGAGGTTTCACATTCCAGCACTTGCGGACGGGCACCGAGTTCGATCAGCTCGATGGCCAGCTGGGTGTCGCGCATTTCGTTCAACAGGCTTTTTTTGGTCATGGTGCCCTCCCCTTCGACGCGATTGGATGTGGTTTATGCGAACGCGGCTGCCTGCTGGCCGGCCATGAGAATCGCGGCATGCGACTGGGCCAGCGAGCGATCCTTGGTGTAGTTGGTGAGCAGATTCAGCACCGCGCCATCGTCAAAGCGGAAGCGCGACATTAACATGCCCGAATCAGCGAGTTTCAGCACCTGGGCCGGGGTCAGCGCCTCGATAAGCTCGGCCACGTCCTGGCTGATGCCCAGGCGGAACACGGCGGTGGTCTTGTCGTGGCGGATCATGCTCTGCGCCAGCATGAGGTAGCTGAGATTGACTTCGCGCATTTCAGCCAGCATTTCGTCGAGTTTCATGATCCTGTCCTTCCCGAAAGTTTTTTCATCTGCGGGCTAAACCTTGCCCGGATGAATCGTTTTCGGCGGCAGGTCGGGAAAGTTAATGTGGCGCGACGCTGTTTAAGCGGACAGAAGGTTTCCGGGAATCGTGTAGGTGTTTGTCTTACATGAGGGGGTCAGGGGGCAGGACTCAGGGGCTAGGGATAAGTGACTGCGGCTGCGCCGCGCCTCATGAATTCATGAAACGTGGCGCAGCCGCAGTCACCTTTCCCTGACCCCTGACCCCTCAGCTCCGCTGATAGATATCCTCGAAACGCACGATGTCGTCCTCACCCAGGTACGAGCCTGATTGCACTTCGATCATGTGCAGGTCGATCTTGCCGGGGTTTTCCAGGCGGTGTGATGTCCCCAGGGGGATATAGGTCGACTGGTTCTCGGTCAGCAGCGTGATGGCCTCGCCGCAGGTGACGCGGGCAGTGCCGGAAACGACGATCCAGTGTTCGGCGCGGTGATGGTGCATCTGCAGGCTGAGCTTTTCGCCCGGCTTGACCATGATGCGCTTGACCTGGAAGCGTTCGCCGTCGTCGATGCCTTCGTACCAGCCCCAGGGGCGGTAGACCTGTTTGTGGATGAGGTGCTCGCAGCGCTCTTCGGCCTTGAGGCGGTCGACCAGCTTCTTCACATCCTGCACCTGATCCTTCTTCGCCACCAGCACCACGTCGGCGGTTTCGACGATGACCAGATCGTCCACGCCCAGCACGGCAACCATGCGGGTTTCGGCACGGATGAAGTTGTTGCGGGCATTTTCGAGCATCACGTCGCCCCGGCTGGCGTTACCGCTGGCGTCCTTGTCCGCCACGTCCCACAGGGCCGACCAGGCGCCGATGTCGTTCCAGGCGATGTCGGCCGGCACCACGGCGGCGCAGCCGGTCTTTTCCATCACGGCGTAGTCGATGGATTCCGAGGGGCAGGCCTCGAAGGCGGCCGGGTCGAGACGCACAAAATCCAGGTCATTCTTGGCGGCGTCGAGTGCGGCCCGGCTGGCGTCGAGGATATCGGGGCGCAGCTTGCCGAGTTCGGTGAGGAAATCCGAGGCGCGGAACAGGAACATGCCGCTGTTCCAGTAATAGTCACCCGCAGCGACATAGCCCTGTGCGATGGCAAGGCTGGGCTTTTCGACAAAGGCAGCGACCTGGCTGGCACCCGCCGTATCCGCCAGGGGCGAGCCCTTCTTGATATAGCCATAGCCGGTTTCCGGGGTGGCGGCCACGATGCCGAAGGTGGTCAGATGGCCATTTTTTGCGGCGTCGGCTGCCACGCGGATGGCTGCGTGGAAAGCCGGAATGTCGCCGATGAGATGGTCGGCCGGCAACACCAGCATCAAGGCATCGGGATCGTCCCGGCTCAGCATGAGCGCGGCCACGGCAATGGCGGGGGCCGTGTTGCGGCCCACGGGCTCCAGCACGATGGCGCGTGGGGCGACGCCAATTGCGCGCATTTGTTCGGCGATCATGAATCGATGCTCGACGTTGCACACCATCAGCGGTGCGGCGATTTCCGGCATGTTCGTCAAACGGTCGACAGTGTCCTGCAGCAGGCTCCTGTCGCTGGCCAGGGGCAGAAGCTGCTTGGGCAGTGCGGCACGGGACAAGGGCCACAGCCGGGTACCGGAGCCGCCGGAGAGAATCACGGGATGGATCGAAGTCATGGTCGCGAGAGAGTCGGGGTCGAGGTTCGGGATCACTGGCAAATTGCATTCCATGCAGCACCGCCATTCCGCGCAGCGCCGCAAGGCCGCATGGCACGATTGTGCCACGTTTACCGGGACGTTTTTGTTGCGGCGAACAGTCGCCTGAAGCAGTACGCTTGTATCAGGTGAGCGGCGCTAAAGTTTTTTATTGCGCCGTCGTAATTTCACTCAATACCTGATTCACGCTGGCCTCGGTGGGCTGGACGAAACAGGTAGGTTTCCCTTGTAGACTTTCCCGGTACGGGGTTTGACCCCAGGCGCTCCTCCTCCTGCCACACCGGGTTTCAGCGGCGCTCGGTGGCGCCGCTTTTTTATTGTCCGCGTGTGGCGCGCCTGGTTCCCGTCAACCCGGGGGCTGACGGACAGGCCATATGCCGATCAGCGTGCGTTGTCCGCGAATGCCCGCGTACCCGTCTGGCGACGGGCGTCTTCGAGGGCGCGGGCCGCACGCTGGCGCACCGTGTTCTCGCTGCCGGGATTGACTGCTGCAACCGCAGGGTCGTTTTCATCGAATGCACTGATGTCACTGGAATTCCGGATGTCGGCCAGCGCGGCGGCAGCACGGGCGCGGGCAGCCTGTTCCTCGCGTTCGGCCTGAGCCGTGAGGGCAGCTTCGCGTTCACGCTCGATCCGCGCGGCATCGAGTTGCTTCTGGCGCAGGGCCAGTTGCTCGGCCCGGGCTGCCTTGGCTTCGCGGGCGGCTTCTGCTTCGCGTTGCTGGGCTTCGGCATGGGCGCGCTGCTCTTCCTGTTCCCGCTTGCGCGCTTCGGCTTCTCGCGCCTTTTGCGCGTCCAGCCTTGCCCGAGCCTCGCGCAGGTCGGCGCGCAATTTCTCGCCGGTCTGGCGGATGCGCTCGCCAACGCTGGCAAGGTCGGCACCCGACAGGGCACCGGGCTCGGCTGCCGCAGTGAAGGTGGGTGAAAGTGTGATCAAGGCCACCAGCGCGGCCTGGCTCAGTCGATGCTGCATGAATACGTCCCCTTTTTCGTTCATGACAAACGCCCGGCCACCCTGATGGGCAGTCGAACGGTTATCAGGGGATAACGGCCAGTGGGTCTACCGACTGAATGGCACGTTCATGCCGGGACGGTTTCCTCGAAATCGAGCCTCACCTGTTCGTTGGCGTCGAGGTCGATGACCACCTTGCCACCGCCTGCCAGCCGGCCAAACAGCAGTTCGTCGGCCAGAGCCTTGCGGATGGTGTCCTGAATCAGGCGAGCCATGGGGCGCGCGCCCATCTTCGGATCGAAGCCGTGTTTGCCGAGGTAGGACTTGAGCGCATCGGTGAAGACGGCCTCGACCTTCTTCTCGTGCAACTGCTCTTCGAGCTGCATCAGGAACTTGTCGACCACCTGCAGGATGACGGGCTCGTCCAGCGGCGCAAAGGGAATGATCGCGTCGAGGCGGTTGCGGAATTCCGGCGTGAACATGCGCTTGATGTCTTCCATCTCGTCTCCACGCTCACGGGCGTTGGAAAAGCCGATCGTCGACTTGTTCAGGGTCTCGGCTCCCGCATTGGTGGTCATGATGAGCACCACGTTGCGGAAATCGGCCTTGCGGCCGTTGGTGTCGGTCAGCGTGCCGTGGTCCATCACCTGCAGAAGCACATTGAAAATGTCCGGGTGCGCCTTTTCTATTTCATCCAGCAAAACAATCGCATAGGGATGTTTGTTGATTTGCTCGGTGAGCAAACCGCCCTGGTCGAATCCCACATAGCCGGGCGGCGCGCCAATGAGGCGGCTGACGGCATGGCGTTCCATGTATTCGGACATGTCGAAGCGGATCAGCTCTACGCCCAGCACATAAGCGAGCTGGCGCGCGACTTCGGTCTTGCCGACGCCGGTCGGGCCGGAGAAGAGAAAGCTGCCGATGGGCTTCTGCGGATTGCCAAGGCCGGAGCGGGACATCTTGATGGCCGCAGCCAGCGCGTCGATGGCCGTGTCCTGGCCGAACACCGTCGCCTTGAGGTCACGATCGAGCTTGGCGAGCGAGGACTTGTCGTCGGTCGACACGTTCTTGGGCGGAATGCGCGCGATCTTGGCAATGATGTCCTCGATCTCCTTGGGCGTGATGACGCGTTTCTGCCGGGATTTGGGCAGGATGCGCTGCGCCGCGCCTGCTTCGTCGATGACGTCGATGGCCTTGTCGGGCAGATGCCGGTCGTTGATGTAGCGCGCAGCCAGCTGAGCGGCCGTGGTGAGCGCCGCCGAGGTGTACTTGACCCCGTGGTGGTCCTCGAAGCGCGACTTGAGGCCGCGCAGAATGGCCACGGTTTCGGCGACCGAAGGCTCGGGCACGTCGATCTTCTGGAAACGACGCGAAAGCGCGTGGTCCTTCTCGAAGATGCCGCGAGATTCGGTATAGGTGGTCGCGCCGATGCAGCGCAGCTGGCCGGACGAGAGTGCCGGCTTCAGCAGGTTGGAGGCGTCCAGCGTGCCGCCCGAGGCCGCACCGGCCCCGATCAGCGTATGGATCTCGTCGATGAAGAGGATGGCGCGCTGGTTGTCAGCAAGCTGCTTCAGCACGCCTTTCAGGCGTTGCTCGAAATCGCCCCGGTACTTGGTGCCGGCCAGCAGCGCACCCATGTCGAGGGCGTACACCGTGCTTTGCGCCAGGATTTCGGGCACCGAGCCTTCGATGATGCGTCGGGCCAGGCCTTCAGCAATGGCGGTCTTGCCCACGCCCGCCTCGCCCACCAGCAAGGGGTTGTTCTTGCGGCGGCGGCACAGGGTCTGGATCACGCGCTCCAGTTCCTGGTCGCGCCCGATGAGCGGATCGATCTTGCCGGCCAGCGCCTGGGCATTGAGATTCTGTGCAAAGCTGTCGAGCGGCGAAGTCTGGCCGGGTTCGGCACCCGGTTCAGCAGCCGGCTCATCCGGGCGCGGCGAAGGCTCGCTCTGCGGGGTCTTGGTGATGCCGTGCGAGATGAAATTGACGATGTCGAGCCGGGTCACGCCCTGCTGCGAGAGGAAATACACGGCGTGCGAATCCTTCTCGCCGAACACGGCCACCAGCACATTGGCTCCGGTGACTTCTTTCTTGCCCGAGGACTGCACGTGCAGGATGGCGCGCTGGATCACGCGCTGGAAGCCGAGGGTGGGCTGGGTGTCGACCTCGTCCTCACCGCCAACCTTGGGCGTGTGCTCGTCGATGAACTTGACGATCTGCTCGCGCATGGCCTCGAGGTTGGCCCCGCAGGCACGCAGCACCTCGGCCGCGGAGGGATTGTCCAGCATCGCCAGCAGCAGGTGCTCCACCGAAATGAATTCGTGGCGCTTCTGCCGGGCATCCATGAACGCCATGTGCAGCGTGACTTCGAGTTCCTGGGCAATCATCTAACTCTCCTCCATCGTACATTGCAGCGGATGCTGATGCTGCCGCGCGAAATCCACCACCTGCTCGACCTTGGTGTGTGCAATGTCACGGGGATAAACCCCACACACCCCCACACCCTCAGTATGCACTTTGAGCATGATCTGCGTCGCCCGTTCTTGGTCGATACCGAAAAACTTTTTCAGGACCAGCACGACGAATTCCATCGGCGTGTAGTCGTCATTCAGCAGCAGAACCTTGTACAGCGGCGGCGGTTTCGCCCGGGTTGCAACCGGTTCCAGTAGGGTATTGCTTTCTCGCTTGGTTGCCATAGCCGGAATAAGCCTGAATTACTGGCCTTATTTTGAGGACATGGGGGGAATTATCAAGCCCGCTGGGAGTGGGGCTAAGACGGGCCGTGTGGCAAACTGGCCCGGAATGCCCGCAGCAGACGCCGCAGGCGGAGGAATTACTTGTCGGACTTGCTCTTCTTTTCGGCTTTTTCTGCTGCCCTGGCGGCCTTTTCCGCTTCGCGCTGTTTGATCTCGGCCATGCGCTCGCGCCATTCGGCGAGGTCTTCGTCCTCGATCTGCAACTGGATCGCCACGGCTTCCAGCTGAGTCAGCTTGTTGTCCAGCATCCGCCGCATGAGCTTGCCGCGTGAGCGCGAGAGCAATCGCTCGGTCTGGATCTTGGAAAGTTTGCTGGCTTTTTCGAGGTATTCGTCGGATGGGGATTTGGCCATGGCTGATGTCCTGTTGGGTGGGAAATTCCGCCCGCGAAGACTAGCCCCAAAATCATGATTCGCGCTACCTCGGCTGTGTGACAGCCGTGACTGCGCGAGGATGACGTTTCCTATCCGGTTCAAACCGCCATGGCAGCCCGTTGGCTGAATGGCGGCTCAAGCTGTGGGGAACGATCAGATCTGATGGAAATGCACTGCCGTCATCACCGAGAAGGCCATCACACCCAGATTGATGATGCCAAGCTGCTTCAGCTTGCGGTACAGGGTGGGCACCGACACGCCGAGTCGCTTGGCTACGGCACGCCGCGATCCATATTGCTTGAGCAGGGCACGGATGGTTTCTGCCTCGTCGCCCGATTCCACCAGGGGTGTATCGGGTTCAAGTGATGGCGGCGACCGGCGGCGTGAAGCAGGTTTCGCGACGGTTGTGGCAGCTCGCCCAGCCGACACGCTGAAATCGATGTCGCCCGCCTCGATCAAGCCATCCTTGCAGCGGGTGGCCGCACCAAGCAGCAGGCTGCGCAGTTCACGCATGTTGCCCGGAAAGGGATGACCGCACAGTGCGTCGATGGCGCTCTGGTTCAGTTGGCAGACCCGCCCGGTTTCCCGAGCAATCTGGCCGAGCAGAGATTCGGCGATGAGCGGGATGTCCAGGCTGCGTTCACGCAACGCCGGCACGCGGACGGGGAATTCGGCGATGCGATAGTAAAGGTCCTGGCGGAAGCTGCCCTCGGCCATCATGCGTGCCAGATCAGCCTGGCTTGCCACGATCAGGCGCACATCCGCCTGCTGCAAGACATCGCTGCCGGGTGGCTTGTAGGTGCCGCTGTCCAGTAGGCGCAGGAGCTTGCCTTGCAGGGAAAGCGGCAAGGCGTCGAATGCATCCAGGTAGAGCGTGCCGCCCCGGGCCTGCTCGAACGCGCCTGCCTGTGAACGCTGGGCACCAGACTCATCGCGTGCCAGATCGAACAGCCCTGATTCGCACTGCTCTGGGGCATATTCAGAACAATTGAAGCTGACGAACGGACCAAGCTTGCGCGACGAGTGCTCGTGGATGAAACGTGCCGCCAGCCCTTTGCCTGTTCCGCCTTCCCCGTGCAGCCAGACAGTCACGCCGGTTCGCGCCACACTGGCCAGTTGGGAAAAGAACTGCAGGAAGGCAGGCGACTTGCCCGCGAGTCGGTAGGACTCGACATCCATGTCGACACGCGGCGCCAGCCGCTGTATCGATTCCATGAGCAGGTGTTCGCCCGATTCATCGTGCAGGGGATGGGCGCGGATGCGCACGTAGTCCGGCCGATTTTCAAAGTCGAAATGCATGTGCAGGACTTCGCTCGGTCGGCCTTGCTGAAAGACTTCCTGGTGGGGGCATTGTTCGCCATGCTGATGGCACGGTACCGGCGAGCGGTGCGAAATCTCGTGACAGGTCTTGCCCACCACGCCTTCGGGCGAAACACCATACGATTCACAGTAGGCCTTGTTGGCCGCCACGATCCGGTAATGCTTGTCGACCAGTACGGTCGGGTTGTCACGCGTGTCCAGCAGAGACCCCAGCGTAATGACGATTTTTCTGTCCATGACCTCTCCGGCATTGTTCGATGCCCCCAAAGGGCACACCGCTGCCTGTTCCCAAGCGATGATCACTCAAATGACAACCGCTTGTCAGAATCGTCGAATTGCCACTCCGCTGTATTCAATTATTTATGGCAACCCACAGACTGATATTAATGGAATCAATCAGGTCTTGAGCGGTCGATGTCGCGCGCAAGTAGTAAAAGACTACCGCCAGGCGATGGAGAAAATCGTGCGCCCGCCTCCCGGCCACCTCTTGAGATTCACGGCCGGGAACGCATGATTCGGAACGAGGGAAACGCCCGGCTGAACGCCGAGGAAGGACGGGTCGGAGAGATGTGTGGGCTGGGCCGATTTGAAGCGCAAGCCAAACGCTAATACACCCGATCAAACCCGGAGGTCGAAGATCAAACGGTTTGGGTCAGGGTGGGGCTGAAAGTGGGCTGGACTGCGAACCATGCCTGTAAACCGCATGGTTGCTTGTATGGTGGCGGAGAGGGTGGGATTCGAACCCACGGTAGGCTTGCACCTACGCCTGATTTCGAGTCAGGTACATTCGACCACTCTGCCACCTCTCCGGCGGCGCGTATTGTAACCGAGCTGTCGCCAATCCGGCCCCGGCTGGACGAAAATTTCCTGTCGGGGCAGACTGCGGCCATGCCAGTCACAAAAAAAATGGCGACCTCACGGAGTTGGCTGTCCCTGTTGATGCTTGGCCTGCTGTCGGCGTGCGGCGTGCCCGTGCCGCCGGCAGAAAACACGGGTGAGCTGGTGGTGGGAACACGCAACTACCCTGCCACTTACTTCATCGCGCCGGATGGCGAAGCTGCCGGCTATGAACACGACGTGTTGCGGGCCTTTGCCGAGTCGCAGCAATGGTCGGTACGCTGGATGGAGAAGGACGATCCGGCCGCCCTGTTCGATGCCCTCGACAAACGCACCCTCCACATGGCGGCCGCTGCCCTGCCGCAGGCAGTGGTCAAGGACCGCCATTTCATTGCCGGGCCCGTGCTGTTCGAAACGCCGGTGCACGTGATCGTGCCGGCGGGCAAACCTGCGCCGCGTTCGCTGCGCGAACTGCAGGGTAAACGCCTTGCGCTGATTGCCGGTTCGGGCCATACCCCGATGCTGGCCCGCCTGAAACGCAAACATGCGGGCCTCGCTTGGACGACGCTGCAGAACGTCTGGCCGGAGGAACTGCTGGCGCAGTTGCAGGCCGGCGACTATGACGCGGTGATTGTGAACGGCATGGTCTACGACCCCATGCGCAATCTCTATCCCGATCTCAGGGTGGCCTTCGATCTACCCGACAAGCAGAAAATTGTCTGGGCCCTGCACCCGCTGAGTTCGCAGGACCTGCGCATCCGTCTGGCCCGCTTCATCGAACGCGCACGCAAGGACGGCACGCTGGCCCGCATCCATGAACGCTATTTCGGGCATGTGAAGCAGCTCGACCGCAGCGATGTGCTGGGCATACTCGAACGCCGGCCGCAGCGGTTGCCCGGTTTGCGCCGGCATTTTCAGGAAGCGCAGACCCTCACCGGCATCGACTGGCGCCTGCTGGCCGCCATCGGCTACCAGGAATCGCAATGGAATCCCTATGCCACCTCGCCGACCGGCGTGCGCGGGCTGATGATGCTCACTGGTGAGACGGCCGACCGCATGGGCGTCAGCAACCGGCTCGATGCCCGGCAGAGCATCGTCGGGGGCGCGCGCTACCTGGCCATGCTGAAGGACAGCCTGCCCACGCGCATCGTGGAGCCAGACCGCACCTGGATCGCGCTGGCGGCATATAACGTGGGGCTGGGCCATCTCGAAGACGCGCGCCGCATTGCGCAGGCGCGCGGCGGCAACCCCGACAGCTGGGTTGACGTAAAAGCCGCCCTGCCCTATCTCAGCCGGGGAACCTATCGGGGTGTGATGCGCTACGGCTACGCGCGGGGTTACGAGGCGCTGGGCCTGGCCGAGAACATCCGCAACTACTACGACATCCTGTTGCGCCTGGAGCCGGAATACGATTCGCTCATCAACCTGAGCCGGCGAGATACGCCCGCCCACGCGCCGGGTTGACGCAGCGCATTCAGGCCGGCGTCAGGCTATCCAGCCCACCCATCCAGGGCCGCAACGCTTCTGGTACGGTCACGCTGCCGTCTGCGTTCTGGTAGTTCTCCAGAATCGCCACCAGCGTGCGGCCCACCGCCAGTCCCGAGCCGTTAAGCGTATGCAGCAGTTCCGGCTTGCCCTGGGCGTTACGGGTGCGCGCCTGCATGCGGCGCGCCTGGAAGGCCTCGAAATTGGAACACGAGGAAATCTCACGGTAGGTGTTCTGCGCCGGCAGCCACACTTCGAGGTCGTAGGTCTTGGCCGAGGAAAACCCCATGTCGCCGGTGCACAGCAGCATCTTGCGGTACGGCAGACCGAGCTTCTGCAGGATCGCCTCGGCGTTTGCGGTCAAGCCTTCCAGCGCAGCATAAGAATCCTCCGGCTTCACCATCTGCACGATCTCGACCTTGTCGAACTGGTGCTGGCGGATCATGCCGCGCGTGTCGCGTCCGTAGGAGCCGGCCTCGGAGCGGAAGCACGGTGTGTGCGCGACGA
Organism: Hydrogenophilales bacterium; assembly: GCA_041639515.1. GTDB lineage: Bacteria > Pseudomonadota > Gammaproteobacteria > Burkholderiales > Thiobacillaceae > Thiobacillus. Next base: position 68 of record JBEQCD010000046.1, on the reverse strand, counting down.
ACTTCAGTGGTAGGGCCTCGGGCGGCACGATGGCGTCGCGCACGAGATTGGTCACCGGCACTTCAGCG
>JBEQCD010000045.1:0-21272 GCA_041639515.1 Hydrogenophilales bacterium | reverse complement strand
TCGGCAGCGCGCGCACACCGGCCGATCACGCCTACTACATGCTCACCGAGGATATTGCGCGCCGGCTGTCGGATGCCGGCTTCTCGGTCATCTCGGGCGGCGGGCCTGGCATCATGGAAGCGGCCAACAAGGGCGCGTACTTCGGCAAGTCGCCGAGCGTGGGACTCAACATCCAGTTGCCGCACGAACAAAGCGGCAATTCGTATCAGGACATCAGCCAGACCTTCCAGCATTTCTTTGCGCGCAAGGTCATGTTCGTGAAATTCGCAGCGGCCTATGTGGTGATGCCCGGTGGCTTCGGCACGCTGGACGAACTGACCGAGGCGCTCACCCTGGTGCAAACTGGCAAGATTCCGCGCATTCCCATCATTCTCGTCGGCTCGAAATTCTGGGCCGGCTTTGTCGACTGGGTGAAGACCACGCTGGTCGACGAGGGCATGATCTCGCCCGAAGACCTCGATCTCATGCGCATCATCGACGAGCCTGCCGAAGTCGTGGACGCCATCTTCAGCCATTACGAAAAGCGCGGTTTCATGCCCTCGCTTGCCGAGCGCGAAATCCAGCTCAATCTGTAACGCGCACCCTGCACTACATTGATAAGAACACTCTGGAGCCCGCCATGCGCACCCCCGTCCTGCTTACGCTGTTTCTGGTTTCTGGCCTGGCGCTTGCCGCCGCGCCATCAGACCGCCCGCCCGAACTCAAGCCGGTGCCCGACGGCGCACCGGGCCCGGACGACGCGCCCGCCGTCACCATCAAGCCGGGTAGCCAGGGGCGCGTCATCGAATACCGTGCCAACGGCAAGCTCTACATGCTCAAGGTCATCCCCAAGGTCGGCAAACCGTATTACCTCATCGACGGCAAGGGTGACGGCCAGTTTGCGCGGCAGGACAGCCTCGATTCCGGCATGCGTCCGCCGATGTGGGTGGTGAAGGAATTCTGACGCCACCGGTAAGCGCGGGTCACAGTCCGGCTCGGGTAAAATTCGCCGCATGAATGCCGACCCGAACCAGGACATCCCCCGCAAACTGCCCGCAGCGCATGGCTTCCAGTGGGTCAACGCGGGGTTCCGTTTTTATCGCAAGAATCCTTTGTTGCTGTCCGCGGCCTTTGGCGTGATCTTTGGCGTGGTGATGGCGCTCGGGCTGATTCCCGCCGTGGGCGGTGCGCTTTCCGACCTGGTGTGGCCACTGGCCGTGGCGGGGTTCATGGCCGCGTTTCGCGCGCTGGACGACAATCGCGAACTGGAACTGCCGAATTTTCTGGCCGGGGTGCAGGGTCCGGCCATTCCACTGATGACCATTGGTGCCGTGCAGCTCCTGGCCATGCTGGTCATCGGCAAGATCATGCTCGGCATGGGGTTTGATCCACAGGCGCTGATGGAGGTCGCGCAGCGCGGCGACGCCACCCCGCAGGACATGCAGGCCGTGCTCAACCAGTCCCTGCCCGCCGTGTTCACCGGACTCGTGCTGTTTACGCCGCTGATGATGGCAACCTGGTTCGCGCCCGCACTCATCCTGTTTGGGGGTGCGCGGCCGATGACCGCGCTGGGCGTGAGCCTCAAGGCCGTGCTCCGCAATTGGGCCCCCATGCTGGTGAACAGTCTTGCGCTCGGCCTGCTGCTGTTCGTTTCTGCGCTGGTGCCTTTCCTGCTGGGCCTGCTGGTGGCGATGCCCATCCTGTTCGGTTCGTTGTATGCGTCGTATCAGGCGATATTTGCCGTGTGGGCGGATGAGACGCCGCCCGGCGATCAGGCAGCCGACAATTTGGCGTAAGCCAGCGCCAGCCACTTGGTGCCGGCGTCGCGGAATTTCACCTGCACCCGCGCGTCGCTGCCGCGTCCCTCGAAGTCGATGATGATGCCCGTGCCGAACTTGGCGTGGGCCACGCTTTGTCCCACGCGGTAGCCCGTGTCGTTTCCGGCCTGTGGTGCGCGTGGCGCGGGTGTGCCGTAGGCAGCGGCCGGCGTTTCGGCCTTGCGGTTGAGCGGGCGCAGCACCTGCTCCGGCAGTTCGTCGAGAAAGCGTGAGGGCAGGCCGTAGCGAATCTGCCCGTGCAGCATGCGCGATTGCGCGTGCGACAGATACAGCCGCCGCCGCGCGCGAGTGATCGCCACGTACATCAGGCGGCGTTCCTCTTCCAGCCCGTTTTCCTCGTGCGCGCTCTGCTCGTGCGGGAACAGGCTTTCTTCCAGCCCGGTGATGAACACGGTATGGAATTCCAGGCCCTTGGCGGCGTGTACGGTCATCAGTTGCAGGGCGTCGTGGCCGGCCCCGGCCTGGTGTTCGCCGGCTTCGAGCGCGGCGTGGGCCAGAAACGATTCCAGGGTTGTGTCCTCTGCCTCTTCGCCGAAGAGCGTAGCGGCGTTGACCAGTTCATTGAGGTTTTCCAGCCGGTCGGCACCGTCCTTGTCGGCGCGGTAGAAGTCCGCCAGGCCCGAGGCTTCGATGACGTGGTCGATGACTTCGGCAAGCGGCAGGTTGGCCGTGGCCTGCTTGATGTCTTCGACCAGTTTGGCGAAGCCCGCCACCTTGCCGCCACTGGTGCAGGCCGCCTGCCACAGGCTGGCTCCAGAACGTGCGGCGCTGTCGGCCAGCTGTTCCAGCGTGCGCGCGCCGATGCCGCGCGTGGGGAAATTCACCACGCGCAGAAACGCGCCGTCGTCCTCGGGCTGGGTCATCAGGCGCAGGTAGGCGAGCGCGTGCTTGATCTCCTGCCGCTCGAAGAAACGCAGGCCGCCGTACACACGGTAAGCCACGCCCGCAGAGAACAGTGCGTGTTCCAGCACCCGCGACTGCGCGTTGGAGCGATACAAGAGCGCCATGTCGGAGAACGCCACGCCTTCGCGGTTGAGCGATCTGGCTTCATCGACCACAAAACTCGCTTCCTCCTGGTCCGAATACGCGATGAAGACGCGGATCGGCTCGCCATCGCCCTCTGCCGTCCACAGGTTCTTGCCGAGCCGGTGCGCGTTCTGCGCAATCAGCGTGTTGGCGGCGGTGAGGATGTGGCCGTGGCTGCGGTAGTTCTGCTCCAGCTTGATGACGTTGCCGTGCGCGAATTCGCGCTCGAACGCGGCCATGTTGGCGGTGTCGGCACCACGAAAGGCGTAGATCGACTGATCGTCGTCGCCCACCGCAAAGAGCGCGGCCTGCGGCCCGGCAAAGAGCTTGAGCCAGCGGTATTGCAGGGTGTTGGTATCCTGGAATTCGTCGATCAGGATGTGTTTGAAGCGATCGCGGTAATGCTCGCGCAGCGGCTCGTTGCGGTAGAGCAGTTCGTAGGAACGCAGCAGCAGTTCGGGAAAATCCGCCACGCCCTCGCGCTGGCATTGCGCGTCGTAGGCCTCGAACAGCTCGGCCATGCGCATCGAATATTCGTCGAAGGCCTCGGCGTCGCGCGCGCGCCGGCCGGCCTCCTTATGGCCGTTGATGAACCACTGCACCTTCTTCGGTTCGTATTTCTCCGTGTCCACGTTCAGCGACTTCATCAGCCGCTTGATCGCCGAGAGCTGGTCGGCCGAATCGAGAATCTGGAAGGTCTGCGGTAACCCGGCCTCGCGCCAGTGCGTGCGCAGCAGGCGGTTCGCCAGGCCGTGAAAAGTACCCACCCACATCCCGCGCGTGTTGATCGGCAGCATGGCCGAGATGCGCGTGAGCATCTCCTTCGCTGCCTTGTTGGTGAAGGTCACCGCCAGGATGCCGTGCGGCGACACCTGCTGCGACTGGATCAGCCACACGATGCGCGTGGTGAGCACCCGTGTCTTGCCCGAACCCGCACCCGCCAGGATCAGCGCCGATTCGTGCGGCAGCGTGACGGCAGCGCGCTGTTCGGGATTGAGGGAGTCGAGAAGTGCGCTCATGTCGGATACAGGGGATGTCGAAGAGACATTATAAAAGCGGCAGTCGCGCAAACATGGACTGCGGCAGCCCCAATGGGGACGATTGAAAGGGGAATGAAAAACGGAGCCCTGAGGCTCCGTTTTCAGCGCAACGCGACAGGTTTACTTATTCTTGTTGGCGATCATGTCCTGGATGATCGGGGCCAGGATCAGCTCCATGGCAAAACCCATTTTGGCACCCGGCACCACGATGGTGTTGCGGCGCGACATGAACGAGTTGCATATCATGTTCAGCAGGTAGGGGAAATCCACCCCCTTGGGTTCGCGGAAACGGATGACGATGAAGCTTTCATCCGGGGTGGGGATGTCGCGGGTGATGAAGGGGTTGGAAGTGTCGACGGTGGACACGCGCTGGAAGTTGATGTCGGTGCGCGAGAACTGCGGGGTGATGTAGTTCACGTAATCCGGCATGCGGCGCAGGATGGTGTCGACGATGACTTCGGCGGAGTAGCCGCGCTCGGCACCGTCACGGTGGATTTTCTGGATCCATTCCAGGTTGACGATGGGCACCACGCCAATGCCGAGATCGACGTGCTTGGACACGTCCACGTCATCGGTTTTGACCAGACCATGCAGGCCTTCGTAGAAGAGCACGTCGGAGCCGCCGGGCACGTCTTCCCACGGGGTGAATTCACCGGGGTTGAGGCTGGTGTTCAGGCGCTTGTTGTGTTCGGCGGCTTCTTCGTCGCTGTGGATGTAGTAGCGCTTCTTGCCGCCGCCGGTTTCACCGTAGGTCTTGAAGAGTTCGGCCAGCTTGTCGAAGTGGTTGGCCTGGGGACCAAAGTGGCTGAACGAGAAATTGCCTTCGGCTTCGGCTTTTTTCACGGCGGACTTGAAGTCCACGCGCGACAGGCTGTGGAAGCTGTCGCCTTCGATCACGGCCGCGTTGATTTTTTCACGGAAGAAAATGTGCTCGAACGCGCGCTTGACGGTGGTGGTACCGGCACCGGACGAACCCGTGACCGCGATGACGGGGTGCTTTTTGGACATGCTGGGGACTCCCTGAAGGATGGCTGTAACGAAAGCGAAACGCCGCATTTTACCCGCAAGGGGTAGGCCGTGGTAGTAGAGGCGCTAAAGCGCCAACAACACACGCTCTACCCGTGCGGGTGGGGGTGTGTCACCCGCAGGCCAGCCTTCAGGTTGGCGGGCGCTTACATCGCGAATTCCAGCCGCTCTTCGACCTTTTTCAGGGCGGCCATGGCACATGCGGCGTCCTTTTCCCCGCCCGGCGCACCCGACACGCCCACGGCACCGATCAGACTGCCGGCGGCGCGGATGGGCAGGGCACCGTCCATCACGATCAGGCCCTGCATGTGGTTGAGTTCGGGGCGGATGTCGCCACGGGCGGCGCGGAAGGCCCCGGAATCGATGCCGGACATGATGGTCATGCCGGCCTTGCGCTCGGCGATTTCCAGGGTATGCCGCGCAGCCAGAGTGTCGCGCAGCGCGGCCTGGACGTTGCCGGCGCGGTCGAGCACCACGGCGGAGACGTTGTACCCGTCCTGGCGGCAGGCCTCGACCGAACCCATGGCGATGTCCCGCGCCAGTTCCAGGCCGATCTGTTTGACGGACACCATGTCGTTGGCCTGGGCAGGCAGGGAAACGGCGGCAAGAACCAGAGGCAGCAGCGTTTTCATGGAATCTCCTTTGTATGGTGTGGGGATGGGTGCGACAGGCTGCGGCTGGCAGTGTTCCCGCGCCGAACGCGAGCCGGCCGGGCGGTATAATCGCGGGCTTATTTTGCGCGGTTTCAGCAATGCAGGAAAAATACCTTCCCCAGGACATCGAACGACACGCTCAGGCCCGCTGGGCCGACACCGCCGCGTACCGTGCTTTGGATGTGTCCGACAAGCCGCGCTACTACTGCCTGTCGATGTTCCCGTATCCGTCGGGCAAGCTCCACATGGGCCACGTGCGCAACTACACCATCGGCGACGTGCTCGCGCGCTACCACGCGATGCGCGGCTACAACGTGATGCAGCCGATGGGCTGGGACGCGTTCGGCCTGCCGGCCGAGAACGCGGCCATTGCGAATGGCGTGCCGCCCGCCGCGTGGACGTACTCGAATATCGACCACATGCGCGGGCAGCTGAAAGCGCTTGGCCTCGCGATCGACTGGGAACGCGAACTCGCCACCTGCAAGCCCGACTATTACCGCTGGGAGCAGTGGCTGTTCACGCGTCTGTTCGAAAAGGGCGTCATCTACAAGAAGATGGCGACGGTGAACTGGGACCCGGTCGATCAGACCGTGCTTGCCAACGAGCAGGTCATCGACGGGCGCGGCTGGCGCTCCGGCGCGCTGGTCGAAAAGCGCGAGATTCCGATGTATTTCTTCCGCATCACGCAGTACGCGGACGAATTGCTGACCGGGCTGGACACGCTGCCGGGCTGGCCCGAGCGCGTGAAAACCATGCAGTCGAACTGGATCGGCAAGAGCGTCGGCGTGCGCCTGGCGTTCAAGATTGCCCAGCAGAATCAAACTCTGCCGGACGAACTGCTGTGGGTCTTCACCACCCGTGCCGACACGCTGATGGGCGTGACCTTCGTCGCCGTCGCCGCCGAGCACCCGCTCGCCACGCGCGCAGCAGTTTCCAACCCCGATCTCGCCGCCTTCATTGCCGAATGCAAGCAGGGTTCGGTCGCCGAAGCCGACATGGCGACGATGGAAAAGAAGGGCATGGACACCGGCCTCACCGTTGTCCATTCGCTCACCGGTGAAGAAGTGCCGGTGTGGGTCGGCAACTACGTCTTGATGAGCTACGGCGAAGGCGCGGTCATGGCCGTGCCGGCGCACGACGAACGCGATTTTGGCTTTGCGCAGAAATACGGATTGCCGATCAAGCAGGTCATCGGTGTGTCAGGCGAAGCGTTCTCGACCGACGCCTGGGCCGAGTGGTACGGCGACAAACAGCGCGGCGTGTGCGTGAATTCGGGAAAGTACGACGGCCTGAATTACGAGCAAGCGGTGGATGCCATCGCCGCCGATCTCGAAGCACTGGGTCTGGGCGAAAAGAAAACCCAGTTCCGCCTGCGCGACTGGGGTATTTCCCGCCAGCGCTATTGGGGCTGCCCGATTCCGATTGTTCACTGCGACTCCTGCGGCGACGTGCCCGTGCCCGCCGAGCAATTGCCGGTGGTGCTGCCGGAAGACGTGGTGCCGGACGGCTCGGGCAACCCGCTCAACAAACGCGCCGATTTCGTCAACTGCGCCTGCCCCAAGTGCGGCAAACCCGCGCGCCGCGAAACCGACACGATGGACACCTTCGTCGAGTCGAGCTGGTATTACGCGCGCTACGCCTGCCCCGACGCCAATCAGATGCTCGATGCGCGCGCCAACGACTGGCTGCCGGTCGACCAATACATCGGCGGCATCGAGCACGCGATCCTGCATCTCTTGTACGCGCGCTTCTTCCATAAATTGATGCGCGATGAAGGGCTGGTGACGAGCGACGAACCCTTCAAAAACCTGCTGACGCAAGGCATGGTGATTGCGGAGACCTTCTACCGCGAAGACGCGAGCGGCAAGAAAACCTGGTTCAACCCGGCGGATGTCGAGCTGCGCGACGGCGTACACATCTGCAAGACCGACGGCGCAGCCGTGACCCACGGCGGCACGGAGAAGATGTCGAAGTCGAAGAACAACGGCGTCGATCCGCAGGCGCTGATCGACCAGTACGGTGCAGACACCGCGCGGCTTTTCACCATGTTTGCCGCGCCCCCCGAGCAGAGTCTGGAATGGTCGGACTCGGGCGTGGAAGGCGCGAACCGCTTTTTGCGCAAGCTGTGGAAAGCGAGCTTCGAGCATGTCGAAGCCGGTGTCGTTGCCGCGTATTCGGGTGGCGAACTCGACGACGCAGCCAAAACCCTGCGCCGCCAGTTGCATCAAACCCTGCAAAAGGTGTCCGACGATATCGAGCGCCGCAAGCAGTTCAACACCGCCATTGCCGCGAACATGGAGCTGATGAACGCACTGGCGAAGTTCGACGGCATGGACGCCGCCAGCCGCGCGGTGCGGCAGGAAGTGCTGGAAAGTGTGGTCGCCATGCTCGCGCCCATCGTGCCGCACATCTGCGAAGCCTTGCAGGCCGAACTCAAGCCGGGGGTGGCGCTGACCTGGCCGGCGGTCGATGAAGCCGCGCTGGTGCAGGACGAGATTGAATTGATGATCCAGGTCAACGGCAAGCTACGCGGCCAAATCAAAGTCGCCGCAAATGCGGACAAGGCCGCCATCGAGGCGCTGGCGCTGGCGAGCGACACGGTGCAGAAGCACACCGAAGGCAAGCCGCCCAAGAAAGTGGTGGTGGTGCCCGGGCGTTTGGTTAATATCGTCGTATGAATCGCCGCCAGTTTCTCGCCTTGACGCCCGTCCTGCTGGTTGCAGGCTGCGGGTTCGAGCTGCGCCGTTACGACGGGGTGCCGTTCACCAGCCTCTATCTGGACGCGCCAGCGGGTAGCCCGGTCGAGCAGCGCTTGCGCACCTTGCTGGTGGCGGGCGGGCGCACGCGCCTGGCAGCGACGGCTACGGAAGCCGAGGCCGTCCTCAAGCTTTCCAACGACACGCGCAGCAAAACCATCCTGTCGCTGTCGGGCGCGGGACGCGTCACCGAATACCGGCTGGGCCTGCAGATCAGTTACAGCGTGGTGAGCCCCGACGGGCGGGTACTGGCCGAAACCGAGCGGATCGAACTGGTGCGCGACCTGACCTACGACGATTCCCAGCTGCTGGCCAAGGGTGCGGAAGAAACCCTGCTTTACCGCGACATGGACGAAAACGCCGCCATGCGCATCCTGCGCCGCCTGCAGGCGCTGAAGCCGGCCAACGGCCGATCCTGACGTGAATATCGCGGCCGACCGTCTGCCCGAGCAACTGCTGCGCGGGCTGGCTGCGCTGTACGTGGTGACGGGCGATGAACCGCTGGCGGCCCAGGAAGCCGCCGATGCCATTCGCACGGCCGCACGCTCGGCCGGGCATACCGAACGCACCGTTCACACGGTGCAGGGCAAGTACAACTGGCAGGGACTTTTTGCCAGCGGCGACACGCTCTCCCTGTTTGCCGAGCGCCGCCTGACCGAAATCCGCATTCCTTCGGGCAAGCCCGGCGTGGACGGGGCCAAGGCGCTGGAAACCTACGCCGGCAAATTGCCGCCCGACACCCTGACCTTGATCAGCCTGCCCGGCGTGGACTGGAAAACCCAGCAAAGCCGCTGGTTCGCCGCGCTGGCAAAGGCAGGCGTGGTGGTCGAGGCCCGGCCGGTCGAGCGCGCGGCGCTGCCGGGCTGGATCGAACGCCGGCTGGCCAAACAGGGCCTGACGGCCGAGCGCGATGCGCTGGCATGTCTGGCCGATCAGGTCGAAGGCAATCTGCTCGCCGCGCAACAGGAAATCGACAAGCTTGCCCTGTTGCTGCCGCCAGGAAAGGTGACGCGTGCCGATGTCGAACGCGCGGTCGTCGATGTCAGCCGGCTCGAAGCCGATGCACTCGCCGACGCGCTTTACGCCGGCGACGCCGCGCGCTTTGCGCAGATCGTCACCGATCTCAAGGACAGCGGTGAAGCCGTGCCAGCCATGCTGTGGCAGGTGGCGTCGGCGGTGCAGCTGCTGCTCAGGCTAAAATTGGCCCTTTCGCGGGGCGACAGCCTGCCGGTACTCATGCGCACGCTGTGGGGGCGCGACAAGCAGCGAGCGCCCCAGATCGAACGCGCGCTGAAACGGCTCGACCTGGGCCACATCGAACAGGCGCTCGCCCTGCTTGCCCGGACCGATCGCCAGTCCAAAGGGCTGGACCGGCTCGGCGATCCCTGGGATAGCTTGCTGGAACTGGGGCGCTTGCTGGCCGCCCCCAAAAAGACTGGAACCGAACATGGACGTTAAGCAGTACATGCAGACCGTGGGACGCCAGGCGCGCGAAGCTTCGCGCGCCATCGCCCGCGCCGACACCCACCAGAAGAACCGCGCGCTCGCCGCCATCGCCGCCGCCATCCGCCGCGACGCGGCGATGCTGCTGGCCGCCAACGCGCGCGACATGGAACACGCGCGCAAATCGGGCTACGACACCGCATTGCTCGACCGCCTGGCGCTGACCGAGAAAACCGTCGCCGGCATGGCCGAAGGCCTGGAACAGATCGCGGCCCTGCCTGATCCGGTGGGCGAAATCGACGGCCTGAAATACCGCCCGTCCGGCATCCAGGTCGGCAAGATGCGCGTGCCGCTCGGCGTCATCGGCATCATCTACGAGGCGCGCCCCAACGTCACGGCAGACGCCGCCGGCCTGTGCCTCAAATCGGGCAATGCCGCCATCCTGCGCGGCGGCTCCGAGGCGCTGCATTCCAACCAGGCCGTCGCCGCCTGCGTGCGCGAGGGGCTGGCCGCTGCCGGCCTGCCCGACACCGTGGTGCAGGTGGTCGAGACCACCGACCGTGCGGCGGTGGGCGAACTCATCACCATGAAGGACTATGTTGATGTGATCGTGCCGCGCGGCGGCAAGGGGCTGATCGAACGCATCACCGGCGAGGCACGGGTGCCGGTCATCAAGCATCTGCACGGCAATTGCCATGTCTACGTGGACGACCGCGCCGATCTGGCCAAGGCACTCAAGATCGTCGAGAACGCCAAGACCCAGCGCTACGGCACCTGCAACACCACTGAGTCGCTGCTGGTCGCACGTGGCGTGGCGCAGGCGGCCTTGCCGGGGATCGGCACCATGCTTGCTGGCAAGGGCGTGGAAATGCGTGGCTGTCCCGAATCGCTGGCGATTCTGAACGCGGCCGGCGTCGCGCCGGAAAAACTCGTGGCGGCGACCGAGGCCGACTGGCACGAGGAATACCTCGCGCCCATCATCGCGGTAAAGGTTGTCGCCGACCTCGACGAAGCCATCGTCCACATCAACACCCACGGCTCGCAGCACACCGACGCCATCGTCACCGAAGACTACGGTCGTGCGCGCCGCTTCCTGCGCGAGGTCGATTCCGCCAGCGTGGTGGTCAATGCCTCGACCCGCTTTGCCGACGGCTTCGAATACGGTCTGGGCGCGGAGATCGGCATTTCCACCGACAAGATCCACGCACGCGGCCCGGTGGGCCTCGAAGGCCTCACCAGCCAGAAGTGGGTGGTGCTGGGTGACGGGCATGTGCGCGGGTAAGCTGGTGGGCGACTTGTGGTGAGCGGAAGCACGCCGGCCGTCCTCGACGCTGTGCGTCCTGTTGGCGTCTTCGGTGGCACGTTCGATCCCATCCATGTGGGCCATTTGCGCCTGGCCGAGGAAATGGCCGAAGCAATCGGCCTGGATCGCGTGCTGTTCGTGCCGGCCGGCCAGCCGCCGCATCGCAGCGCGCCCCGCACTGCGGCACGCCACCGGCTGGAGATGACGCGCCGTGCCATCACCGGCAACCCCCGCTTTGCGAGCGACGACCGCGAAATCCGGCGTGCCGAACCCAGCTACACCGTCGACACCCTGACCTCGCTGCGCGGTGAGCTGGGAGAGGACCGGCCGCTGTGGCTGCTGCTCGGTGCCGACGCGTTTCTGGGCCTGCCCGGCTGGCACCAGTGGCAGCGCTTGTTTGCGCTGGCGCATATTGCCGTGGCCGAGCGGCCGGGCGCGCCGGTACTGCAATCCGACGCGCTGCCCGAATCGCTGCGGGCCGAAGTCGCCGCCCGCCAGGTGGCCGACGGTTCGGCGGCTGGCCCTGCCGGCAGCGTACTGCTGCGGCGCATGACGCCGCTGGCCATTTCCGCCACCGCCATTCGCGAGGCGCTGGCGCGCGGCCGCAGCGCGCGCTACCTGCTGCCCGATTCCGTACTCGATTACATTGGAGAAAACCAGCTCTACGCATGAACATCAAAGCCAAGACCCAACTCATCGTCGACGCGCTCGAAGACATCAAGGCGCGCGACATCGTCGTGATCGACACCCGCAAGCTCACCTCGCTGTTCGAGTGCATGGTGATCGCCACCGGTGAATCCAACCGGCAGACCCGGGCGCTCGCCGACAACGTGCGCGAAAAAGTTAAGGAAGCTGGCGAGTATGTCGGCAATACCGAGGGCGAAGGCAGCGGCGACTGGGTTCTGCTCGACCTGGGCGAGATCATCGTGCATGTGATGCTGCCGGCCGTCCGCGCGCATTACAATCTCGAAGAACTGTGGGGAGCTGGCCAGGCCGCCCGCACCCGCGCGGCGGCTCAATAATCCTAAAAACCGCAGTTGACCACTCTCCACGCTCTCAAACGCCGCATGAACACTGAGTTTTCTGCCTTCGATGGTCTTCACCTGTTGGGTAAAGACGCTACGCACCCGCTGGTACGCCTGCTCACGCGTCTGCCTTTGTCGCGCCTCGTTGCAGGCCCCGGCCTGCCGCCTCGTTGCTTCGCGGCAGCCACGCGATCAGACGCACCATCGGGCGCGTCCAACTGCGGTTTCTAGAATAATCCGTGAAACTCACCCTCATTGCCGTCGGCCACAAGATGTCGGACTGGATCGCGGCGGGGGTGGACGATTACACGCGGCGGATGCCGCCGGACATGCCGATGAAACTCATCGAAATCAAGCCGGGGCATCGCGTTGCAGGGGAAGACGGCGAGAAGGCACGGAAGATCGAGGCCGAACGCATCTTCTCGGCGTTGCCGGCGGGCAGCCTGCCGGTGGCGCTGGACGAGCGCGGCACGCAGGTGACCACGCGCGAGTTGGCGGACTGGCTCTCCGGCTGGATGAACGAAGGGGTCTCGCCCACCTTCATCATCGGCGGGGCTGACGGGCTGGATGCCAGCGTCAAGGCACGCGCCGGCAGAACGCTGGGCTTGTCGAAACTCACCCTGCCGCACGCCGTGGCGCGGGTGATGCTGGTGGAACAGCTGTATCGGGCGACGTGCATCCTGAAAAACCACCCTTATCACCGGGACTAACCATGCTGGTCGACAAACGCATCTATCTGGCTTCGCAATCGCCCCGCCGCCGCGAGCTGCTGAAGCAGATCGGCGTGGCCTTCGATGTGTTGCCGCTGCGCGCCGTGCCGGGACGCCTGGATGTGGTCGAAATCCCCGATGCCGGCGAGGCTGCCGAGGCGTTCGCCCAGCGCATGGCGCGCGAGAAGGCCGCCTGCGGCTGGCGCGCCGTGGATGCCCGACGGTTGTTGCGGTTTCCGGTGCTGGGCGCGGATACCGTGGTGGAGCTGGATGGCGCGATCCTCGGTAAGCCGGCTGACCGGGCCGAGGCCGAAGCCATGCTCGTCCGGCTGTCGGGCAGTGTGCATCGTGTCCATACTGCGGTGGCCGTGCAGCATGAAACCCGGCTGGAGTCGCGCCTGTGTTCGTCGACCGTGCGGTTTGCCCGCCTCGATGCCAGCGCCATCGCGCGCTATCTGGAGTCCGGCGAATACCTGGGCAAGGCCGGAGCCTATGGCGTGCAGGGCCGCGCGGGGGCCTTTGTCGAACACATCGACGGCAGCTACAGCGGCATCGTGGGTCTGCCGTTATACGATACGGCCGAGTTGCTCCGGGCGTTTGGCCTGACAGTCTGATTCCTGTTTTCAAATCCGGGCGGATGGCAAAACCGTCCATCCCGATTTGAAAATCCATCGGGCTTTGCCATGAGCGAAGAAATCCTCGTCAACGTCACGCCGCAGGAAACGCGCGTGGCGGTCATGCACCTGGGTGCGGTGCAGGAACTCCACATCGAACGGGCCCAGTGCCGGGGGCTGGTGTCGAACATCTACATGGGGCGCGTGGTGCGCGTCCTGCCCGGCATGCAGTCGGCCTTCATCGATGTGGGGCTGGAACGCGCGGCCTTCCTGCACGTGGCCGACATCTGGGAAGACCGCCATGCGGGCGAACCCGAGCGGCCCATCGAGCAGATCCTGCACGAAGGGCAGTCGCTCATGGTGCAGGTGATCAAGGATCCCATCGGTACCAAGGGCGCGCGGCTGTCCACGCAGATCAGCTTTGCAGGGCGCTATCTCGTCTACCTGCCGCAGGAAACCCATATCGGCATCTCGCAGAAAATCGAAGGCGAGGAAGAGCGCGAGCACCTGCGGCAAAAGCTGCATGACCTGATGCCGCCCGATGCAACCGGCGGTTTCATCGTGCGTACCATGGCCGAGACGGCGGAAGATGCCGAGATCGAAGCCGATATCGCCTATCTGCAGCGGCTGTGGCAGCGCATCAGGGAGCGCGGCAATTGCGTCGTCCCCTGCCTGCTTTATCAGGACCTGGATCTGTCACTGCGCGTACTGCGTGATTTCGTCAACCGGGACACGGTACGCATCCAGATCGACTCGCGCGAGACCTACCAGCGCATGCTCGATTTCGCCCTGAATTACACCCAGGCGGTAGCCGACAAGCTCCAGCATTACGGTGCCGATCGCCCGCTGTTCGACGTGTATGGCATCGAAGGCGAAATCGAAAAGGCCCTGGGCCGCCGTGTCGACCTCAAGTCGGGCGGCTATCTCATCATCGACCAGACCGAAGCCCTGACCACGGCCGATGTGAACACCGGCGGCTTCGTCGGGGCCCGCAATTTTGACGACACCATCTTCAAGACCAATCTCGAAGCCGCACAGGCCATTGCGCGGCAGCTGCGTCTGCGCAACCTGGGCGGTATCGTCATCATCGACTTCATCGACATGGACAACACGGCGCACCAGGAAGCGGTGCTGGCCGAGCTGAAGAAGGCGCTGGCGCGCGACCCCACCCGCACCACCGTCAGCGGATTCTCGGCGCTGGGACTCGTCGAGATGACGCGCAAGCGCACGCGGGAGTCGCTGGCCCACATCCTGTGTGAGCCGTGCCCCACCTGTCAGGGACGCGGCGAAATCAAGACGGCGCAGACCGTGTGCTACGACGTGCTGCGTGAAATCCTGCGCGAGGCGCGTCAGTTCGATGCGCGGGAATTCCGCATCGTCGCCGCGCAAAGCGTGATCGACCTGTTCCTCGACGAGGAATCCGGCAGCCTCGCGCAGCTGATCGAATTCATCGGCAAACCGGTGTCCATGCAGGTCGAAACCGCCTACCCGCAGGAGCAGTACGACATCATCCTGCTGTGAACATGCGGCGTGTCGCGATGGCTGGCCTGCCCCCCGGTTAGATGAAAGCCCGTCCCCCCGATTACTGGCCGGATGCCTGCGCCGAGCTTGCTGCTGCCGACCCCGTGATGGCCGCGCTGATCGCACGCTTCCCGGACTGCGTGCTGGGCACGCGCGGCGACCCTTTCCAGACGCTTGCCCGCGCCATCGTCGGGCAGCAGATTTCCGTGAAAGCCGCCGACAGCATCTGGGCGCGTTTCGAACAGTGCGCCGGCAGCGTGGTGCCGGACCGGATCGCCGGGCTGGACGCAGATACCCTCGCCGCATGCGGCCTGAGTCGCCGCAAGGTCGAATACCTGCAGGATCTGGCAGGGCATTTCCGCGATGGCCGCATCCGGCCGGCGCGCTGGAAGAAGCAGGACGACGAGACCGTCATCGCCGAGCTGACCGATGTGCGCGGTATTGGCCGCTGGACTGCCGAAATGTTCCTGATCTTCAACCTGCGCCGGCCCGACGTGTGGCCGGTTGACGATATCGGCCTGCAAAAGGCCGTGGCGCTGCACTACCTGGAGGGGAGCCGCCCCAGCCCGGCCGCGTTGCGCACCCATGGTTTGCGCCACGCGCCCTGGCGCACGGTCGCGACCTGGTATCTCTGGCGCAGCCTGGACCCGGTGGTGGTGCAGTATTGATTCTAGCGGCGCTGGCGGAACCTGCCTGCAGGGTGACATTCCAAGCCTTGGGGCAATCGGGAAAGCCGGTTTGAAGATCTGGACAGTCGAGGCGCAAGGCCGGCTTTTGAATTCCCCCTCAATATTCGTAAACTGGAAATCATCCCCCACAGGAGTGCATCCATGCCCGGCAATCTCTCCGACCTGATCGACACCGTGCAGAAGAACTGCATGATCGCCGATGCCCGTCATGCGCGAGACATGACAATGTGTACCTTCCTGCTCGAAATGCGCGAGTACTTCCGCTGGGAAATGGAGCTACCCTACGGCGCGCGCCTGCCCAAGGACGAACTCGGCGACTGGCTGAATGCGCGCGAGAGCGAATGGGATGCGCTGGAAGCCGCCGATTTCGCGCCGCTGCCGCTCAACGAAGCCGCCATCGACCCCTTCGAGGCGGATGACATCAACCGTGCGCTGCTGCCGCAGGGCCTGGTCTACAGCAGCGGCCTCGGCCGTTTCCGCAAACCGCATTTCGTGCTGGCCGAACTCAAGCGCGCCGAAGTGCGAGAAGGCGTGCAGGTGCTGGTGGCCGGGTGTGAATACGCACGCGACCTGATCGCGCCGCCGGCGGCAATGCGGGACGGTGCGATCTTCCTGCGCATGGACGCGGTGCGGCGTTTTCTCTGGAACAAATACGAGGAATGGTCGTACAAGGAGCGCGATACGGCGCTGGGCCGCGCGTTTGCCCACTACGATTTCGAGCGCGATGTGGAGCGTGGCCTCGACCGCATGAGCGAGGCCGAGGCCGAAGCGATGATCCTGCACGAAGTGGGGGAAGCGCGCGCGGAAAAACTGCTGGGGCCAGCGTGGCCGGAGATGCTCGGGCGGCTCAATGCGCGTCACGCGGAACTGCTGGCGCGTGCGGTGCGCGACCATCTCGCCGATTGCCTGGTGACCCTGCCGACCCTGCTGGAACGCGAGGCCACGGGCTCGCTGCATTTTTACCTGGCCAACTTCTCCGGGCAGCGGCGCGCACTGTTTCCCGCCTTGCCACTTGCCTACGAACGCTGGCTGGCGACAGGAGACACCACACCGCTGCAACAAGTGGCGAGGCAGGGAGAAAGCCACTGGTTGCACGTGGCGCAACACCTCATGGCGGTGGCACACGACCGGGACAACGCGGATGCGCGCCTGCACGCGCTGGCGACAGGGGATCTCGCGGAGTTGAAGCTGTAGCCCAACCCGGGGGCAAAGTCCCCGGTACTGCTCAGATGCGGGGATCAACAGGAAGGCAAGAGAGGCAAGGGAGTCGTTCCTCCCTTTCCTCTCATGCCTCCCTGTGTATCAAACCCGAAACCCGTCAGGCCCGACTCGCTTCGACCATCAGACGGGCTGCAAGGCCTTGTCGCCAAGCTGCTCGGTAATGTGGTCGAGCAGCTGCTGTTCCTGGTAAGGCTTGCCCAGGTAAACGTTGACGCCGATTTCCAGCGCGTGGTTGCGGTGCTTGTCCGCCGTGCGCGAGGTGATCATGATGATCGGCACCGCCTTCAGGCGTGGGTCGGCACGCATCACGCGTGCAAGCTCGAAGCCGTCCATGCGGGGCATTTCCACGTCGAGCAGTACCACGTCGGGCACCAGGTCGTGCATTTTTTCCAGCGCATCGACGCCGTCCTTGGCGCTGTCGACGCGGAAGCCTTCGCGGGTCAGCAGGCGCGTGGTGATCTTGCGCACGGTGAGCGAATCGTCGACGACCAGGACCATCGGTGGCTGCAGGGCCGCGCTGACCTCCACCGTCTCGGCGGGTGCGCTCCGCTCCACGGCAGCACGCGGCTGGCTCGCCCAGCGCAGCGCGAGCGGCACGGGATTGAGGATCAGGATCACGCGGCCGTCGCCGCGCACGGTAGCACCTGCCACGCCGGTGATGCGGGCCATCTGCGGGCCGATGTTCTTGACCACGATTTCACGCGTGCCTTCGATGCTGTCCACCAGCACGGCGGCGAGGCTGGCCCCGCTGTGGAGGAGCACCACCGGGTTGTAGCGCTGCACCTCGTGCACCGCTTCGGCATCGCCCAGCAGGTGCGGCAGGTAGGAGAAGGGATAGCGGGCACCGCGCCAGTCGATTTCGCCGTGCGCCATGGCCTGGGCGAGCTCGTCGGGTTTCAGTTCGATGACCTGCTGGACCAGCGGCGCAGGCAGCGCGTAATCATGCTTGGCGGCCTGCACCATCACGGCCTGGGTTACTGCCAGCGTCAGCGGCAGGTAGATGTCGAAACGGGTGCCAGTGCCGGGCGTGGAACTGATTTCGATGCGTCCGCCGAGTGCGGAAATTTCGCTTTTCACCACGTCCATGCCCACACCGCGCCCGGAGACTTCGGTGATGGCTTCGGCCGTGGAGAAACCGGCGGCAAAGATCATCTGCGCCAGCAGCGATTCGGTCGGCTCCACACCCGGCAGCAGGAGACCCTGGGCCTCGGCTTTCTCGCGTATGCGCGGGTAATTGAGACCGGCCCCGTCATCCTTCACCGTGAGCAGCATTTCATTGCCAGTCTGTTTGGCGGTTAGCACGATTTCGCCGAACTCGGCCTTGCCGGCGGTACGGCGCGTGTCGGCGTCCTCGATGCCGTGCGCCAGCGCGTTGCGCAGCAGGTGTTCGAGCGGGGCGGTGACTTTTTCCAGCACCGAACGGTCGATTTCCAGTTCGCCGCCCTGGATGTCGAGCTGCGCACGCTTGTCCACGTCGCGCGAGGTCTGCCGCACCGTGCGGTACAGGCGCTCGGCCACCGAATACAGCGGCACCATGCGCACCCGCAGCAGATCCTGTTGCAGTTCGCGGTTCAGGCGCGTCTGCTGGATCAGCGCGGCATCGGCTTCGCCCAGGCGGGCCAGCAGGATGTGCTGCACAGTGGAAATGTCGTTGACGCTCTCCGCCAGGAAGCGCGTGACTTCCTGGAAGCGCGTGAAGCGGTCGAATTCCAGCGGGTCGAATTCCTCGGTCGCGCCCTGGGTCTGGAAGGTGGCCTGCATCTGCGACTCGGCCTGGATCTCGACTTCACGGATGTGGCCGCGCAGGCGGGCCAGGGCGTCGGACAGTTCGGCGACGTGGCGCTTGAAGGCGAACACCTCGCTCTCGATTCGCGAGCGTGCAATGGCCACTTCGCCTGCCTGGTTGACCATGCGGTCGACCCAGTCGGCGCGTACGCGCAGGGTGAGGGCGTTGGCATCCCGCGTGGCCGGCTGGGCGGGCAGGGCGAGCGGATCGGCGGGAATGACCGCCGCAACCGGGCTCGGTGCCGCCACCAGCGGATCGACCGGCGTGTCAGCCGGGGAGTCGACCGGCGTGTCGGCAGGCGCGGCATCGCCCAGGCGCAGGCGTTCCACGGCGTCTGCCAGACGGTCGAACTGGGCTTCGAGCGTGTCGAAGACGTCCTCGCCGGCGGCAATCTGGCCTTCGATCACGGCGATGACGCGCGATTCCATCACGTGCGTGAGTTCGCCCAGGCGCATCGCGCCGACCATGCGCGCACTGCCCTTGATGGTGTGCAGGTTGCGGCGCAATGCATCGCGCGGGCCGGCGGTGTCGGGCGCGGCTTTCCACGCCCGTAGCTGGGCACTGGTATCGGGCACCAGGGTCTCGGCTTCCTCGAGGAAGATGGGCAACAATTGCGCGTCGATTTCATCGGCCACTTCCCGGCGTTCAAAAACCGGTGCCGGCGCGACAGGTTTGATGCTGGGAATGAGCGCCCCCAGGTCGGGCAGGCTGACTGCCTCGGGCAAGCCGGCATCGGGCTGGGTGGAAACCTCGGCAACAGCGACCGGTTCAGGCGTGTGTGCAGGCGGCTCGGCTGCGGCGGCATGCGTGCCTTCCAGTTCCGCCAGCGTGGCGACCAGATCGCTTGCCGGTTCCGGCAATGTGCGGCGATCGAGCGCGGCGAGCATGTCGCCAAAGCGTGCGGCCACATCCTGTACCAGCGGCAGGTGGGCAGCGGGCAGCGGTGCATGCGCGTAGGGATTCAGGTACAGCTCGAAGGCGTGGGCGAGGTCGGCCAGCGCCACGATGCCGGCGGTGCCGGCAATGCCGCCCAGGGTGTGGACGGCGCGGCGGGCGTGTTCGATGACCGGACTACCCTGCATCTCGACCTGGCGCTCGACTTCCTCGTCGAGCACTTCCAGACGTTGCTTCGCTTCGGCCATGAAGATGTCGTACAAGCCCGGCGACAGGCAGATGGAGCCGATGCAGACTTCGTCGGGGACGTATGGGGTCATCGGCGTGTCGTCGAGCGTGGCAGCGATTTCGATGACGTCTGCGGCGGTGTCCACCGCTGCTGTGGTGTCGACAGGTGTGGCGTCCACTGCGGCTTCGATGAAGTCGGGGGATTCGACGGGCGCAACCGCTTCGGCGTATTCCACCACTGCACCATACAGAGGGGCAGCCTGAACCGGTTCGGGGTCAGCCACGGTGTCGGCGTCGGCCACGATCGGCGGCACAGCGTATTCGATGAGGGCGCAAACCGTCGCGTCCCCCGCCTCGTCTGGCGTGTCGTGTCTGGCCGATTCGATCCGGGGCGGCGGCACGGCCACTTCGATGACGGCAGCGAAAATCTCTGCGGGTATCGAGGGGACGGCGACGGCCATCTCGATCACGGATTCGGGCTCGGCACGGATTTCGGCGAGGTCGGTCGATTCCGGTTCGGCAAACGCAAGTGCTGGCTCGTTTTCGTCCGGCGCAACCCCGGTGGGCACATCGATTTCGTCTGCGACTTCCGGCAGGTCGAATGGCTGGCCTGCACCCACGCGCGCCACGGCGGCGAGCAACGCGGGCACGGGCAGACTCACGACTTCGCCCGCCTGGAGCGCATTCACCCAGTCCTGGAACACACCGCGTGAGCGGGTGATCAGTGCCAGCAGGTCGGCGCTGGCAGGCTTGTGTTCGGCCAGCCAGCCATTCAGCAGCTGTTCGTGCTGCCAGGCCGTTTCGCCCAGGTCTTCCAGGCTGACCATGCGGCCGCTGCCCTTGAGCGTATGGAAGCCGCGGCGGATCACAGTCAGGGCTTCGGGGTCGTCCGGGTTGGCGCGGCAGCTTTCGGCGGCCTCGCCCAGGGTGGCGAGCACTTCGTTGGCTTCTTCAAGGAAGATTTCCAGCAATTCCGGTTCGACGGCTTTGGGCAGCGTGGTGAGCAGGCCTTCTGCGGCGACCGGCTGAGAGGCCGGGGACGTATCGGCTGCGGCAACCTGGGGGTCTGAAGTATCGAAGTCGATTTCGTCGGCAACGACCGGGGCGGTGTCCTGCACCCCGTTCTCGACTGCGTTCAGCTCGATCGGCGCCGGTGCTTCACACGCCAGAGGCACTTCTGGCGGCAATTCGGCCAGAGCAGGTTCGAGCGCCTCGGGGACAGCCGGCCGTGCCGGCAATGCCAGTCCGGTCAGCGCTTCAAGGAGGGAATCGAGCGGAAGAGGTGGCTCAGATGCATCCTGGGCATGTTCGAGCGTGTCGCGGCTGGATTGCTTCAGCGTCGCGTCGTCGATGAGTTCGGCGTCGCGCGCGAGTTCGGTCAGGGCATCAAGGAATTTTTTTTTTGCGTCCGCGTCGCCGGGGCTATCGCGCCAATCCAGATAGGCGGACTGCACGGTGGCCTTGCGCGCGGGCAGGCCGGATTCGACGGTGTCGGCAAACGCATCCTCTTCCGCCGGATC
>JBEQCD010000044.1:0-21843 GCA_041639515.1 Hydrogenophilales bacterium | reverse complement strand
CTTTGCGTTAAGGAAAGCCCATGCGTGTTCTGCAAAAAGCGCTGACGTTCGACGACGTTCTGCTCGTTCCCGCCCATTCCGCCATCCTCCCCCGCGAAGTCAGCCTGTCCACGCAGTTGACGCGCACGATCACCCTGAACCTGCCCCTGCTGTCAGCCGCCATGGATACGGTGACCGAGGCACGCCTGGCCATTGCGCTGGCGCAGGAGGGTGGCATTGGCATCATCCACAAGAACATGAACGCCGAGATGCAGGCGGCCCAGGTCTCTGCCGTGAAGCGCTTTGAATCCGGCGTGGTGAAGGACCCCATCACCATCGCCCCGCAGATGACGGTGCGTCAGGTGATCGAGATCACCCGTGCAAAAAAGATTTCAGGCCTGCCGGTGATCGAGGGTGGCAAGGTAGTGGGCATCGTCACCAACCGTGATCTGCGCTTCGAAACCCAGCTCGACCAGACCATCGCCAACATCATGACGCCGAAAGAGCGCCTGGTGACGGTGAAGGAAGGCGCGAGCCGCGACGAGGCGATGGCCTTGCTGCACAAGCACCGGCTGGAACGCGTACTGGTGGTCAACGATGCTTTCGAACTGCGCGGACTGATCACCGTCAAGGACATCCAGAAATCCAGTGAACATCCGCTGGCCTGCAAGGATGCGATGGGCCGTCTGCGCGTGGGCGCGGCGGTGGGCACCGGCGAAGGCACCGAGGAACGCGTGGCGGCGCTGGTGGAAGCCGGCGTCGACGTCGTCGTCGTCGATACTGCGCACGGGCATTCCAAGGGCGTGCTGGAGCGCGTCAGGTGGGTGAAGCAGACCTTCCCCGAGGTGCAGGTGATCGGCGGCAATATCGCCACCGCCAGTGCCGCCAAGGCGCTGGTCGATGCCGGGGCCGATGCGGTCAAGGTCGGCATCGGCCCCGGTTCGATCTGCACCACCCGCATGGTCGCTGGCGTGGGCGTGCCGCAGATCAGTGCCGTTGCCAACGTGTCCGATGCGCTGGCCGGCAGCGGCGTGGGCGTGATCGCCGATGGTGGCATCCGTTATTCCGGCGACATCGCCAAGGCCCTTGCAGCCGGTGCCAACTGCGTGATGCTGGGCGGCCTGCTCGCCGGCACTGAAGAAGCGCCAGGCGAGGTCGAACTGTTCCAGGGCCGCTCCTACAAGTCGTACCGTGGCATGGGTTCGCTGGGTGCGATGCAGCAGGGGTCGAGCGACCGCTACTTCCAGGACAACGAGAAGAGCGCGGAAAAACTGGTGCCCGAAGGCATCGAAGGCCGTGTTCCCTACAAGGGCAGTGTGCTCGGCGTGATCCACCAGATGATGGGCGGCCTGCGTTCGTCGATGGGCTACCTCGGCGTGGCCTCCATCACCGACATGCACGCCAAGGCCGAGTTCGTCGAGATCACCGGCGCCGGCATCCGCGAATCCCACGTGCACGACGTGCAGATCACCAAGGAAGCGCCGAATTACCGCGTTGAATAGTGGTCAGGGGTCAGGATTCAGGGGTCAGGGGAAGTCGCGCAATGCGCGGCTTTTTCTTTATGAATCCCATGGCCTGTGCCCCTGAATCCTGAATCCTGATCCCTGAATCCTGACCCCTAAAAAATGCACCAGAAAATCCTCATCCTAGACTTCGGTTCGCAAACCACCCAGCTCATCGCGCGCCGTGTGCGCGAGGCCGGCGTCTACTGCGAGCTGCACCCCAACGACGTGACGGACGCCTTTGTGCGCGAGTACAACCCGGCGGGCGTGATCCTCTCCGGCGGACCGAACTCGGTGTACGAAGACGAAACCCCGCGCGCGCCGCAAGTCGTGTTTGAACTCGGCGTGCCGGTGCTGGGCATCTGCTACGGCATGCAGACCATGGCCGCGCAGCTGGGTGGGCAGGTGGAGTCCGCCGCCAAGCGCGAATTCGGGTACGCCGAAATTCGCGCGCGCGGCCACACTGATCTCTTGAAAGACATTCAGGATCGCGGCAACGACGAAGGCCATGGTCTGCTCGACGTGTGGATGAGCCACGGCGACAAGGTCACGGCCTTGCCCGAGGGCTTCAAGGTCATGGCGAGCAACGATGCCACGCCGATTGCCGGCATGGCCGACGAGGCGCGGCGCTTTTACGGCGTGCAGTTCCACCCCGAAGTCACCCACACCGTGCAGGGCCGTGCGCTGTTGAACCGCTTCGTGCGCGGCATCTGCGGCTGCGAAGGTGACTGGAACATGCCGGATTACGTCGCTGAGGCCATCGAAAAGGTGAAGGCGCAGGTCGGCGACGAAGAAGTGATTCTGGGGCTTTCCGGTGGCGTCGATTCGTCGGTAGTCGCCGCGCTGCTCCACAAGGCCATCGGCGACCAGCTCACCTGCGTGTTCGTGGATAACGGCTTGCTGCGCTTGAACGAAGGCGAGCAGGTGATGGCAACCTTCGCGCAGAACCTCGGCGTGAAAGTCATCCACGTGGACGCGCGCGAGCGTTTCATGGGTGAACTCGCCGGCGTCTCCGACCCCGAACAGAAGCGCAAGATCATCGGCCGCGAATTCGTGCACGTGTTCCAGGAAGAAGCGGAAAAACTGCCGAAAGCGAAGTGGCTCGCGCAGGGCACGATCTACCCCGACGTGATCGAATCGGCCAGCGCCAAAACCAAAAAAGCCCACACCATCAAGAGCCACCACAACGTCGGCGGTCTGCCCGACACGCTGCATCTGAAATTGCTCGAACCGCTGCGCGAGCTGTTCAAGGACGAAGTGCGCGAGCTGGGCGTAGCGCTCGGACTGCCGCACGACATGGTTTATCGCCACCCCTTCCCCGGCCCGGGTCTCGGCGTGCGCATTCTGGGCGAAGTCAAAGCCGAATTCGCCGAGTTGTTGCGCCGCGCCGACGCGATTTTCATCGACGAACTGCGCGCGGCCGGCTGGTACGAGAAAACCTCGCAGGCGTTTGCCGTGTTCCTGCCGGTGAAATCGGTTGGCGTGATGGGCGACGGGCGGACGTATGACTATGTGGTGGCATTGCGCGCCGTGGTGACGAGCGACTTCATGACTGCACACTGGGCCGAACTGCCGTATTCGCTGTTGGGCAAAGTCAGCAACCGCATCATCAACGAAGTGCGCGGCCTGAATCGTGTGGTCTACGACGTGTCCGGCAAGCCTCCGGCGACCATCGAGTGGGAATGATCTAGTGATGGGTGCCGTTGCCGTCGTCGGGGGCGGACCGGCAGGCTTGATCGCAGCAGAAACGCTGGCACAGGGCGGCGCACAGGTCGATCTCTACGATGCGATGCCCTCGGTGGGCCGCAAGTTTCTGCTGGCGGGCATCGGGGGCATGAACATCACGCACGCCGATCCATTCGAAATCTTTGCGACCCGCTATGGTGTGCGTGAGCAGGCCATGCGTCCGCTGCTCGATTCGTTTTCGCCGGATGCGCTGCGCGGATGGATACACGCCCTTGGCATCGAAACCTTCGTCGGCTCGTCTGGCCGCGTGTTTCCGCGCGACATGAAGGCGGCACCGCTGCTGCGTGCCTGGCTGCATCGACTGCGCGAGGCCGGCGTGCGGTTTCAAATGCGGCATCGCTGGCTGGGCTGGACGGAGACGGGTGCGCTGCGTTTTGCCACCCCGGCAGGCGACCTCCATGCAGAAGCCGACGCGCTGGTGATGGCGCTCGGCGGAGCAAGCTGGCCCAAGCTGGGCGCGAACGGGGACTGGGTGCCGCTGCTGCGCCAGCGCGGCATCGACATCGCGCCACTGTTGCCGGCGAATTGTGGATTCGACGTGGCAGGTGGCTGGAGTGCGCACCTGCGCTCGCGCTTTGCCGGGCAGCCGTTGAAGACCGTCGCGTTGCATTTTGCCGATGTGAGCGGTCAGCCACACGCACGACAGGGCGAGCTGATGCTGTCGGATACCGGCATCGAGGGCAGCCTGGTCTACGCATTGTCAGCCACGTTGCGCGATGCGATCGCGGCACGAGGTCCTGTGGCGGTGAATCTGGATCTGCTGCCGGACAAATCGCCTGCGCGGGTGCTCGCCGAGGTGAGCCACCCACGCGGTTCGCGTTCGCTGTCCAGCCACCTGCAAAGCCGCGCGGGCTTGAAGGGCGCAAAAATGGCACTGCTATACGAATGCCTGGCGAAAGACGCCCTGAACGACCCGGTCCGACTCGCGCAGGCGATAAAATCGTTGCCCCTGACCCTGGCTGCACCGCGTCCCATCGAGGAGGCGATCAGCAGCGCCGGCGGCGTGCGGTTCGAGGCAATGGACGCGAAGCTGATGCTGCGCGACCTGCCCGGCGTGTTCTGCGCCGGCGAGATGCTCGACTGGGAAGCACCCACCGGCGGCTATCTGCTCACGGCCTGCCTTGCCAGCGGGCGCGCGGCGGGGCAGGGAGCCCTGGAATACTTGACGACCCGACATGCTGCGACTGACTGAACTCAAACTGCCGCTCGACCACACGCCGGACGCCCTGCGCGCGGCGATCCTCGCGCGTCTGGGCCTCACGGGCGAGGCGCTGCTGGGATTCCGCATCCACAAGCGCAGTTACGACGCGCGCAAGAAGCATGCGCTGCTCATGGTGTATGCCGTCGATGTCGAGGTTGTGAACGAAGCGGCGCTGCTGAAAAAATTCCGCAACGACGCGCAGCTGAAGCCGTCGCCAGACATGCGCTACCAGTTTGTCGGGCAGGCGCCGGCTACGCTGGACGAAAGACCCCTGGTGGTCGGCTTTGGCCCCTGCGGCATCTTTGCCGCGCTCGTCCTGGCTCAAATGGGTTTCAAACCCATCGTGCTCGAACGTGGCCGCGCGGTGCGCGAGCGCACGCAGGACACCTGGGGCCTGTGGCGCAAACATGTGCTCAACCCGGAATCCAACGTGCAGTTCGGCGAAGGCGGCGCAGGGACGTTCTCCGACGGCAAGCTCTACAGCCAGATCAAGGACCCACGGCATCTCGGGCGCAAGGTGCTCACCGAGTTCGTCAAAGCTGGCGCGCCGGAGGAAATTCTCTACGTGTCCAAGCCGCACATTGGCACCTTTCGCCTCGTGTCCATGGTTGAGACCATGCGGCGCGATATCGAAGCACTCGGCGGCGAAATCCGCTTTCAGCAGCGCGTAACCGATGTCGTGATCGAAGACGGGCGCATCGCGGGGGTGCAACTCGCCGGCGGCGACACTCTGGCCAGTCGCCACGTCGTGCTCGCGCTCGGCCACAGCGCGCGAGACACCTTCGAGATGCTGCACGCGCGCGGCGTGTTCATGGAAGCCAAGCCGTTTTCCATCGGCTTTCGTATCGAGCACCCGCAATCGCTGGTTGACCGCGCCCGGCTGGGGCCGAACGCCGGCAATCCGCTGCTGGGGGCGGCCGACTACAAGCTGGTGCACCACGCGAAGAACGGCCGCGCGGTTTACAGCTTCTGCATGTGCCCGGGCGGCACCGTGGTCGCGGCCACCTCCGAGCCGAATCGCGTCGTCACCAACGGCATGAGCCAGTATTCGCGCAACGAGCGTAACGCCAACGCCGGCATCGTGGTTGGCATCACGCCTGCCGATTATGCCGACGGCGTGCTCGGTGGCATCGAATTGCAGCGGCAACTCGAATCGCACGCGTTCGAGCTGGGTGGTGGCAACTACGATGCGCCCGCGCAACGGGTCGGTGACTTCCTTGCCGGGCGCGCCTCCACCCAGCTCGGCAGCGTCGAACCGTCGTACAAGCCTGGCGTGCGTCTCACCGACCTGGCAACCGCGCTGCCCGATTACGCCATCGAGGCGATCCGCGAAGCGTTGCCCGCGTTCGACCGGCAGATCCAGGGCTTTGCCATGGACGACGCCGTGCTCACCGGCGTCGAGACACGCACCTCGTCACCGGTGCGCATCACGCGCGGTGACGATTTCCAGAGTCTGAATGTGAAAGGCCTGTACCCGGCGGGCGAGGGGGCGGGCTACGCCGGCGGCATCCTCTCCGCCGGCGTCGACGGCATCAAGGTGGCGGAGGCCGTGGCGCGGGACATGCTGGGGCTGCCTGCGGCGGATTCAGGCGCGCGTGCCAATCCGGATTGTGGCTACTGAGATGGGCCGGGTGATGCCGTCCGGCTGGGACTCAACGACTGCGCGGCAGCGGCTGCGTATTCAACCGCTGTAGCCGCTGGCCAGCCAGTGCGCACAGGCCGGACCCAGTTCGGCGCGCGCCCGCGCTTCGTAGTCGGCGCACTCTGCTGCGCTCAGCGTCTCGCGCCACCGTCCATTGATACCCTTGTTGATGAAGGTGCTGGCACCGCCTTCCCAGAACGCACCGCCCAGGGGCGCGCTCTGGGGGGCATGCCGTTTCATCCAGTCAAAACTGCAATGGGTGATGGCGTCCTGCCAGCGGGCCTCGTCGAGGCGCAGGTCGAGAAACGTGGCTATCCGCCGCATTTCGCCCGCCAGGTCGCGTTTGAGGTCGGCAAAGTGCAGCAGCATCACATTGGGCAGGTCACGGATGGTCCACCAGCTGCGCACGTTGTCCCAGAATGGCCAGAAAGGGTGGCCGTCGCGCTCGATCCAGTCGCGCCAGTACTGCCGGATATCTTCCACGGGCGGGTCAATCGGCGGGCCGATCCGCCCGGGCGTGTCATTCAGGGCCTGGTACCAGCTGGCGTTCGCCTGCCGATGATGGTGATAGAGGCTCCAGAGCACGTCCCGGCCGTCGCGGGCGACGTAAAGGTATTTGGCGCGGGGAGAAAAGCACAGGGCATCAACCGGCAGATGGGTTTTGACGAAGCGGCGATGGGTCTGGGCTTCCAGCGCGGCAAGCTTGACCGCTTTGGGCGGCACGCGCAGATCCAGCCAGGGTGAACGGTCGGCCACACTCACCGTCGGGTCGGCATCGAACAGCAACTGGGCGACGATCTGCTGCGTCCACGTGGTGCCCGCCTTGGCATAACTGGCGATGACAATGTCGTCATCACGGAAGACGAAGTCGTTCCAGATGGTCGAATCGAAATGGTGGGAGTGCAGCTCCCGGGTTTTGCGCGGCCAGTCGATGGACATGGGGTCGGATTCCGGATACTGGACCGCATGGTAGCCGATTCGGATAAATGCGCGTTTATGGTGGGCGGGCTGTGGTTTTCGTCGCCGCCCTGAAGTTTCGCAATGCTAGAATCGGCGACATGTTCGAAGCCTATTCCCCGTGCCGGCCCTGGTTGTTCCGCCGGCCCGCCAGTTCCCGCTAGATGCGCATCCTGCTCTCCAACGACGACGGCTATTTTGCCCCCGGCCTCGCCGCGCTGGCCCAGGCGCTGACTCTGCTCGCCGACGTCACCGTGGTGGCCCCCGAGCGCGACCGCAGTGGTGCGTCCAATTCGCTCACGCTCGACCGGCCGCTGATCCTGCGCCAGGCACCCAGCGGCTTTTATTACGTGAACGGCACACCGACTGACTGTGTGCACCTGGCCGTGACCGGCATGCTCGACCAGATGCCCGACATCGTCATCTCCGGCATCAATCACGGTGCCAACATGGGGGACGACACCATCTATTCCGGCACCGTGGCGGCCGCCACCGAAGGGTATCTGCTTGGCATTCCCTCGATTGCGGTGTCGCTCGCGAGTCACAATGCACGCCACTTCGATACCGCTGCGCGCGTGGTGGCCGATCTGGTGCGGCGTATCCAGGCCCAGCCGCCGGTCGAGCCCATGCTGCTCAATGTGAACGTGCCGGACGTGGCTGATGAAGACATCGAACCGCCGGTCGTCACTCGCCTGGGCAAGCGCCACAAGGCCGAATCGGTGGTGAAGACGACCAACCCGCGCGGCCAGACCGTGTACTGGGTGGGCGCTGCCGGCGCGGCGCAGGATGCGGGCGAGGGCACCGATTTCTTTGCCGTGGCGAACGGCCGCGTGTCGATCACGCCGCTGCAGATGGACCTGACCCGCTACAGCCAGATGGATGGCGTGAAATCATGGCTGAAACTCTGAATCCGCGCGCCGGCATCGGCATGACCTCGGCGCGCACGCGCGGCCGCATGGTCGAGCGCCTGCGCGAACAGGGCATCAAGGATGAAACCGTGCTGGCTGCCATGGGCTCGGTGCCGCGCCATCTCTTCGTCGACCAGGCGCTGGAATCGCGCGCCTATGAAGACACGGCTCTGCCCATCGGATTTGGCCAGACCATTTCCAACCCCTACATCGTGGCGCGCATGGCCGAACTCGCGCGCCACGGCGAAGCCGGCCACGGTCACACCCTCAACCGCGTGCTGGAAATCGGCCTTGGCTGCGGCTATCAGGCAGCGGTGCTGGGCAAGCTCGCACGCGAGGTGGTGTCGATGGAGCGCATCGCGGCGCTGGTCGGCAAGACGCGGGTGCGCCTGCGCGAGCTGCGCATCAACAACGTCAAGCCCAAGCATGGCGACGGCCTGCATGGAGCAAAGGATTTCGGACCCTTCGATGCCATTGTCGTGGCGGCCGCGTTCCCCGAAGTGCCGGCCGAGCTGACCGAGCAACTGGCGGAGGGCGGGCGTCTGGTCATGCCCCGGGGCGGAGCCCAGCAGACCCTGTGCATGGTCGAACGCCAGGGCGATACCCTGGTCGAGCAATTGCTGGAAGACGTGAAATTCGTCCCCTTGCTGCCGGGGGTGGCGTGAAAGCACTCGCGTGCATGCTGATCGCGGTCACGCTGGTCGGATGCGCAGCACCGGGGCCAGCCCCGGTTCGGGATGCCCAGACCCGCAAACAACCCGCACCCGCCACGCCAACCCGCGAACCGCAGGCCGAACCGGCGCGCGTGACCACGCCGCAAATCGCCCCATCCAGCAACGGACTCCACATGGTGGCGCGGGGTGACACGCTGTACGCCATCGCCTTTGCAAACAGCCTGGACTACCGCGATCTGGCGCTGTGGAATCGTCTCGACTCTCCCGACCGGATTCTGGTCGGACAAACCCTGCGTCTGACCCCGCCGCCCGGCACGGCCGAAACCCGGCCGCTGGACGAGGCGGCCCCGCCTGCCGCCCGGGCGATCAGCGAACCGCCGCTGCTGCGCGCGCCGCAGGCGGTCTGGCTGGGGTATTCCGATGCCAACTGGGCGCAAGTGTCCGGCACCACAGTGTCGCCTCCGGCCGCCCTGGCCCCCGCCCCGGCTGCGGCCATGGCGGCCGCGTCGCCGGCGACACCCGCCCCGGCACCTGCGCCTGCTTCTCCGGCTGCCGCAGCGCCGCCTCCGTCAGTCGCGGCTGCCACGACTGTCGATGCCTGGCTATGGCCGGCAGAGGGCACCCTGCTGGGCAGGTTTGGCGGGGCAGGAGGCAAGGGCATCGACATCGTCGCTGCCCGCCACGCGCCCATCAAGGCCGTTGCGCCCGGCAAGGTGGTCTACAGCGGCAGCGGGCTGCGAGGCTATGGGCAACTCGTCATCGTCAAGCACGCCGGCGAGTTTCTGTCTGCCTACGCGCACAACGAAACCATTCTGGTCAAGGAAGGCGAAGCCGTATCCGCCGGCCAGAAAATTGCCCTCATGGGCGACAGCGGCACAGACCGTGTCAAACTCCATTTCGAGATTCGCCGTTACGGCAAACCGCTGGACCCCCTGACCTATCTACCGGAGCGCTCATGAGCAAGGAACGCGACGACGAGCAAGAAGACCCGTCGCCCGACGAACCGGGAATTGACGACGTGGAGCGCGCAGATCACGCGGCACACGACAGCGCCGAGGACCTGGCGTCCGCGATTCTCCATGAACCGCAGGTCGACGTGACCCAGCTCTACCTCAACGAAATCGGCCAGGCCCCCCTGCTCAACGCAGAAGAGGAAGCCGCGCTCGCGCGGCGCGTGGTGCAGGGAGATTTCGAAGCGCGCCAGACCATGATCGAGCGCAACCTGCGCCTGGTGGTCAACATCGCCAAGCACTACGCCAACCGCGGCCTTGCGCTGCTCGATCTAGTGGAGGAGGGCAATCTTGGCCTCATCCACGCGCTGGAAAAGTTCGATCCCGAGCGCGGCTTCCGGTTTTCCACCTACGCCACCTGGTGGATACGCCAGAACATCGAGCGCGCGATCATGAACCAGTCGCGCACCATCCGCCTGCCGGTGCACGTCATCAAGGAACTCAACATCTACCTGCGCGCGCAGCGGCACCTGGAAACGCACGGCGTGACCGACGCCACCAGCGACGATATCGCCGCGCTCACCGGCCACCCGGTCGAGGACGTGCGCCGCATCATGCAGCTGAACGAACGCGTTGCCTCGCTCGATGCGCCGCTCGACGTCGATCCCTCGCTTTCACTCGGCGAAGCCATTGCCGACGACAACGCGCATCTGCCCGACGAAATGCTCCAGTTGGAAGAGATCGAACATCACGTTCACGAATGGCTGAAGCTCCTGAACGACAAGCAGCGCTGGGTGATCGAACGGCGCTTTGGCCTCAACAACTTCGAGGCCTGCACACTCGAAGACCTGGCGGTGGAACTCCAGGTGACGCGCGAACGCGTGCGCCAGATCCAGATGGAATCGCTGCGCGTGTTGCGGCAGATGCTGCGCCGGACGGGCGTGTCCAAGGATCAGCTGTTCTGAGCCATGTCGCGCGTCGCGTACCTGACGCATGCCGACTGTATCAAACACGACGTCGGCCCCTGGCATCCTGAATCGCCCCGGCGCATCGAGGCGGTCGACACCGCCTTGCGTGCCACCCCCTGGTTCGGCGAACTCGTGGCAATCGTTCCGCCCCACGCCACGATCGAACAGCTCGCACGGGCGCATACGCGTGTCCACATCGACAGCATCCGTGACGCCATTCCGCGTAGCGGGGTGACCTGGATCGACCCCGACACCGGCCTCACGCTCCACAGCTGGAATGCGGCACTGGCCGCAGCCGGTGCGGCGGTTTGTGCGGTCGACGCTGTGATGGCGGGAGAAGTGCAGCGCGCCTTCTGCAACGTGCGGCCGCCCGGCCATCACGCCGAGGCTGATCGCGCCATGGGCTTCTGCCTCTTCAATACCGTCGCCGTCGGTATTCATCACGCCCTGGCCGAACATGGACTGACCCGCATCGCGCTCGTCGATTTCGATGTCCACCACGGCAATGGCAGTGAAGACATTTTTCGTGACGAGCCCCGCGTCAAGCTGTTTTCCAGTTTCCGCCACCCGTTCTATCCCTACAGTGGATCGCAGCCCCATGCCGGTTTTGTGCCCGTGCCCCTCGATGCGGGAGCGGATGGCGCGTCATTTCGTGCCGCCCTCGCGCGGGACGTGCTCCCGGTGCTCGATGCCTGGCGGCCCGAACTCATCTTCATTTCCGCCGGTTTCGATGCTCACCGCGACGATCCCCTCGGCGGACTCAACCTGATGGAAGACGACTATGCCTGGATCACCCGTGAACTGTGTGTGCTGGCCGACCGCCACGCACAGGGTCGAGTCGTCTCCGTGCTCGAAGGCGGATACGAGCTTGGCGCGCTGGGGCGCAGCGCCATTGCCCACGTGGGGGCGATGCGATGATTGACTGGCAGCGGATCGACACCGTCTTCCTCGATATGGACGGGACGCTCCTCGACCTGCATTTCGACAACCACTTCTGGCGTGAACACATGCCGCGCCGGTATGCCGAGTATCACGGGCTGGACGAAGTGATGGCGCGCGAGCACCTGCATCAGCACTACGAACGGCACGTCGGCACGCTCAACTGGTATTGCATTGATTTCTGGTCGAGCGAACTCGCACTCGACATCGTGCAGCTCAAGGAAGAAGTAGTCCACCTCATCGCAGTGCGGCCCGATGTGCCGGCGTTTCTGAAAGCACTGCGCGACTCCGGCCGCCGTGTCGTCATGGTCACCAACGCGCATCCCAAGAGCCTGGGCCTGAAAATGCGCGAAACCCGGCTGGATGCATGGTTCGACGCGCTGATTTCCTCTCACCAGATCGGCCTGCCGAAAGAGCATCCGGACTTCTGGCAACTGCTGCAAGGCGTTGAACCTTTCGATCCGGCCCGCACCCTGTTCGTGGACGACAGCCTGCCGGTGCTGGAGAGTGCTCGGGCCTACGGTATTGCGCAACTGCTGGCAGTGTGCAACCCGGATTCGCAGTTGCCGCATAAGGATTGTGGGGGGTTTGAGGCGATTGCGAGTTTTGGGGAAGTGATGCCGGGGTAGGTTTCGCCAGACTACTGGTCATTGGCCGGGCATACGACTCCACACGCGCTTCAGCGCGTAGTGGATCGGAGTCCCTTTAGGGGCAACCCCCGGCCAACGGGCACATGCGCTCCGCAGGCCAGCATCCTGTCGGAGCCCCCGGCCCAACGCCAGCTCAACCCGGCTCGATCAACACCGCCGCCCCCACATTCCGCCCTTCCGCAACAAGAATGTTGTAGGTCCGGCACATTGCGCCGATGTCCATGACTTCCAGGCCGATTTGCGCCTCGACGAGGGATCGGGTGAGGGCGGGGGCGGGAAAGCGCAGGCGGGTGCCGGTGCCAAGCAGGAGAATATCGAGGTCGCGCTGGGCAATCCATTCGAAATGAGCGGCGGTGAGGGCGTGGAAGGCGAGTCCGGCCCAGGGGGCGATTTCCACGCCCTGCGCGCTGAGCAGCAGGCTGGTGTCGTGGCGGCGGCCGTCGATGAGGACATGGTCGGCACCGTAGCCGGTGAAGAGCGCCTGTTCGCCGCCGGTGTGCAGATGAAGCTTCATGGCGAAACCTTAGCAGACCGGCATGGCCTGCGCGATAGGCCCGATTGCGGGTTTGCCGGGGCGAGGCGGCTCCGGTAAAATCTCCCGTTTTGAAGCTTACTCCAAGGCATTGTTTTGCTTTGGGTTTTGAGTTCGGGACCCCATCGTGACGGCCAGCGATACGCCACCCCTGCGCACCATCCATAAATCGACCAAGCTCGACAACGTCTGCTACGACATCCGTGGGCCGGTGATGGCACGCGCCAAGCAGATGGAAGAGGAAGGGCAGCGCATCATCAAGTTGAACATCGGCAACCCTGCGCCGTTCGGCTTCGAGGCACCGGAGGAGATCGTGCAGGACGTGATCCTCAACCTGCCGAACGCCTCGGGCTACAGCGATTCCAAGGGCCTGTTCTCGGCGCGCAAGGCGATCATGCACGAGACGCAACGCAAGGGCATCGCTGGGGTGACCATCGACGACATCTTCGTCGGCAACGGCGTATCTGAGCTCATCGTGATGTCGATGCAGGCGCTGCTCAACAACGGTGACGAAGTGCTGGTGCCGGCACCGGACTACCCGCTGTGGACAGCGGCGGTGAGCCTGGGCGGTGGCAAGCCGCGCCACTATCTGTGCGACGAAGGGGCCGGCTGGCTGCCGGATCTGGCGGATATCCGCGCCAAGATCACGCCCAACACACGCGCCATCGTCATCATCAATCCGAACAATCCCACCGGTGCGCTGTACCCGGTGGAACTGCTGCGCGAAATCATCGAAATCGCGCGCCAGCACCAGCTCATCGTCTACGCCGACGAAATCTACGACAAGGTGCTGTACGACGGTGCGACGCACACCTCGCTCGCCTCGCTGGCGGACGACGTGCTCATCGTCACCTTCAACGGCCTGTCGAAAAACTACCGTGCCTGCGGCTACCGTTCCGGCTGGCTGATCGTGTCGGGCGACAAGCGCCACGCGCGCGATTACCTCGAAGGCCTGAACATGCTGGCGTCGATGCGCCTGTGTTCGAACGTGCCGGGGCAGTATGCGATCCAGACCGCGCTGGGCGGCTACCAGAGCATCAACGACCTGGTCGCGCCGGGCGGCCGGCTGGCCCGCCAACGTGACCTCGCGCACAAGCTGCTGACCGAGATTCCGGGGGTGAGCTGCGTCAGGCCCAAGGCGGCGATGTACCTGTTTCCCAAGCTGGATCCCAAGCTCTATCACATCAGCAACGACCAGAAATTCATCCTCAACCTGCTAGAAGAGGAGCGCGTGCTGGTGGTGCAGGGCAGTGGCTTCAACTGGCCGCATCCCGACCATATCCGCGTGGTGTTCCTGCCGCACGAAGAAGACCTGACCGAGGCCATCGGCCGGGTCGGGCGCTTCCTCGACCGCAACCGGGCGCATCGCTGAGTTGCCGGCCATGCTGACGTTCTAGTGCTTTAACAGGGGGGTAAGGGAGGAAGGGAAGTTCTGATCTTCCCTCCCTTACCTCTCTTCCCTCCCTGTTAACCCTTATTTGAAACATCGAGAAACCTCATGAAACCTATCCACGTCGGCCTGCTGGGCCTGGGCACTGTTGGTGGCGGCACGCTCACCGTGCTGCGTCGCAACGCCGAAGAAATCACCCGCCGTGCCGGCCGCGAAATCCGCGTCGTGCGCGCCGCCGTGCGCAACCTCGACAAGGCGAAGCAACTCGCCGGCGACTTGCCGCTGTCCACCAATCCCTTCGACGTGGTCGACGATCCGGATATCGATATCGTGGTGGAACTGATCGGCGGCCTGGAGCCTGCGCGCGAACTGGTGATGCAGGCCATCCACAATGGCAAGCACGTGGTCACCGCCAACAAGCATCTGGTGGCCAAGCACGGCAATGAAATCTTTGCTGCCGCACAGGCCAAGGGCGTGATGGTGGCGTTCGAGGCCGCCGTGGCCGGTGGCATTCCCATCATCAAGGCCGTGCGTGAAGGTCTCACCGCCAACCGTATCGAATGGCTGGCCGGCATCATCAACGGCACCAGCAACTTCATCCTCACCGAAATGCGCGACAAGGGCGCGGCCTTTGCCGACGTGCTGAAGCAGGCGCAGGACCTGGGCTACGCCGAGGCCGACCCCACCTTCGACATCGAAGGCATCGACGCCGCGCACAAGCTCACCATCCTCTCGGCCATCGCCTTCGGCATTCCCATGCAGTTCGACCGCGCCTACACCGAGGGCATCTCGAAGCTCACGCGCGAAGACGTGAAATACGCCGTGGAACTGGGTTACCGCATCAAGCTGCTGGGCATTGCCCGCCGCGCACAGAACGGCATTGAGCTGCGCGTGCACCCCACGCTCATCCCCGAACGGCGGCTGATCGCCAACGTCGACGGCGCGATGAACGCGGTGCTGGTGAAGGGCGACGCTGTCGGCCCCACGCTTTACTACGGCGCGGGGGCGGGCAGCGAGCCGACGGCTTCGGCCGTGGTCGCCGACCTCGTCGACGTGACGCGCCTGCACACCGCCGACCCGCATCATCGCGTGCCGCACCTGGCCTTCCAGCCGGATCAACTCGCCAACACGCCCATCCTGCCGATGGACGAGGTGCGCACCGCCTACTACCTGCGCCTGCGTGCCTTCGACCGGCCCGGCGTACTGGCCGACATCACTCGCATCCTGGCCGACAGCCAGATATCCATCGATGCCATGATCCAGAAGGAACCGGGCGAGGGTGAAGAGCAGGTCAACATCATCCTGCTCACCCACGTCACCGTTGAAAAGAATGTGAACGCCGCCATTGCCCGTATCGAAGCCCTCGACACCGTGGCAGGGCAGGTAATGCGCATCCGCCTCGAAGAGCTGGCCGCCAAATGAACTACCAGAGCACCCGCGGCCTTGCGCCGCAACTCCGTTTTTCCGACATTCTGCTCGGCGGCCTGGCCAGCGACGGCGGCCTGTATGTGCCGGAAACCTACCCGCGTTTTTCGGCAGGCGACCTGGCCGCGATGCGTGGCATGAACTACCGCGAGCTGGCCTTTGCCGTGCTGTCGCGCCTGATCGACGATATTCCGCACGACGACCTGCGCACACTGATCGACAAGACCTACACCGCAAAGACCTACCGCTACGTCACCGACCAGGAAAACGCCGAGGACATCACGCCGCTCAAAACCCTGGAACCGGGCCTGCACATCCTGGCGCTGTCCAACGGCCCCACGCTGGCGTTCAAGGACATGGCGATGCAGTTGCTGGGCACGCTGTTCGAATACGCGCTGGGCAAGACCGGCGGCGAGCTGAACATCCTCGGCGCAACATCGGGCGACACCGGCTCGGCGGCCGAATACGCCATGCGCGGCCGCAAGGGCGTGCGGGTATTCATGCTGTCGCCCGAGCACGGCATGACGCGTTTCCAGCAGGCGCAGATGTACGCGCTGGCCGACGCCAACATCCACAATCTGGTGATGCGCGGCGTGTTCGACCAGTGCCAGGACATCGTCAAGGCCGTGTCCAACGATCTGGACTTCAAGACCCGGCATCATATCGGCGCGGTCAACTCGATCAACTGGGCGCGCGTCGCGGCGCAGAGCGTGTACTACTTCAAGGCCTATTTCGCCGCCACGCATGCCAACGATCAGGAAGTGTCGTTCTCGGTACCCTCGGGCAATTTCGGCAACGTCTGCGCTGGCCACATTGCGCGGCAGATGGGCCTGCCGATCAAGAAGCTCATCGTCGCCACCAACGAAAACGACGTGCTCGACGAATTCTTCCGCACCGGCGTCTACCGGCCGCGCCCGGAAACGAAGCACACCTCCAGCCCGAGCATGGACATTTCCAAGGCGTCCAACTTCGAGCGCTTCGTTTTCGACCTGTCGGGCCGCGACGCCGCAAAAATTCGCCAGCTCTGGGGCGCAGTTGAATCCGGTGGCAGTTTCGATCTCAAGGCCCATGCCGATTCCAGCGGCCGCAGCCTGTTCGACCGGGTGGCGGGCCTGGGCATGGCCTCCGGTGCCAGCAACCACGCCAACCGCATCGACACCATCCGCACAGTGTACGAGGTCTACGGCACCATGATCGACCCGCACACCGCCGACGGCCTGAAGGTGGGCCTGGAGCACCGTGAGCCCGGCGTGCCGCTGGTGTGCATGGAAACCGCGCAGCCAGCCAAGTTCGACGACGCGATCCGCGAGGCGCTCGGCATCGAGCCGGTGCGGCCGGCCGAACTGGCCGACCTGGAATCCCAGCCGCAGATCAAGCACGTCATGGACGTCGATGTCGAAGCGGTCAAGCGCTACATCGTCGAACACAGCTGAACCGACGCTGACCGGCTCCGGCCCGGTGGAAGCGCTGGCAGCACTGGCCGAGCGGGCACGCGCCTGCACGGTTTGCGCCCCGCATCTGCCGCACGCGCCGCGCCCGGTGCTGCGCGTATCCACCACCGCGCGCGTGCTCATCGTCGGCCAGGCCCCCGGCCGCCGCGTACACGCAACCGGCATTCCCTGGAACGACCCCTCCGGCGATCTTTTGCGACAGTGGCTGGGCGTGAGCCGCGAGACCTTCTACGATGCCTCGCGCATCGCCATCGTCCCCACCGGGCTGTGCTATCCCGGCACCGTCCGGGGCAGCGACCTGCCGCCGCGCCCGGAGTGTGCGCCGCTGTGGCATCCGTCGCTGCGCGCGGCCATGCCGCACATCGAACTCACCCTGCTCATCGGTGCCTGGGCGCAGGCCTATTACCTGGCCGACAAACGCGGCCGCACGCTGGCGGACACCGTGCGCGACTGGCGCGATTTTGCGCCGCACATGCTGCCGCTGCCGCATCCCAGCCCGAGAAATCGCCTGTGGCTCAAACGCAATCCCTGGTTTGAAGCCGACGTGATTCCCCTCTTGCGTGAACGGGTTGGAAGCCTGCTGGTGGCAGGCGATAATGGCGGCGTACCACACCAATAAGCTGTTCAGGGAAACCCATGAAACTTGTCACCTCGCTCACCAGCCCCTATGGCCGCAAGGCCCGTGTCGTGCAGCTGGAAAAGAAAATCCCCTGCCAGCTCCAGGTCGAAAATCCCTGGCTCCCCGACAGCCCCGTTCCCGGCTTCAACCCGCTCGGTAAGGTGCCGGTACTGGTGCTGGAAGACGGCGTGTCCGTGTTCGATTCGCGGGTGATTGTTGAATATCTCGACCACGTCAGCCCGGTGGGCCGACTGATTCCCGCCGAACCGCGAGACCGCATGATCGTGCGGGGTGTGGAAGCGCTGGCGGATGGCGTCACCGATGCCGCCGTTGCTGTTTTCCTCGAACGCAAGCGCGCGCCCGAATTGCGGAGTGCCGAGTGGATGACCCTGCAGGAGAAAACCCTGTTTCGCGGCCTGGAAGCCCTGTCCGAAGCGCTGGGCGACAAGACCTGGTATCTCGGCAACAGCATGACGCTCGCCGATATCGCCTGCGGCTGCATGCTCGGCTACCTGGGCCTGCGTTTTCCCGAAATCGACTGGCGCAGCGCCCACCCCAATCTGGCGAAACTCTTCGACAAGCTCATGACCCGCCCCTCGTTCAAGGACACCGTGCCGGTCGTCTGAAAAAACGCCCTGCCCGGAGGGGACGGGGTGAATGTTCGGCACGCGCAATCGCACGCAAAACTTTTCCCCTTCCAACCGCTCAACAGCTCAGTTGATCGAACAAGCCAGGAGCCCACCATGCCCACCCAAACCGCAACCCTCGCCGGCGGCTGCTTCTGGTGCATCGAAACCGTCTTCAACCGTCTGCGCGGCGTCGAGTCCGCCGTCTCCGGCTACATGGGCGGCCACACTTCCAACCCCACCTACCGCGACATCTGCAACGGCGACACTGGCCATGCCGAAGTCGTGCAGGTCACCTTCGATCCCGAAGTGATTGCCTTCCGCGACCTGCTCGACGTCTTCTTCACAATCCACGACCCCACCCAGCGCAACCGCCAGGGCAACGACGTCGGTACGCAATACCGCTCCGCCATCTTCTGGCACACGCTGGAACAGAAGGCCGAGGCCGAAGCCGTCATCGCGGCGCTGAATGCGTCAGGCCAATTCGGCGCGCCGCTCGTCACCGAAATCACCGAAGCCAGCACCTTTCACCCCGCCGAGGACTACCACCAGCGCTACTTCGAGCAGAACCCGCACCAGCCGTATTGCCAGTTCGTGGTCGCGCCGAAGGTTGCGAAGGCGGAGGGGAAGTTCGGGGGGCGGCTCAAGGGTTGAGACAGGACTATAAGCGTGGGCAGGCCTGATCTGGTGACAAAAGGCACACATCGTCGTAACATGCCCCAATGAAACCATTTCGCTGGAGCCCGGAAAAGAACGAGACGGTCAAAGCTCAGCGGGGTGTTTCGTTCGAGAGCATGGTTGTCTCGATAGAAGCCGGTGGCTTGCTGGATATTCTGGCGCATCCGAATCAGGCGAAATATCCCAGGCAGCGTGTGCTTGTCGTTGCGTGCGACGGCTATGCCTACCTGGTGCCGTTCGTCGAAGAGGAAGACTATTTCTTTCTCAAGACCATCATCCCGAGCCGCAAGGCAACGCGTGATTATTTGAATCAAGGTGGATGAATTAAATGAAGCAGACGCCAGAACTTGACGATTACGAACGCGAAGTACTCACTGCCTTCGATAAAGGCCAGCTCAAATCCGTGGCCAGCAAGGCCGAACTCGCCAAATTCAAGGCCGCCGCGCGCGCCACTGCGATCAAGGATCGCCGGGTCAACATCAGGCTATCCTCTGGCGATCTGAGCGACATTCAGGTCAGGGCGCTTGAAGAGGGCGTGCCGTACCAGACGCTGATCGCCAGCGTGCTTCACAAATACGTGACGGGCCGTTTGGCCGAGACACGCGCGCCCGAGCAGGAGACAACTCCTGCAACAAAGCGCCGCGCTACGTCGGGTAACTGATCGTGGGAACGCGCAGGGATGGAATTGAAAGAGCTCGGCATGAACATTTCGGTGACCAGGCTCGATTTCGATGAATCGATGATGTGGGTGGACCTGTCGGACGGCCGCAAGATCGGCGTCCCACTGGCCTATTTTCCGCGCCTGTTGCGCGACGCCGGAGCAGCGCTTGCAATACGAAATGTCAGGCAATGGCACCGGCCTGCACTGGGAGGCGCTGGACGAAGACATTAGCGCGGAAGGGTTGCTGATGGGGATTGGCGATCAGACGCGAGGGCATTCTTTGGCGGCTTGAGAGCGTTAGCGTTTGCCAAAATTCAATTCGAGCCTGGAACCTTTAATTCGATTAAAAAACATCCGGACCAATGGGCCTCTTGATTAACTGTTAGAGCTTATCGTCGAGCATCGTTGAATCCGGGAGGGGTGATAGTGGCGAAAGGTTTTCTCTACATTGCACGTAATGATGCGATGCCTGGCTTGCTCAAGATTGGACGCACTGAGCGTATTCCTGACACACGTATGTCGGAATTGTTTAGTACAGGTGTTCCGGAGCCGTTCGAAATCATCTACTACGCCCTTACTTCAAATGCTAAGGCTGACGAGGTAAAGGTGCATCAGGTTCTTTCTCGGTTCCGCCATAGGGAGAATCGAGAGTTTTTTGCAATTGAGAGCGTATCTGCAATTGGCGCAATCATGCATCTATGCGATATCGAGCACGACTGGAAACATAGTGATGTTGATGCGTCGGCGCGGGAGAATCCTTCAAGGCTTGGGGCGCGTCAAGCGATAAATACGTGCAGCCGCCATGGAGTCGAAGGTGAAGAAAATGAGTTGGCCGAATTCGTTCGCGCGTTAAACGTAGCCGTACTTGAGGTTTTCGTGATTTCGGCGTTTTATGACAGCAACGCATGCTTATGCAATATCGAGTTGGCAGAGGGCGTCGACGAGTATTCTGTGGTCGCAGGCCATATCCACGCGATTGCCAAGATACATTGAGCCAATACGAGTTGTTTGGGCGAGTTTGGCATGGGCGCGGTGCAAATGAGCTCTAACTCAGGCGGTTGAACGGTGCTCTGACCGGTAAGCGCTGAACACCGGTCGTATGGAGCGGTCAGTCTGGCAGGCCGCTTTGGCCGACAAGCCGAAGTTCGGCGCAATCGCTCAGGTCACAACGGGTCAATTACCCGCCTTCACCCACGAATCCTTCAACGTCACCGTCCGGTTGAACACCGGTGCGCCCGGCTTCGAGTCGACCCGATCCGCAACGAAGTAGCCGTGCCGCTCGAACTGGAAGCGGTCTTCCGCTGCGGCGTCGCGCAGGCTGGGTTCCAGTTGCGCACGGATGACTTTCACCGAATCGGCGTTGAGGTCGTCGAGGAAGTTGCCAGTCTCGGCACCCGGCTGCGCGGTCCTGAACAGGCGGTCGTACAGGCGCACTTCGGTCTCAACGGCGTGTGCGGCACTCACCCAGTGGATGTTGCCCTTGACCTTGACCGAGTCGGCGCCGGGGGTGCCGGACTTGGTGTCGGGCAGGTAGTCGCAGTGGACGGCGGTGATGGTGCCGTCGGCATCCTTGTCGCAGCCCGTACATTTGACGACATAGCCGTAGCGCAGGCGCACCGAGTTGCCGGGGAATAAACGGAAGTAGCCCTTGGGTGGGGTTTCCTCAAAGTCCTCGCGCTCGATCCACAGTTCGCGTGAAAACGGCACGGCGCGTTTGCCGAGGTCCGGCTGCTGCGGATGGTTGGGGGCGAAGCAGTCTTCGCTCTGGCCTTCGGGGTAGTTGTCGATGACGAGCTTGACGGGGTCGAGCACGGCGACGCGGCGCAGGGCGGTGTCGTTCAACACATCGCGCTGGCAGGCCTCGAACACGCTGTAGTCGATCCAGCCGTCGGACTTGGAGACGCCGATCTGGTCGGTGAAGCGGCGGAAGCCTTCGGGCGTGTAGCCGCGGCGGCGCGCACCGACGAGGGTGGGCAGGCGCGGATCGTCCCAGCCGCTGACGTGCTTGTCGTCGACGAGCTGGATGAGCTTGCGCTTGGAGAGCACGACGTAGGTGAGGTTGAGGCGGGCGAACTCGATCTGCTGGGGCACCGGGCGCGGGAAGAAACCGCCGTCGGCGAGCTTGTCGAGCAGCCAATCGTAGAACGGGCGCTGGTCCTCGAATTCCAGGGTGCAGATCGAGTGGGTGATGCGCTCGATCGCGTCCTCGATGGGGTGGGCGTAGGTGTACATCGGGTAGATGCACCAGGTGTCGCCCGTGTTGTGGTGATGCGCGCGCTTGATGCGGTAAATCGCCGGGTCGCGCAGGTTGATGTTGGGCGAGGCCATGTCGATCTTGAGATCGG
>JBEQCD010000043.1:0-22239 GCA_041639515.1 Hydrogenophilales bacterium | reverse complement strand
GGTGGTGGACGTTGCCTTGTATGATCAGAAGCTGCCAGCAAAATTGTTTACGTCACAGGCGCTCGCGGATGAGAGCCTGGAATCGGACTATCGCCCATGAAAACTGCTTTTTTGACCCTTGGCCTTGTGGTTATGGTGTCTGCCCCGCTCCACGGGGCAGAATTGATACT
Source organism: Hydrogenophilales bacterium (assembly GCA_041639515.1). Classification (GTDB taxonomy): domain Bacteria; phylum Pseudomonadota; class Gammaproteobacteria; order Burkholderiales; family Thiobacillaceae; genus Thiobacillus. The sequence goes on along the minus strand of JBEQCD010000043.1, from coordinate 22,069 downwards.
GGCGCAGAGTGGTGCGCAGCCAGTGCCGGATGATCTGCCCCCGCCCAGGACCACCACACGGAAACCCCGTCCAGTGGAACAGGATGCCCTCGTCCCGCAAACGGCTGCCGAAGCTGCCGCAGATTTGCCCGCGCCCGTTTTACGCAAGCCCGCCGCACGCGGTTTTCGCCCCAGTCTGAAAACGGGGGTGGATGACATGTTGCTGGAGCTGGGGGCGTTACCCGACTCCCGCGAAGCCGATACCTACTCCACACTGCGGGCCAGTGCCTATGTGTTGTGGCAACCTCTCCGGGAATGGGAATTCAGGGCGGGGGCTCGCGTAGACGGCATGATTCAGGATGGCGGAACGAACAACCACCGGGAGATGCGCGCGGATTACACCGACACCTATGTTCGCTACCGAAGCGGGGATACCCGCCTTACCCTGGGTGCGCAGACCATCATCTGGGGCAGGGTAGATGAAATCCCCCTGGCCGACCGTGTCAGCCGTGCGGATCTGACACGGTTTGTGATGGACGATTTGCCCGAGCGCAGGCGTGCGCAGCTGGCGGCACGCTGGGAGCAGACCATCGGTGAGTACAAGCTGGATGCTGTGTGGCTTCCCGTATTCAGGGGTGCACAGTTGCCCGATGTGGACAGCATCTGGAGCCCGATCAATCGATCACAAGGCCGGATCATAGGGGTGGCACCCAGTGCCGGGCTCGAAGCGCTGGTGCGTTCGGCAAGGATCGACGAAGACGAGCACGGTAGCGGGGGCGGGGCGCTTCGGCTGACCCGGACAGGCGAACCCTTCGACTTCGGGGTGACATTGGCGCGTACCCGGCAGTCATTGCCGTACTATCAGGCGAATCTGTTGACGCCGTCACTCACGGCCATTCATCCGTACAACACCTTTATCGGTGCCGATATGGAAATGGTACGTGGCGGACAGACATGGCGCATGGAAATCGGCTACACCGACGATGTGCCCTATACCCGGCCGGATGCGTCGATGGCCATGACCCGGGCGCTGGATTGGGTGGGGGCCGTGGAATTTTTTCCGGGTGGTGGGGATACCCGGGTCAATCTGCAACTCGTGGCACGTGCGCTGCAAACGGATCGCGGCACGCTTGAGCTCAACGAGTACTACGGTGCGAACGGTGAAATCGAAACGCGCTTTGGCAATGGTCGCTGGAAAGCGGGGTTGAGATTTGCCACGGGCTTCAATGTCGACGATATCTACCTGAGCCCCAGGTTGGCCTATGTGGGCTGGGAACCTCATGAACTCTACGTGGCTGCACATCATTTCGATGGTGAATCACGCACATTGGGCGGGTTCCACGAAGATCACTCGTTGATCACACTGGGTCTGCGTACCCGATTCTGATGTTGTTCCGGTCATGCTGAAACCCTGGATGGAAGGGCGGCGGATGTTGCCGCCCTGGCTTGCGCTGACCCTGTTGCTGGGCATCCAACTGGTTTCATTGCCGTTCCTGTTCAAGATTCATTTCAACAATGCGGCCGACATCTACTCTCCGCCCGATGCACCGATCATCGAATTACGTGAGTCGCTGTTCAAGGAATTTCCTGGTGACGAAGCGCTGATTGCGCTCTTCGAGGGGGAATCAATTTATTCCCCGGCCTTTCTCGCGGCGCTGCATCGAGTGGCGGAGACAATGGAGGCCTATCCCGGTGTTGACCGGGTACTGACGCTGACCACGGTCGAACACATCGAGGCGAACGAGGACGGTTTCTCGGTTTCGCCGCTGATTGATCCTGATGCCCTGGAGTCGAGAACGCCGGAAGAGTGGCGCAAGCGCGTGCTTGCAGACACATTCGCACCGCGTTTGCTGGCTTCGGATGATGGCCAGGCAATAGCACTGGTGGTGCGACCCAAGATCCTGAAAGAAAGCCTGGCCCGTCGTGATATCCAGATTGCGCTGGAACAGGCCATCGAGACTCAGGGACTGAAGGAAAACCAGCGCGCCATTGCGGGCACCGTAGCCCAGACAGTCGAGGAACTGCGCTCGCTCTGGCGTGATAGCGCGATTTTCATTCCCTTGACTGTGGTGATCGGACTGGCGCTGCTGGCCTGGGTGGTGGGACGCATTCGTCCGGTGATTATCGGCGGGCTGGCAATGGGCACGGTCGTCTCGGCCAGCGTGGCCGGACTGGTGGTGTCCGGGCAGCCTTATACCCCCATCACGGCGATGATTCCGACCTTGATGGCAGCCTATACCACCGCCACACTATTGCACGTCTATGCAGCAATCCAGCGGGCACGTGTTGCCCAACTGCCGCGCCCCCTGCGCATACGGCGTGCCTTGTCGGAAACATTCAAGCCAGGTCTGTTCAATGTTTTGACGACCGGTGCGGGGTTGTTGAGCCTGCTATGGGTAGACATACCGCCGGTGCAGGCATTTGGGTTGTCAGGTGCCATAGGCACGCTGATGGTGTTTCTGGTGGTCTTTCTGCTGGTGCCGCCAATACTATTGAAGTGGGATACGCCGCGCTGGCCACGCCGCCGCTCTGGCCTGGCCCATGCCCGGCGAATTGCAGCGGCAGTTTCTGTATTCAGCCTGCGCCATTCGAAATGGGTTCTGGGTGGAACGGCTGCATTGATTGCGGCCAGTGTGCCCCTTGTGATGCAGGTCAAGGTTGAAACCAACCTGATCGAGTTCTTTGCGCCCCAACACAGCATCAGCCGGAGCACGGACGAGATCGAGAGCAAACTCTCCGGTGTGACCAGTCTGGAGGTTGTTCTGACGGGAGAGGGGCGGGACAGTCTGAAAGATCCTGCACGACTTGCCCAGATACGCGATTTGCAGCGCTGGATCGAGCAGCAACCCGAGGTCGATCGGGCGATTTCACTCGTCGACATGCTGGAGGAAATGAACGAGGCCTTTCACGGTGAAAAGCTTGGCAAGGCGGCCTTGCCCGCCGACCGCAAGCTGGTCGAGCAATTGCTGCTGATCTATGACGGCAGCGACTTATACGAGATCGTCAACCGTGATTTTCAGCGTGCACGGATCACTTTGAGCCTGAACGTGCATGGTGCCAACGAGATTGGCAGTGTGATCGAGCGTATTCGTACACATGTGGCCCAGCAGGGCGTTCAGGGGGTTGCTGTTGATGTGGCGGGATTTGGTCGCCTGTTTTCCGATCAGGAAGATCGCATTGTCGATGGGCAGATCAAGAGCTTTGCTTCGGCCTTCCTGCAAATCCTGTTGCTGATGGCCATCATGTTCCGTTCCTTGCGCGGGGCGTTGATCTGCCTGTTACCCAATCTGGCACCGCTGTTTTTCATTTTTGTGATCATGGGGACATTCGATATCTGGCTGGATGTGGCAACCGTGCTCATAGCCGGAGTGATTCTGGGTATTACGGTCGACGACACCATCCATCTCTATCACGGTTATCTGGACCGCCTGAAGCGTGGGGTCAGCCCGGTGTTCGCGATCATCCGCAGCGTGGAAAGCTCCGGGCGGGCCGTGATTGCGATTTCGGTGGTGTTGATCGCACAGTTCAGCCTGCTGGGCCTGTCGGACTTTCGCCCCACTGCGCATTTCGGCATGTTGTGTGCGGTGGGCCTGTTTGCAGGTCAGGTATTCGAGCTGCTCCTGATGCCAGCCCTGCTGGGCTGGCGCCACCGCGCTACTTCAGCCCGATCTTCGCCATCAGGTCGTACAGCGTAGGGCGCGTGATTCCCAGCAGTTCGGCGGCCTGGGCGATGCTGCCGTCGGTGTGGGCGAGCGCGCGGCTGACGGCCAGGCGTTCGGCGTTTTCGCGCGCCTGGCGCAGGTTGAATGGCTGCGGTTCGGCGTCGCTTGCGTCCAGGCCCAGGTCGGCGGCGGTGATTTGCGTGCCGTCGGCCATGATGGCAGAGCGCTTGATGAGGTTTTCCATTTCGCGCACGTTGCCGGGCCAGCTGTGCGTTTCCAGCGCGGCCAGTGCGTCGGCGGTGAATCCCTTGATGCTGCGCCCGAGTTCGCGCGCGTAGCGTTCGAGAAAGGCCTGCGCGAGCAATACCGCGTCGCCCGGCCGTTCACGCAGCGGAGGAATTTTGACGGTGATTTCGGACAGGCGGTAATACAGGTCTTCGCGGAAGCTGCCTTCGCGGATCATGCCGGCGAGATCGCGATGGGTGGCGCAGACGACACGCACGTCGACCGGAATTTCGCCCCGCCCGCCCAGTCGTTCGATCACCCGCTCCTGCAGGAAGCGCAACAGCTTGGCCTGCAACGGCATGGGCAGGTCGCCGATTTCATCGAGAAACAGCGTGCCGTCGTTGGCGTATTCGATGCGGCCGATGGTCTGCTTGGCGGCCCCGGTGAACGCCCCCTTTTCGTAGCCGAACAGTTCGGATTCCAGCAGGGTGTCGGGAATGGCCGCGCAGTTGATGGCGACGAAACGCTTGTTGGCGCGGGGTGAAAGCTCGTGCACGCCACGCGCGAGCACTTCCTTGCCGGTGCCGGATTCACCCAGCAGCAGCACGGTGGCGTTGGCCGGTGCGACTTTTTCCACGGTGCGGCACACCTTGAGCATGGTGTCGCTGGAGGTGATGAGGCCGGAGAGCGGCGAGCCGCCCTGTTTGGCGATCAGGCTCCGGTTTTCGATTTCGAGTGCGTGGACATGCAGGGCGCGGGCGATCATCAGTGCCAGTACGTCGGGGTCGAAGGGCTTCTGGAAGAAGTCATAGGCCCCAAGGCGGATGGCCTGCACCGCATTGGCGCGATCCAGGTTGCCGGTGACGACGATGACCTTGGTGGCCGGTGCGAGCGAGAGAATCTGCTGGAGCGCGGCGAGGCCTTCGGTCGCGCCATCCACATCGGGCGGCAGGCCAAGATCGAGCAGCACCACCGGGGGTTCGTGGCGGCGCAACTGGGCAATGGCGCTGTCACGGTCGGCAGCCACCACGAGTTCGTAATCCGCCAGGCTCCACTTGAGCTGTTTTTGCAGACCGGGGTCGTCTTCGACCAGCAGGATTTTCTGTTTGGCGTCGCTCATCAAATGTGTCCTCGTTGCGCATTATCGTCCAGCGGCAGGCTGAGACGGAATTGCGTCCCTTGACCGGGCTGGCTGTGTACTTCGACGGTTCCGCCCAGCGCGCGCAGGGTTTCGCGGCATTCGTAGGCGCCAATGCCCATGCCGGCACCCTTGGTGGAATCGAATGGGGCGAACAGGCGGGTACGGATGAAATCGTCGTCCATGCCGCATCCTGTATCGGTGATCTCAATAACTGCGGTGTCTCCCTCGGCGTAGCCGCGCACCGTCACCGATCCATCGGCGGGTGTGGCTTCGAGCGCATTCTGTACGAGGTGGCCGAGGGCGCGCGTCAGGCGTTCTTTTTCCGCCCGCACGCGCAGCGCAGGCGGGGGCAGGTCGAGTATGGGGCGCAATTTGAAGGCATGCTTGCTCGCCACGGCCTCGGTGAGGATGTCGGCGAGGGAAATCGATTCCAGCGATTCGCTGCCGGTGCGCCGCAACTGTGTCAGCACCTTGTTCATCCGGGTCACGGCGTTCTCGACGGTTTCCAGCATGTCGGCCTGGAATTCCGGGTTGTGCTTGTGCTTTTCCGCGTTGGCCAGCAGCAGGGACAACTGGGCGATCAGGTTTTTCAGATCATGGATGACAAAGGTGGTCGTGCGGTTGAAGGATTCGAACTGCCGCGCCACGATCAACTGGTTGGAGGCGCGCATCTGTGACAGATGCGCCGCCGCCTGGCGAGCCGCCACCTTGAGCAGGTCGCTCACTTCCCAGTTGAAGGTGACCTTGGCCATCGAGTGCTTCAGCACGACAAAACCGAGAAGTTCGTCGTGCAGCATCAGCGGCACGATCAGCCAGGCATCTTCTGCCTGCCGGATCCAGGCGGGGGGCTCCAGCTCACCATAGAGATCATGCCGGGTTTGCATCTCGTCCAGATCGATGACCCACTGCTTGTCCGACAGCCATTTGAGGAAATCGGAATCGGCCGGCACGGTGCCCTGCAGATCGGCCCAGTTCCAGTGGCTCGCACGTTGGTAGGCGGCATGGCCTTCGCGCATCCAGAGCGCCCCGCTGGGACTTTCGAGCAGCCGGGCGAGCGCTTCCACGGCCCGTTCGCAAAGCTGTTCACCGGGCTGGCCGTCAGTCAGGGTGCGGGTGAATTTCAGCCATTCTTCGCGGTAGTCATAGCGGTAGCTGAAGAAATGTTTGGACATGAACACACGCAGTCGTGCGCGCAGCGTGCCAGACACCATCAGCAGGATCAGGAGCAGGCCGGCGGCGAAAACGAATACGTTCCGCACCACGTTGCCCCACTCTCCGCCAAACAGCTTGAGGTAATACCCTGCCCCCGCCATCAGCAGCAGGTACACCCCGGCACCGAGCAGGCTGGCCGTATGGAAGGCCATGCTGCGCGACAGATTCACCGGCGCGGCCCAGTCCGGGTTGCGTGCGGCCGACACGGCAATCAGCGGGGCGACCAGCGCAACGGCATATCCGCGTGCGGCCCAGACGTGGGCATCCAGTGCCTGAAACAGCGCGGCGTGTGCGTACAGATAAAAGTCGTAGAGAAAGAACCCACCCAGGCCCAGGCAGAGAAACTTGATGGCCCAGCGGTCCTCGCGGCGGCTCCCCCGGTATACCTGCTCCACGAGGACCAGCCCCATCACGGTCAGCACCACCAGGGCCTGCGAACGCAGCCATTCCATTGCAGGCACGGTATCGGGAATCAGCCACCCCCCCAGCATCAGGCCTGCCACCAGCAGCAATCCGAGTGCGCGCAGCAGACGCAGGGGCATGGGCAGCGGCGTGCCTTGCGGCAGGCGAAGCTTGAGGATATGGAAGAGCAGCGCCAGCCAGGCCCCATTGCGGGCGGCTTCAAGGGCGATCAGGCTGCCGCTTGAGAGGTGCAGCGTTTCGCCAAAGACCAGTGCGCTGCCCCAGAGTGTGGTGAGCGCGGCCGCAGCAGCGAGGATGCGGCCATGCGGGCGCGTACGCCAGCTGGCGACGATGAGGCCGGCAAGCGCCAGATAGGCCAACGCCGCCAGGGCATATCCTGCGGCTGCCAGCAGTAAGAGCGTATCGGCCATGAGGGCGGCGGGCGGCGTCTAGTGGTCTGCTTCCGAAATATCGCAACATGAAACGGCGTCTTTTTGCGCATGGCGGCGTTGCTCGTCGTTGCCATAGAGCCCGCTATGTCGCCTCCTCGCGCCTTGCCATGCACAAAAATCCATCCGTTTCATCCTGTCACGTTATTTCGGAAGCAGACCACTAGCGCACGCCTTTGCCCCACAGCACAACCTGGGCAGTCTGGAAGAGGATCATCAGATCAAGGAAAAGACTGTGGTTCTTCACGTAGTAAAGGTCGTACTGCAGTTTGTGCATGGCGTCCTCGTCGGTGGCCCCGTAAGGGTAGCGCACCTGTGCCCAGCCGGTGATGCCGGGTTTGACGGTATGACGAACGCCGTAATACGGGATTTTCTGCGTGAGATCCTGCACGAAGTACGGGCGCTCCGGGCGTGGGCCCACAAAGCTCATTTCGCCAAAAAACACGTTGAAAATCTGTGGCAATTCGTCGATTCGGGTCCGCCGGATGAAGCGGCCCACCAGGGTGATGCGGCTGTCGTTCTGGCCGGCCCAGCGTGGCTTGCCGTCTTTTTCGGCGTCCACGCACATGCTGCGGAACTTGAAGATGGTGAAGCTGCGGCCACCCTGGCCCACGCGCTCCTGTCGATACAGGATCGGACCGGGGCTTTCCAGTTTGACGAGCAGGGCTGTCAGCGCCATGACCGGCAATGTGAAGAACAGCATGGCCGCGCTCACCAGCAGGTCGAACAGGCGCTTGACCGTGTCGCGCAACATGCCCTGCGTGAAACCTTCGGCCAGAATCATCCAGCTGGCGTTCATCGAATCAAGTTGCAGATGGCCGTTTTCGCGCTCGAAGAAGCTCGAAAGCTCAAGGATGTTGATGCCACGGAGCTTGCATTCGAGCAGGGCCTGAACCGGGATGCCGCCCCCCCGCCGATCCCGGACCGCCAGGATGATTTCGCTGACCTGAAGGCGGGTGGCAAGCTCGGTCAGAGATTCCTGGGTGTCGAGAATCCGGGCATGGTCGACGAAATGATGACTGCCCCCCATGGGCAGGTAGCCCACGATCTGGGTGTTGCTGGTATGACCGCGCTTGGTGAGCAGGGCCTCGACATGGGCGGCACGGCTGCCGGTTCCGATGACGAGTGCCCGGGTTTTGAGCGCACCGGCCCGTGCCCAGCGGATGAAGAGTGCCCGCGAGAGCAGGATGCCGAGCAGGGCCAGCCCAAACGACAGCAGGAATGCCCCCCGCCCGACCAGCAGGGCCGGGAAGAAATAGAACAGGAGGCTCATGGCCACCAGCCCCAGGCCAAAGCTCAGGCCCAGACGATGCAGCAGGGCACGCACGCCGCCCTGGGATTCCAGATCGTAGAGACCGCTGGCGGTCATCAGGCCGAGCATCACCAGTGTGAAGGTGAGCGCCTTGGGAAACAGGGGGTGAACGGCGTCAGACAGGGTGGCGCTGTCGAGAAACCGTGCGCTTACGCCCAGATACATCGCGCCGCCCAGGATCAGTGCTTCGAGCACGACCAGCAGCAGCAGGTTGAGTGGGACGTAGTGTCGGAAAAAACGAATCACGGCTTTCGGGTCAGGACGAAGTGCAGGGGGTTCAGCATCTTCCATGCCAAACCCGGATCGGAGGGCTCAGGTCAGGTCGCGTACCTGGGGCAGTCTGGCGCGCCGGGGGCTGCCATCGGCTTGCAGGCGCTTCATGCCGCGCAGCTCGGCGGCAGGAAAGACCACCAGATCGACGGGCGCGCGGGGGTCGTCGATCAGGAATCGCGGATAGCTGCGGCCACCGGATTCCGCAGAGCGGAACTCGCCCGCCTGGTAAGGCGTGCCCAGCCGCATCAGCATGAATTCCACGTCTTTCTGTTCGTCGGTGAACAGCTGCAGGTTGATGTCGGCATGCGGGCTGGCGGTGCCGTTGAGGACAGAACCGGTGAGATGCGGATCGAAGGCGGCGAGCTGTTCCATGTACTCGATCGCGGTCTGACGAAGCGTCGTCAGCCGTGCCCGGGTTTCGTCCGCCAGATAAAGCGCCTGATAACTGCGCAGGGCTTCCTCGATCTGCTGATTGTCCGGCAGGCTGCCGCTGTCCGGCGCACCAAGCTGTCTGGCTGCCTTGCGTTTGGCACTGCCGTAATCGAGGCTGCCATCCTCTGCCAGCAGGCGGGCCGCCGCATGGGCAATGCGGCGTCGCATGTCCTGATGTTTCATATCGGCGTGCCTGGCGTGGAATCCGTGGGCGCGGGCTCTGCGCCCCAGCCGGCGGCCGGCGCTTCGGGCGGCGGAAATTCCTGATAGAAATGTTCGGTCATGCCCGAGGACTCCACACCCAGCATGTCGCCCAGCACGTCACCCATGACGGACTCGGACTGGCGTGTGCCGGTATCCGGATTGATCCGCAGGGTGACGATGCCGCTGGGCATCGGCCAGCCTTTCTGCGGCACGCCCTGCAGGCTGCGGCCCATGAACTGCATCCAGATCGGCAGGGCGGACTGCGCACCGGTTTCGCTGCGCCCCAGCGAGCGCGGCTGGTCGTAGCCCATCCAGGCCACCGCGACCAGATCCGGGGTATAGCCGGCAAACCAGGTGTCGCGGGCGTCGTTGGTGGTGCCGGTTTTGCCGGCGATGTCGCTGCGGCCGAGCTGGCCCGCGCGTGCGGCGGTTCCGTAGCGGGTCACGTCCTGCATCATGCTGGTCATGAGCCAGGCGTTGCGTGCGTCGATCACGCGGGGTGCATTGCCTCCGACCAGTTGCGGCGCGGCCTGCATCAGCACGCGTCCTTCCTTGTCGGTGACTTTTTCGATGAGATAGGGCTTGACGCTGAAGCCGCCGTTGGCAAACACGCCATAGGCCGCGGCAAGCTGGAGCGGTGTGACGCTGCCGGCACCCAGCGCCATGGTGAGATAGGGCGGGTGGCGCGCAGGATCAAAGCCAAAGCGGCGAATATAGTCGCGTGCGTAATAAGGCCCGATGCCCTGAAGGATACGCACCGACACCAGGTTCAACGATTTGGTCAGGGCGCTGCGCAGGCGCACCGGTCCGCCCGTGCTGCCGTCGTAGTTCTTGGGCTCCCAGGCTGTGCCGCCGGCCTCTTCGGCAGCCAGGGTGATCGGTGCATTGTCGATCATCGTTGCCGGGGTGTAGCCCTTTTCCAGCGCGGCGGAGTAGACGAAGGGCTTGAAACTGGAGCCGGGTTGCCGCCATGCCTGGGTGACATGGTTGAACTTGTTGCGGTTGAAATCAAAGCCACCGACCAGCGCGGTGATCGCCCCGTTTCCGGGATTGACCGCGACCAGCGCCGCTTCCACTTCCGGCAGCTGGGTCAGCCGCCAGGCCTTGGCGCTGGTGGCCTGCACCCGCACAACCGCACCCGGCAGCAGTTGCCGGCCTTTTTTGCCGGCCGTCCAGTTGGCCACCCATTTGAGCGAGTTGCCGGTGATGTCGACCACGCTGCCATCCTGCAGCTGGGCGCGGATCAGCTTGGGGCTGGCAGACACCACCACTGCCGGTTGCATGTCGCTGACCGGGTTGAGATCGGACAGAGCATCCGCAATGGCGGTTTCGCGGGCAGTCTTGTCGCCGGGCAAGACGATCTGCTTTTCCGGCCCGCGATAGCCATGCCGCAGGTCGTAGTCTGCCACGCCCAGCCACACCGCCTGATTGGCAGCGGCCTGCTGTTTGCGCAACAGGGTGGTGACGGCCTTGTAACCCGAGCTGTAAATCGACTCGCCGTATTTTTCGAAGAGTGTCTGGCGCACCATCTCTGCGGCAAAGTCTGCGGCCACATCGGTTTGCTGCCTCGCCTGCCGGATGACTAGTTTTTGCGCCATGGCAGCCTGCCAGGTCGGCTGGTCGATGAATTTGAGCGTGAGCATCCGCTTGAGCACATATTCCTGCCGGGCCTTGGCGCGCGGGAAGTTCACCACCGGGTTGTAGCGCGAAGGGGCCTTGGGCAAACCTGCCAGCATGGCGAATTCGGCCAGGCTGAGGGCCTGCATCGGCTTGCCAAAGTAAGTGCGCGCTGCCGCCTCGAAGCCGTAGGCGCGTTGCCCCAGGTAAATCTGGTTGATGTAAAGCTCGAGAATCTTGTCCTTGGAAAGATTGTGCTCGATCTTCATTGCCAGCATGGCTTCGGACAGCTTGCGGGTGAGCGTCTTTTCGTTCGACAGGAAGAAGTTGCGCGCCACCTGCATGGTGATGGTCGACGCACCTTCCTTGACCCCGCCAGACAGCAGGTTGGCGCTGGCCGCGCGCAGGATGCCCAGCGTGTCCACGCCGCCATGCGTATAGAAGCGTTCATCCTCGGCCGCGATGATGGCTTGCTTCATGTAGGCCGGCACCTTGTCGATGGCGATGAACGCCCGGCGTTCCTCACCAAATTCGCCGATCAGCGCGCCGTCTGTGGTGTAAACCCGGAGCGGGAGCTTGGGTTTGTAATCCGTCAGCGCTTCGAGCGGCGGCAGATTGGGATAAATCAGTGCGGCTGCCAGCCCGGCGAGCGCCGTGCCCACCACCCCCAGGCTGACGACGAGCGCCAGCGCGTAGTGCCACCATTTGGAAAACATCCGGTTCCTTCGATATGACGCCTAAAGTTTCCGACGATTATAGGCGTTACTGGTGTTGGAAATTGGACACAGTTGTGTAAGCCTCGGAAACCGGCAGGAAAAAAACTGTTAAAAACCGTGTGTTGTTGCTAGCATCTAAAAACCATAACAAGAAAAAGCGCCAACTCACAGAAGAGTAAAGGAAAACTCTTGCACCTGAATATCAATCTGGACTGGCTGTCCGCCAAGGGGTTGCCGATCATCGGGTTGGACATCAGCACGACTGCGGTCAAGCTGGTGGAACTCTCCGATGCCGGCAAGGGCATGCTTCGAGTCGAGCGTTATGTCATCGAGCCGCTGCCCAAGGACGCGGTGGCCGATGGCAATATCGCCAACCTCGATCAGGTGGCCGAAACACTGCGCACGGCCTGGAAAAATCTGGGGAGCCGGGTCAAGAACGTGGCGCTGGCGCTGCCTTCGTCGGCTGTCATCACCAAGAAAATCCTCGCGCCGGCGAGCCTCAAGGGCGTCGATCTGGAAAACCAGGTGGAAACCGAGGCCAACCAGGTCATCCCCTTCTCTCTGGATGAAGTCAATCTGGATTTCCAGGTTCTGGGCCCGTCGCCCGGCAGCCCTGAAGATGTCCAGATCCTGCTTGCCGCCGCCCGCAAGGAAAAGGTTGAAGACCGTGTTGCTGCGGTCGAGGCGGCAGGCCTGAAGGCGCTGATCATGGATGTCGAATCCTATGCCACGCAAACGGCCTACGAGCAGATTGCGCATCTGCTGCCAGGGGGCGGGGCAGGTCAGACTGTCGCGATCATCGACGTCGGTGCCCAGAACATGCACATCAACATCCTGCATGACAATGACTCGGTCTACCTGCGTGAGCATGGATTTGGTGGTAACCAGCTCAACAACGAAATTTCCCGTCGCTATGGCATGAGCAGCGAAGAAGCGGAAAACGCCAAACGGAAAGGCACTCTGCCCGAGAGCTACGACATGGAAGTGTTGCAGCCCTACAGCGAAACCCTGGCAATGGAAATTGGCCGTGCGCTTCAGCTCTTCACAACCTCGACGCAGTACCGCAAGGTCGATCAGGTTCTGCTCGCTGGGGGCGGCGCGATGATCCCCGGGATCGACGAAGTGGTTGGCCAGCGGACCGGCACCCCGACTCTTGTGGTCAACCCCTTTGCCAATATGGCGGTCGGCTCGAAAATCCGGCCGCAAACACTCACGGCCGATGCGCCCTCGCTCTTTGTTGCCTGCGGGCTTGCCATGCGGAGGTTTGACCCCCAATGATCCGCATCAACCTACTCCCCCACCGCGAATTGGCCCGTGCGTCACGCCGGCGCCAGTTTGGAATACTGCTTGGCGTGGCCCTTGCGGCAGCTGTTGTCACAGTCGTGCTCGGCCACACCCTGATCGCAGCGCGCCAATCGAACCAGGACGACCGTAACGCCTACCTTGAGCAGGAAATTGCCAAGCTGGATTCCCAGATCGGCGAGATCAAGAAAATCAAGGAACAGACCCAGGCGCTGCTTGCACGCAAGCAGGTCGTTGAAACGTTGCAGTTGAACCGAACCGAAGTCGTGCATCTGTTCGACCAGATGATTCGTCTCCTGCCGGATGGCCTGTACCTGAAATCGTTCAAGCAGACCGGCGACCAGATCACGATCAGTGGCTATACGCAATCGAGTGCGCGCGTTTCTTCCTTGATGCGCAACCTGGATGATTCCCCCTGGTTTGAGGCGGCCGCGCTGGGTGAAATCAAGGCTGCGACCGTGAACAATCTTCGCGCCAATGAATTTGTCCTCACGGTCAAGCAGACACGCCAGCAAACTGAAGAGGCTGGTGGCAAGGGAGGTCAGTCATGACACTCGACGAACTCAACAAGCTTGATCTCAAAACTGCCGCCGATTGGCCGATGCCGACCAAGCTGGTCGCCTTGGGGCTGCTTTTCGTGCTGATTGTGGGCGCGGGCTGGTGGTTTGACTGGCGCAGTGGCATGGAGACCCTGGACGCCTCCAAGCAGAAGGAAACCGATCTACGCCAAGTTTATACAGTCAAGAAGCTTCAAGCCATCAACCTGGATGCCTATACGAAGCAGTTGGCGGATATTGAACAGGCCTTCGGGGCTTTGCTGAAACAACTTCCCAACAAGCAGGGCATGGATGCATTGATTACTGATGTGAACCAGGCAGGTCTCGGGCGCGGGCTGCAGTTTGATCTATTCAAGCCCGAGGCAGAAACCTTGTCAGAGTTTTACGCAGCCACACCGATCCGTGTAAAGGTCACGGGGGGGTATCACGACATAGCCTCATTTGTGAGCGACGTGTCGAAATTGTCTCGAATCGTGACATTGCATGAAATTGCGCTCGCCCCCGCCAAGGATGGTGTCCTGAATATGGATGCGATCGTTAAAACTTACCGCTACCTGGATGAAGAAGAACTGATCGCCAACAAGCAGGGTGGCAAGGAGCAGAAGAAATGAAACGCCTTGCTCTGCTGTTGATTACGACGACTTCGCTGGCTGGATGTGGCGGCGGCAACATGGAAGATTTGCAGAGTTTCGTCGCCGAAACCGGCAAGGACATGCAGGGCAAGATCGAACCCCTGCCCGAGGTTAAGGTGTACGAACCATTTACTTACAGCGCATTTGATCTGCCTGACCCCTTCAAGCCGAGAAAACTCTCGGTTGGCGGCGGAGGTGGTTTGCAGCCCGACCTCGCCCGTCCGAAAGAGCCGCTGGAGGCCTTCTCGCTCGAGACCCTGAAAATGGTCGGTGCATTGGCCAAAAAAGGTGTGATCCATGCGGTGATCCGTACCCCGGATAACGCCATCTACCACGTCAAAAAGGGTAATTACGTGGGCCAGAATTTCGGCCTGATTACCCAGATCGGCGACAGCGAAGTGACGCTGCGCGAGATCGTCCAGGATAGCGCGGGAGACTGGTCGGAACGGACCAGCACCCTGATTTTGCAAGAATGATCCGCAGCACAGTATTCAAAGAGGCCGACATGAACGCACTGCCTAAAATCGCCCAGCAATTCATCCGCCCCGTTTACGGGATCGCTCTGGTAGCCGGTTTGTTGTTTTCACTGGATGCGCGTGCAGCGGACACCCCACCTACCGGGAATGCCGTTCAAAGCGTCGATACCGTTACTTTGCCGGGTGGCAAGGTCGTGGTGCGAGTGAATCTTAAAAATCCCTTGCTGGCAACGCCAGCAGGATTCACCGTCGGCAATCCGCCTCGAATCGCCCTGGATTTGCCCGATACAGGCAATGCCATCGGCAAGAACACCGTCGAAGCCAATCAGGGGCCATTGTCCAGCGTCAACGTCGTTCAGGCGGGCACGCGTACCCGTCTGGTCCTGAACCTCAGCAAATCGGTCGAGTACGAGGCAAAGATCGAGGGTAAATCGCTGCTTGTGTCCCTGGGTGATGTCGGGGTGAGCGCCGCACCGGTCAACGTTGCGCCTAAATTCGCCGAAGCTGCGCCTGGTAATGCCAGTCACAGTATTCGCGATGTCGATTTTCGGCGTGGGGCTACAGGCGAGGCCCGTATCGTGACAACCCTGTCAGATGCTCAAGCTGGAATCAATATTCGCCAGCAAGCTGGTGGCGTGGTCATCGATTTCATCGGTACCGATTTGCCTAAAGCCCTCCAGCGCCGCCTTGACGTTGCTGATTTCGGTACGCCAGTACAGGTAGTTGAAACCTATGCATTGGGCGGTAACACCCGCATGGTCATTCAACCTAAAGGCGCCTGGGAATATTCGGCTTATCAGACCGACAAGAATTTCATCGTGGAAGTCAAACCTTCCAGCGATGGACAGAAGAAAACGGCGGATGGCAAGGTCAAGTACGCCGGAGAGAAGCTGTCGCTCAACTTCCAGAACGTCGAAGTGCGTTCGGTGCTTCAGGTGATTGCCGATTTCACCGGGCTCAATATCGTGGCCAGTGACACAGTTGCTGGCAATCTGACGCTTCGTTTGAAGGATGTGCCGTGGGATCAAGCGTTGGATCTCATCATGCAGACCAAGGGCCTGGATAAACGGTCCAACGGTAACGTCATCTGGATTGCGCCCAAAGATGAATTGTTGACCAAAGAAAAACTTGAGTACGAGGCTAAGAATCAGGTCAACGATCTGGAACCCCTGACTACTGAGTATATCGCTCTCAATTATATGAGGGCAGATGAGGCTCGCACCATGTTGTACGGGGCGGTGGGCAGTAATTCATTGAATTCAGGAACCGCCAATGCTGTAACCTGTTCTGCCCAATCTCAAGGTATTGGTGGGGCCTCGCCGCAGGCCACTCAGCAAAGCCAGGATAATGATGATCAGAAAATACTCACCAAGCGAGGCCGAGCAACCTACGAGCTTAAGACAAATACGATCATAATCACTGATACAGCACGCAAAATTCTGGAAATCAGAGAATTGCTTGCACGCCTTGATGTGCCAGCCCGCCAAGTAATGATTGAAGCACGTGTGGTAGTTGCTACTGACGGTTGGAGTCGTGATCTGGGTACTCGCCTTACATTCAACTCTACCGGAAATGCGGCCAATAATATCGGTAAGATTTTTGGAGACAGGCAGTCTTTAGCAGGCTCGGGAGGGGGACAGTCGGTACCCAATGTGGCACCCAATCTGACACTTTCGCTGCTAAATCTCGCCAACGGCAATCTATTAGGGTTGGAGCTACGGGCTCTCGAGGCGGAGAATCGTGGCAAAGTTCTGTCGAATCCTCGAGTAGTTACTTCGAATCAGAAGCCTGCCGTGATTCTTAATGGCACCCAAATTCCTTTCGTAACACCTGAAACGGCGAATGCACCAGCTACCGTTACCTTTAAAGACGCGTTCTTGTGTTTGCTGGTAGACCCCCAAATTTTGAATAACGATTCAATAATTTTGACAGTTGAAGTACAGAAAGACGCGGTAAGAGAAATTGCCAATTTGGGAGACAACCCGGCAATCGATACTAAGCGCATCAAAACTCAAGTTCGTGTCAATAATGGTGAAACGCTGGTGCTTGGTGGGATTTTTGATGGAAGCGAGAGTTCCACTGTTAGCAAGGTTCCGTTACTGGGTGATGTGCCTGTATTTGGCAATTTGTTCAAGACCACGACCAAGGAGAACAGTAAAACTGAATTAATTATCTTCCTGACCCCACGCATCGTCGACGAACGCTTGGCGCTTTGATCGCATCAGCCAAAAATAGCGGGCAGCCATGCCCGCTATTTTTTTGCCCGTTGCCAGCAAAACGCCGAGTGGACTTAGCCCTTAAAATGCCGGCATGGGCAAACAGAAAAATCTATACCTGATTGGTCTGATGGGGGCCGGAAAAACCACGGTCGGACGCCTGCTGGCCAAGCATTACGGCTGCGAGTTTCATGATTCCGACCACGAAATCGAGGCACGCACGGGCGTCAAGATTCCTGTCATTTTCGAGATTGAGGGAGAGGCAGGATTTCGCAAGCGCGAGGAAGCGGCCATCGCGGATCTGACTGCGCGGGAAAGCATCGTACTGGCAACCGGCGGCGGTGCCATCCTCTCGCCCTTGAATCGTGAGGCCTTGCGGACACATGGCCTTGTCATCTACCTGCGTGGGACGCCCGAGCATTTGTATGAGCGGACGCGGCACGATCGGAACCGCCCCTTGCTCCAGACAACCAATCCGCTCGAAAAACTGCGTGAGCTTTACCAGCAGCGAGACCCCCTCTACCGCGAGATAGCGGACATTGTGGTGGATACCGGGCGGCAGGGGGTGTCCATGATGACGCGGACATTGTTCGGCAAGATCGATTTGCTGCGGCCCTGCACAAATTCACAGGGCGATGGGGCTACGGCGGAGAATCAGTCAGGGCCGGGTCCAGTCGTGCCAGATTGAACTTGCCCACCCCGGCAACCAGCCTGGTTCGGTCATCTGCTGGCTGGCTGGGGCAATGGGTGTGCTGTCCAGGTGCACGGCACCATTTTCCGGATTGAACCACCAGCGGCGCGGACCATTCGGCAGGCTGATTTCAACACCTGTTTGTGTGCCATGCTGCAGAAGCCGGACGCGAGGCATGACATCGCCGGGGTGCTGGCGCGGGCTCAGGACAACCAGAAATTGATCGTGCTTCCGCGCTGAGTCGGGGCGCAATTCGATACGCCAGTTGCCGGGTTCCACCGGCTGGTTGCGGCGCGCAATCAGGCCGGCGAGTGTGCCGGCTTCATCATAATTCTTGCCATCGACCCAGAACTCGAAACCCGGTCCGCCGATGGTGGTGAGGTGTGGATGCCGAGGCAGCAGGACTTG
Organism: Hydrogenophilales bacterium; assembly: GCA_041639515.1. Classification (GTDB taxonomy): domain Bacteria; phylum Pseudomonadota; class Gammaproteobacteria; order Burkholderiales; family Thiobacillaceae; genus Thiobacillus. The sequence goes on along the minus strand of JBEQCD010000043.1, from coordinate 4,163 downwards.
CCCGTGAAGATAGCCTCCAGCACTCTTTCCGCTGTCGACAGTGAAATGCGTGCCCGAAATTTCAGGCTTGCCGGTGGTATGCAGCAACCAGCGCTTCTGGAATTCGGGTTGTGTAGCATCAACCACGTCGAAAATGATGACGCTATCCGCCGTGCGGTCGTATACAAAAGTGCGCCACAGGCGTTCGACGCGACGGGTGCGATGGGAAAATTCCCCTGCGCCTGACTCGCGATTGGTGTAAGCGGGAGTGACATCGGCGACAGCGACGACATGATCCGCCGCCTCGGCATAGGCGGTGATTTTTCCGGTGTGGTAGAGCGTGCGCTGGTCCATCCAGTCGGTGAGGTCAATCGGGGCGGAGGCCAGCCCCCAGCCAGAACCGATACGACGTTGCCCGCCATCGTTGGCAATGCGGCGCACAAGCTTGCCGTCGGACTCCGCCGTGTCTGCCGGGTCGGTGACGGTGACCAGATTATGCGCAATGCTCTGGTAGGCATAATTCATATGGTGGTCTGAGCCGTATCTGGGGCCATAGAGCCCGCTGTCCAGCGCAAGCCCGGCGTGTTTGTACAAGGTGAATGCACCCTGATCCAGGTGCGAGTGTGACCAGAAGTTGTCGCCTGCCTTGAAGCTGACATAAGTCGCATCGGCAGACCAGTCGCTGCGTGCAACCACCAATCCAATTCCGTCAAAGTGCTTCGACAGGGGCAGGCGGGCATGGGCGTGTGGGTCGATCAGGCTGGCATCGGTGAGGGGTCCCCAGGGCCAGCTGGTGGGGGTGGGTTGGGGGCGCGGCGGACGAAGGTTGTAAGCGGCCGCATGCCGGTATTCCAGTGCCAGTGCCGTGAGGTCGGGCACGATCTTGTCGAAGAAGCCCGCATCGCCCCAGCGGAAATCGGTGCCATCCGGTTGTTTGCGGTACACGGCAAAATCGAGGAAACCTCGAATGCCGGGTTCGGATTTGAAGACATCCTCGCCGGTTGCGGCGCGCCACATGGCCGGTACCTGGTAGATGGCCTGGCCAATGCCGATACCGACATACTCACCGCCTTCATGCCAGCCCCCCCGCTGGCCCATGACTTGCCGCCAAACCGGAAGCACGCGGTGCTTCCACAAATCATAGGTGAACCGCATGTTCAGTTCGCCACGCGGGTCATCGCCGTAAAGGGCGATGTTGGCGGCCATCAGGGCCTGGAAGGGGCTGTTGTAGAGGTAGACGTTATAGGGCGAGAGCCGGTCACTGCGAATGAAGTTCACCAGATAGGTCACCCCTTCAGCCAGTTTTTCGCGTAGCTGGGTGCGTTGGGTTTCTGTCCACTGGTCATAGAGCCAGTCATAGGCCACAGCAACAGGCTTGGCATGGCCCCCCCGATAGGTATAGGGCACCTGCATGAGCCGGGCGTGAAGCTGCGCCAGATCCTGGCTGCCGGGCTCGATATAGGCCATCACGGTGACTGCATGGAGATCGCCTTCGCCTTGTCGGGCCTGCTGCCGCATTTGATTGAGCCATTGTGGATTTTCAATGCGCAAGCGGGCCATATCCGACGCACTGGGGTGTGGCAGGCGAGGATGCGCCGTCTTGAAACCAGGTATGAGAAGCGGGGCCAGTCGTGCAGGCTCGGGGAGTACGGCTCGCCCGCGTTCGTCCGTCTCCATTTGCACCGAACTGCCAATGCTCCATCCCACAGCACCCAGGGACAGCATCCCGGTCGCCAGAACCGGCAGCGCCCAACGGGTGGGCTCCGGGCGGGCAGACTGGCTGCTCAGCACAGTATGTCGGCTGGTGTCGGTAATCAGCCAGGGGATCGTCCAGCCCAGCCCGGCCAGCAACACATCCGTGATATCGGGGTAGCGTCCCGGTATGGATTGCTGCATCCATTCGATGCCCATGGCCATTGCCATCAGGAGCAATCCTCCCGCAGCCCATACTGTGCGCCGCCAGCGCCAGGGAGTCAGCAAGCGGCCAACCCATGCCAGCGCCAGAAATGGCCACAGGGTTTCCAGAATGTCGCTCATGCCGGCGAGCGTACCCACTTGCCCCTGAAACGGAATCCAGTTGATCGAATAGGTGCTGTTGCCACCGCCCGGTTCAAACTGGGTCAGCGCATAAGCCGTCAGCAAACACATGCTTGCACCAGCCAGCGTCCCAACCCCCATGCGAGGCCGGAGCATCAGCAGAATCGATGCGGCCACACCCCATCCCACCAGGGCTTCGAGCGTGAGCTGGCGGCCGACGATGGGGACTTTCAGGATCAAGACCGAGAGGGAAAAGAGTACGAACAACCAGGCTGCGGGTCGTCGCGCGACGAGCCGTGTCATGTAACCCAGGGCGGCCAGGGTCAGTCCCGTTTCCAGCGCTGCAAGCCAGCGAAACGTCTCCGGCTTGCGGAGCGTGTTGCCCAGCGGTTTGAGCCCAGTCTTGATATTCCCCCAGTCCAGTGACGGCACAAAGGGCGCGAGTTGCGTCAGGGCCCACAGGCCAAGAATGATGAGCGCAAGATTCACCAGCGGACCGGACATGAACCATGTGTCCCGCAGATCGAGCAGGCGACGGCTGACAGGCGTTCGGGGGTCAAACACCAGCGCGACCATGGCACCGGCACAGCCCCCCAGGCTGTTCGCCAGCCAGTCCAGGCGGGAAGGCACCCGGCTGGGCAGGGCCGACTGGAGGATTTCGAGCACCAGGCTCAATCCGCAACTGCTCGCGCTGGCAATGAGAATGGCCGCAACCAGTCCGACGCGGTGCCGGAGCCACAGGCTCATGAACAGTCCGAGCGGCACATAAGCCAGCAGGTTGACCGCCAGATCCGCGCGCGACACCTGATGCGGCAAGGGCAGCGTGATAGGATTCTGCCAGCCCAGCATGGGCGTCTGCCACTCGTCCAGGGGGAACAAGGTGCCGTAAATGACGAGCGCAGCATAGCTCAGCGCCAGCCAGAACATGGCGGAAGAGCGTGGCGGCGGGTGCTGCGAAACTGGGCGGCTCATGCCCTGATTCTAACGAACGCCGATTTCAACGAATACCCATGACTCAGCGAATCATCGATGTCTTCAACGGCGATGCCGACGGCTTGTGCGCCCTGCACCAATTGCGGCTGGACCAGCCGTGTGAGGGGACGCTGGTCACAGGCCCCAAGCGCGACATCGGTTTGCTGAAGCGCGTGGAGGCTGGCACGGGCGATGCCGTCACCGTGCTCGACATTGCCCTCTCCAAAAATCGCGAGGCGCTGGACCGCCTGCTCGCGAACGGTGCGCAGGTCCGCTATTTCGATCACCATCAGCCGGGTGATATCCCCACGCATCCGAATTTCGAGGCCCACATCGACACCGATGCCAATGTCTGTACCAGTCTGCTGGTCAACCAGTACTTGCAGGGCAGGCATCTGGCGTGGGCGGTCACGGCCGCATTCGGAGACAATCTTGCCGATGCTGCGCGTGCCGCTGCCGTGCCGCTTGGCTTGAACGACACTGCAGTGGCCCAGTTGCAATCCCTGGGCGAATGCCTCAACTACAACGGCTATGGCGAAACGCTCGATGACCTGCATTTCGATCCCGCCGATCTCTACCGGCAAATGCAGCCGTATGCCGATCCCCTGGCGTTTGCGGCTGAATCCCCGGCCTACCGGGTACTGGCATCCGGTTACACATCGGATATGGCGCAAGCGGCTGGCGTTCAGGCCGCCGAAACCGCTCCGGGCGGACGCATTTTCGTGTTGCCGGCCGAAAAATGGGCGCGTCGAATTTCCGGCGTGTTCGGCAATCGACTGGCGGTTGAATCTCCACACGCCGCACATGCCGTACTCACGGCCAAACCTGATGGGGGGTATGTCGTCAGCGTGCGTGCGCCCTTATCCAACAAAGCCGGGGCCGACATCCTGTGCAGCCAGTTTGCCACCGGTGGCGGGCGCAAGGCTGCCGCCGGCATCAACCATCTGGATGCGGCCGAGCTTGGCCGGTTTATTGCTGCATTCTTCGAGATTTACACCTGATTGCCTCACACTCACCCGCCATGCCAGCCAACGACAATACTTCGCTCATCGCCCCCTATGGCGGCACCCTCGTCAACCTCATCGATCCCGACAAGGCCGACACACTCAAGCACGAAGCGTTGAGCCTGCCCTCGCTCGACCTCGACTGGCGCCAGCAGTGCGAACTTAGATCGG
>JBEQCD010000042.1:21984-23121 GCA_041639515.1 Hydrogenophilales bacterium | reverse complement strand
AGATGGCGGAATTGGTAGACGCACTAGGTTCAGGTCCTAGCGGTGGCAACACTGTGGAGGTTCGAGTCCTCTTCTGGGCACCAGACGCAAGCAAAAAGCCGACTTCACGTCGGCTTTTTGTTTTTGCGGCCTCGACCATCAGGCCTCGTAGGGGTGACGACGCACAATGGTCTCCACCCGGTCAGGTCCGGTCGACACCACGTCGATCGGTACTTCGCACAGTTCTTCCATGCGTTTGAGATAGGTCTGCGCTTTCTGCGGCAGCCTGTCGAATTCCTGCACACCGACGGTGGTGTCGCTCCAGCCCGGCAGGTCTTCGTAGATGGGCTCGACGTTGGTGATCGACTCCGCGCCCACGGGCAGGATATCGCACATGTCGCCGTCGATCTTGTAGCCGACGCAGACGCGCACCGTCTCCAGGCCATCCAGCACGTCGAGCTTGGTCACGCACAGACCCGATACGCCGTTGATCTGGATCGAACGCTTGAGCGCTGCGGCGTCGAACCAGCCACAGCGGCGCTGGCGGCCGGTGGTGGCGCCGAATTCGTGGCCTTTTTCGCCTAGATACTGCCCCACGTCATCGAACAATTCAGTCGGGAACGGACCGGAGCCGACGCGCGTGGTGTAGGCCTTGGTGATGCCGAGCACGTAGTGCATGGCCGCAGGTCCTACGCCGGAACCGGTGGCCGCGCCGCCGGCGGTACAGTTGGACGAGGTCACGAACGGATAGGTGCCGTGGTCGATGTCGAGCAGCGTGCCCTGCGCGCCCTCGAACAGCAGGTTGCCGCCCGCCTTGTTGGCTTCGTACAAGCTGCGCGGCACGTCGGCCACCATCGGTTTCAGGCGTTCGGCCATCGCCATCATGCTGTCGAGCGTCTGGTTGAAGCTCACCACTTCGGCCTTGTAGTAGTTCTTCAGCATGAAGTTGTGGTGATCGAGTACTTCGCCCAGCTTGGCGGCAAAGCGTTCGCGGTGGAACAGGTCCTGCAGGCGCAGCGCGCGGCGCGCAACCTTGTCTTCGTAGGCGGGGCCGATGCCGCGTCCGGTGGTGCCGATCTTGCCGGCACCCTTGGCGATTTCGCGCGCCTGATCGAGCGCGACGTGGTGCGGCATGATGAGCGGGCAGGCTTCGCTGAT
>JBEQCD010000042.1:0-21974 GCA_041639515.1 Hydrogenophilales bacterium | reverse complement strand
CACGCCGTTGCCGATGTAGCAGATGACATTTTCGCGCAGGATGCCGGACGGGATCAGGTGCAGCACGGTTTTCTTGCCGGCCACCACCAGGGTATGGCCAGCATTGTGGCCGCCCTGGAAGCGCACCACGCCCTGCGCGCGGTCGGTAAGCCAGTCGACGATCTTGCCCTTGCCTTCATCGCCCCACTGGGTGCCGATGACGACGACGTTTTTTGCTGCCATGCTGCTGTCTCCCTTGTTGTATTACGCGCCAGCAACCGCCAGCTCGCGCAAATCCAGACTGAACCCTGTGGCCGGACGCGCCCGGCCGAACACCTTGCCCACTTCGTCGTACCGTCCACCCTGTGCGATCGCGCTGCTGCGGCCGGCGGTATAGGCGGCGAACACCACGCCGCTGTGGTAGCCATAGCCCCGCAGTTCTGCCAGGTCGTAAGCTGCGTTAACGTCTGCCAGTCCCGCGTCGACCGCTTCGAGCGTATCCAGCGCAGCCACCACGGCAGGCAGCGCCGGCAGCCGCGCGCGCGCTTCAGCGAGCACGGCACGGTCGCCATAGAGTTGCGGCAACGCTGCAAACGCTTCGGCGAGCGAAGCCGGCAACCCGGCCGTGAGCACGGCCACGGCACTGGCATCCTTGGCCTGCAATGCACCAAACAGCTGATGCTCGATTTCACCGGAAAGCCCGGCCTCCTGCGCCAGCGCACGGTAGACACCGACGTGTCCGATATCGATCTGGGCACCGCGCACACCGCAGGCATCCAGTCCCTTGAGCATCAGGGTGAGGATTTCGAGGTCGGCCTGCGCGCTCGCGTCGCCGTAGAGTTCGGCCCCGATCTGGATCGGTTCGCGCGAACGATGGAAGCCGTCGGACTGGGTATGCAGCACGCTGCCGGCGTAGCACAGCCGGTTCACGGCATTGGAGGCCAGCAGATGCGCGTCGATGCGTGCAACCTGCGGCGTGATGTCGGCGCGCACGCCCATCAGACGGCCACTCAGCTGGTCGACGAGCTTGAAGGTCTTGAGGTCGAGATCAGCCCCCACGCCGGTGAGCAGCGAGTCGACGTACTCCATCAAGGGCGGGATCACCAGCTGGAAACCCTGGCCCCGGAACAGGTCGAGCAGGGCACGGCGCATGTCTTCCATCCGCCACGCCTGCGGCGGCAACACGTCTTCGACATTTTCAGGCAGCAACCAGGCAGTCATTTCACTTCAGCCACATCAACACAAAAAGGCCGCCCAGCATCGAGGCGGCACCCATGAAACGCAACTGACCATCGGTCAGTTCTGCGGCGCGACGGAACACATCACGCCACATTGCCGGCGCGGCGAAGGGCAGAAGCCCCTCGAACACCAGCAACAGTCCAAACGCGGCGAACCAGTCGCCGCCACTCATTTTCCGCCGGCCGCGCGCGGATTCTTCATGTACTTGAAGAAATCCGCACTGGGATCCAGCACCATCACATCGCTCTTGTTCTTGAAGCTTTCGCGGTAGGCCTGCATCGAACGGTAGAACGCGTAGAACTCGCCGTTCTTGCCGTAGGCTGCGCCATAGATCGCGCCGGCCTTGGCGTCGCCTTCACCCTTGACGCGCTGCGCATCACGATAGGCTTCGGCGACGATCACGTCCTTCTGCTTGTCGGCATCGGCCTTGATCTTTTCGGCTTCGGCCGCGCCGGTGGAACGCAATTCGTTGGCTACCTGCTTGCGCTCGGCCTCCATGCGGCGATAGACGTTCTCCGACACGGTTTCCGGCAGATCGACGCGCTTGATGCGCACGTCCACCACCTGGATGCCGATCTTGCGGGCATCCTGGTCGGCTTTCTGGCGGATGGTGCTCATGATGGCATCACGCTGCCCCGACACCACGTCGTTGATGGTGCGTTTGCCGAACTCGGCTCGCAGGCCATCGTTGACGGTCTGGTTGAGGCGGATCGCGGCACGCATCTCGTCACCGCCCACCGACACGTAGAACTGCTTGGCATCGATGACACGCCACTTGATGAACGAATCCACCAGCACATTCTTTTTCTCCGAGGTGATGAAACGCTCGGGATCAGCGGAATCCAGCGTCAGGATGCGCGTATCGAAATAACGCACGTTCTGCACCAGCGGCAGCTTGAAGTAGAGACCGGGCTTGGTCTTGACCGACACCACTTCACCCAGCTGGAAGACCATGGCGTTCTGCCGCTGGTCGACGGTGAACATGCTGCCGGACAACACCACCAGGACGATGACGAGCCCGATCAGGAAAGGACCAAAATTGCGGTTCATGGCCGATCCTCCCGGTCGCGGCTGCGCAAGGCGTCACGCATGCGTGAATCGGTCATCGCCGGCGGGTTGGCCGGTGCGGCCGGCTGGGCCAGCACCTCGGGGGCCCCCGCGTAGGGCTGGGCGACGATCTGTTGCAGCTTGTCGAGCGGCAGATAAAGCAGGCTGTTGCCGCCCTTCTGGTCGACGACGATCTTGCTGGTGTTGTTCATCACGGTCTGCATGGTGTCGAGATACAGGCGCTGGCGGGTCACCTGGGGAGCCTTCTGATACTCGGCGAGAATCTGCGAGAAGCGGCTCGCTTCACCCTCGGCGTTGGCGATCACCGCAAGCTTGTAGCCCTCGGCCTCTTCCTTCAGGCGCGAGGCCAGGCCTCGGGCACGCGGCACCACGTCGTTGGAATACGCCTCGGCTTCGTTCTTGAGCCGCTCGCGGTCCTGGCCGGCTTTCACGGCGTCGTCGAACGCTGCCTGCACCTGCTCGGGCGGCTGGATGTTCTGCAGGGTCACCTGGCTCACACTGATGCCGGTCTTGTAGCGGTCGAGAATGTCCTGCATCAGCACCTTGGCACGCGCGGCAATATCGGCACGGCCCTCGTACAACACATAGTCCATCTTGTTCTTGCCGACGATCTCGCGCATGGCGGTCTCGGCCACCTGCAACACGGTGTCCTCCGGAGCCCGGTTGATGAACAGGAAGTCCTTGGGATCCTTGAGGATGTATTGCACCGCAAACTGGAGATCGATGATGTTCTCGTCGTCGGTGAGCATCAGCGATTCTTTCAGCACCTTGCTCTTGACGTTGTTGCGGTAGCCGATTTCAACCGTGCGCACCTGGTCGACGTTGACGACCTCGCGTGACTCGATCGGCCAGGGCAGATGCCAGCGCGGCCCCGGTTCAGTGGTTTCGATGTATTTGCCGAAGCGCAGCACGACGCCACGCTGGCCGGTATCCACGATGTAGAACCCGCTGGCCAGCCAGACCACCAGGGCAACCGCAATCAGCACCCCGATCAGGTTGCCGCCACCGGGCAGGCCGGATGACGGACTGCCGCCCTCGTCGCCTCCGCCGGATTTGCCGCCGAACATGCCGTTCAGCTTCTGGTTGAATTTGCGCCAGACCTCATCCAGGTCGGGCGGACCGCTGTTCTTGCGATTATCGCGATTGCCCCATTGCGGGTCGTTCCAGGCCATATAGTCAGGGTGTCATGCAGAAAAAGGGGTGGATGGAATCGCGCCGGCAACCGCCGACCCGTCGTCGTCGACTGCCCGCGCTTCGAGCAGGATTTCCGACAGCGCATCTCTCAAAAGTTCCAGCCCCGCCCCGCTCCGGGCCGAGACATAAACGCTCTGGAGTTTACCATATTCGTCGCGCACGATTCCCGGCGCAACGCCCGTCAAATCTAGCTTGTTGTAGATGCGTAGCTGGGGCACGGCGTCTGCACCAATTTCCTGCAACACCTTTTCCACGGCCTCGATTTGCCGTTCGCGCACCGGGCTGGCGGCATCGATCACGTGCAGCAGGAGATCGGCCTCGGCCGTGGCTTCCAGGGTGGCGCGAAACGCCGCGACCAGATCGTGCGGCAGCCGGGTGATGAAGCCCACGGTATCGGACAGCACCACCTCCCCGCTGGCCGGCGAGCCGCCCGCCGCCTCGGCCAGGCGCGGCAGAAAGATTTTGCGCGTGGTGGTATCCAGTGTGGCAAAGAGCTGATCGGCCGCATAGGTACCCGCGCGGGTCAGGGCGTTGAACAGCGTGGATTTGCCGGCATTGGTGTATCCCACCAGGGCGACCGAGAATACCTGCTGGCGGCCGCGCGCGCGACGCTGCGTGCGCCGTTGCCTGCCCAGCTTGCCAAGCCTGTCCTGCAGGGCTTTCACGCGCACACCCAGCAGGCGACGGTCGGTTTCCAGCTGTTTCTCGCCGGGGCCGCGCATGCCTACGCCGCCCCGCTGGCGCTCCAGGTGGGTCCAGCCGCGCACCAGCCGGGTTGATAGATGCTTGAGTTGGGCCAATTCGACCTGAAGCTTGCCTTCGGCACTGCGGGCGCGACTGGCGAAAATATCCAGGATGAGGCTCACACGGTCGATAACCCGGCACTGAAAGCGGCGCTCGAGATTGCGCTCCTGAGCCGGAGACAGTTCATGGTTGAAAATGACGACCTCGGCCCCGGATGCCGCCACCCGGGCGGCGATCTCATCTGCCTTACCGCTCCCCACAAACAGCGCGGCGTCTGGCCGTGCGCGCTTGCCGACCACCTCGCCCAGCACCTCCAGCCCGGCCCCGCTGGCCAGCAGGCGCAGCTCGGCGAGGCCCTCCTGAAAATCCGGGCCGCCGAAATCGACCGCCACGAGCACGACGCGCTCGCCCCCCTGATGACGCTCAAACACGAATACGGCGTCCTGAATTGACGCAAGCAGCCAGAACCATGGAATCGATCAAGACCAGAACGGGATGAACACGCGGTATTGTAGAACCGGATCAGACGAGCACGGGCCGGCCAAAATGCCAGCCCTGGGCGTAATTCACGCCCATATCGGCCAGGATGCGCGCGGTTTCGGCGTCCTCGACGTGTTCGGCGACGGTGAGCACACCCTCTTTCCGGGCAAAATTCGCCAGACTCTCGACGATGCCCGCCACCTTGCGGTCGCCACGCATGTGGGCGATCAGCCAGCCCTCGATCTTGAGGAAGCTCACCGGCAGGTTCGCCAGATAGAGATACGATGAATAACCGCTACCAAAATCGTCCAGCGCAAGCCGGAAACCGAAGTCGATGAATGGCTGCAGGTCGGCGCGCAGCCGCTCGATGCTGACGATGCGCTGCCGCTCGGTCAATTCCAGCACAATGGGCTTGACCGGCCCGATGCCACAGGTGGCGCAGTAATTCGTGGCGTTGGCGAACATGTCTTCGACCAGGTCGCGGCGCGCAAGGAATTGTGGCGAGATGTTCACAAAATGCGCGAAATCCAGCGCTCCCCCGTCACTAATGCGCAGACCACAGTGATGCATGGTCTGGCGGATGATCTGGCGGTCGATTTCAGCCATCAGGCCCAGGCCTTCTGCCTGCTCAATGAAACGCCCGGCTTCGACGATTTCACCACTGGCGAGGCGAATGCGGGCCAGCGCCTCGTCCGCCACCGCCTCGCCTGTCTGCAGGTCTACGATGACCTGCTTGGCCATGCAGATGCCGCCACCCGCTATCGCCTGGCGCAACTGTCCGGCGTTGAGCCCGGCATTGTTGCGTTCGACCAGGCGGACCTGATCGCGCCCCTCTCCCTTGGCACGATAGAGCGCCTGATCGACTTCATCGATGAGAGTTGTGGTGTCGGCGTCGTCCACCCCCAAGGCCGCCACCCCGGCCGAGAAACTCAGGGCAATGTCGCCGACGCTGGTCTGGATGGGCGTGGACCGGCACAGGCCGGCCATGCGTTCGATGATGTTGCCGGCGTCTTCCGCCGTGCAGCCATGCAGCACGAACAGGAATTCCTCGCCGCCCCAGCGCGCCACCCAGTCGCCATCCCGCAGGCCTTGCTCAAAGCGCAGTGCAGTTGCCTTGAGCACTTCATCGCCCACCGCATGGCCGTAGCGATCATTGATCGACTTGAAGTGGTCGATATCGACCAGCGCGAGTGCAAACCCGTAGCGGTCACGGGGGGCACGCGCCTTTTCGGTATGCAGGCGTTCCTCGGCTGCGCGCCGGTTGGGCAGGCCGGTCAGCGCATCGGTGAGCGCCATGCGCTGCACCAGCGCGTGCTGCGCCGACTGGTAGAGCGCATTCCCCAGCCAGTCAGCGATCAATTCCATGTAGGCGATGTCGACAGGATCCACGACCGGACTGGCCTGTCGCCTGAGAAAGGCCAGAACCCAGCCTGTCTCGTTGCCCACCGTGACCGGCAGGCCCGAATAATTCAGCAGGCCCATGTGCGTCACCGTCGGATGCCCGGCGTACTGGCCATGCTTGCGCATATCCGGGATGTGCATGGATTGACGGGCATGGTGAACGTCCCGACACAACACAGACTCGATCGCCAGCACCGTCCCTTCGGGAAAGATGGCCAGCCGGTCGAAGACATAACGGGCGGTGTACTGGTCGCCGAATTCCCCGAGCACGACCAGATCCATGCCCAGCACCTCCGCCGCCATGGACAGCATGGCGCGGATACGTGCTTCATCCGACAGGCCACGCTGCGCCGAGAGTTTCCACAAGGCGGTGAGCCGGTCGATGTGCGAGACATCGCCCGTGGCGGGAGTGACAGACAATACGGAATACGGCATGGATGCGGCAGTCGATGTATTACCTGGATTATCGACGCGCCGGCAGGAAAACTTGACGCCCCGCCTTACAGTTCGACCGCGCGCAAGCGCTCGGCTGCCTGCTCCGGACTGATGGTGTTGACGAACAGCCCGGAGCCCAGTTCGAAGCCAGTGGGAATCGAGGTGCGCGGACAGATTTCCAGATGCCAGTGATAGCTCGCGTCGTGAGCAAGCTGATCCTTGTCGTGCGGCACGGAGTGCAGGAAGAAGTTGTACTGCGCTCCCCCGATCACGGCGTCGAGCCGGGCCATGGTGCGCCGGAGCACGCGCGCCAGGTCGTCGAAGGTATCGGCCGGGGCATTCAGGAAATCCGCCTGATGCACCAGCGGCAGGATGTGTACCTCCCATTCGTAGCGGCTGGCAAAGGGCTTGATGGCGATGAAATGCTCGCCGCGCTCGATCACGTACTGGCCGACATTGATCTTGCGCCGTACCGCGCCGGACCCCCGGTCATAGATCGTGGCCTCGAAGGTGAGCGCCTCGTCGATCAGCGCACAGAAGATGCAGTGATGGTGCTTGGCATAATGCGCGGCACTGTTGCGCACCTCGGCCTCGACGTTTTCCGGCACCACCGGCATGGCGATGACCTGGCTGTGGGTATGCGGAATCGACGCGCCGGCCGCCGGGCCGAAATTCTTGAAAACCAGCACGTATTGCAGGCGCTCGTCGGATTCGAACAACTGCCGCATGCGGTTCTGGTAGACGCCGAACAGGGCGGCAAGATGCGATTCGGCCATTTCGTGGATGGCCGTGCCGTGTTCATGATGGTCGATGATGACTTCATGCCGGCCGTAGCCGTCGATCGTCTGTTGCAGGCCAAAACTGAAATTGGACTGCACCCGGTCATCGCCCAGCACCGGGTAGAGGTTCTCGACCATGCGGATCTGCCAGTCGCCGGTTTCGGGCCAGGCCAGGATCGCCGGCGGCGTCTTGTGCTCGTTGCCGCGGCAGAACGGGCAGGTTTCGACATGCTTGCGCGTGTCGCGCGGCGCAAGGTCCTCGGCCTTTTTCGGGCGCATCGATCGCGCCGTGGCGACCAGCACCGATTCGGCGGGCACGATGGGATTCAGACGGATTTCGCGGGTTTCGCCGGTATCGGCAGGGCTATCTGGCATGGTGGGTCTCCTGGCCCGCAAGCATAAGCCAGCGGCCCGGACGCCGGTCTTCAATCTGCTTATGTCCCCCTTCGGGCTTTTTATCCCCTCGCCTGCCAGGGTCTCGCATTGACGCACCCGCGCCGCGCGTCGAGAATGGAGGCCCCCGCAGCACCTCCGGAGCCCCCCATGGACCAAAATGAAAAAGCGCTCGTCGACGAACAGCGCCTGATGCGCATGATGCGCAAGACCCTGACCTCGATCGTGCGTGATACCGCACCGCGCAACGGCTATCCCAGCCCGCTGTCGGAGGCCACCATCATGAACATCAAGGATTGCCTGATGGTGATTTCCACCCGCGAGACCGAGCTGGCGCAGCAGACCGGCCGCACGCTCGACGAGAAGCCGCATTTCACCGATGAAACCCCCACCTCGCACCCGGTGAAGATCAGCAGCATCACGAAAAAGCCGCACTAGGGCATGTTTACTCCGATTTCGCGCCTGCGTTGCTGCGAGAAAGCGATGGATGCAAGGCGCGGTGCGCCGGCAAGGGCCTTCCCTTGCCAAGCGACGCAACGCAGTAGACGCGCTTTCTCGCAGCAACCCAGAGGGGCGGACCGATTCGGGCGCATCCCTTTGTCGCAGCCCGCTTGCTGTGCCCGCACAGCGGCACGGCCTGCTTCGCGACCTGCATCCCGAATCGGTCTCGCCGCAGGCGCGAAATCGGAGTAAACAAGCCCTATGCCGCAAGCCACCAGCCTGTTCACCGATCTTGAATCGAAAGTCGTCGGCACGACGGCGGTTGTGATCTATTCGCCGTCCGGCAAGAAGCGCAGCCGCTATCCCGAGGGCGTGGTGGAAATCTATGCCAGCGAGGATGAGGCCCGCGCCCACGCCGACCCGGACAAGCACCGCCACGCTGCGCTGGCCAGCGGGCCGTCGCGCTCATCCGAAGGGTTCAAGCTGTTCTATCTGGTTCGCTGGCTGGATTGACTGCCGTCTGGCAGGCGGCAGCGAGATAGGTCCGCAAGGCCGCTTCGTCCAGCGGGCGCACAAAGAAATACCCCTGCGCATCGTCGCACCCGAGCACTTTCAGCAAGTCCCGCTGCGCCGCCGTTTCCACGCCTTCCGCCGTCACCCGCAAACCCAGCGCGCGGGCCATGCCCACCATGCTGGCGACGATGGCACGCGCTTCCGCGTCATCGCTCATGTCGGCCACAAAACTGCGGTCGATCTTCAGCCGGGCCGCAACCAGCTGACGCAGGTAGGCGAGGCTGGAATAGCCGGTACCGAAATCGTCGATCGCCAGGCGCGCGCCCTCTTCCGCCAGACGTTGCAGCACGGCCGAGCCGGCGAGGGTTTCCTGCATGATGGTCGATTCGGTGAGCTCCAGTTCGAGCAGGGCGGGCGGCAGCCCCGACTCACGCAACACTGCGGCCAGCCTCGATTCAAAGCCTGGCCGCCGCAGTTGCAGGGCCGACACGTTGACCATCACCGGCAAATCCGGTGCGAGCGATTGCCAGTGGGTTGCGGCCCGGCAGGCCTCGGCCAGGATCCATTCTCCCAGCGTGACGATCAGTCCCGAGTCCTCGGCCACGGGGATGAAACGCCCCGGCTCCACCCAGCCCCAGTCCGGATGCTTCCAGCGCGCCAGCGCCTCGACGCCGACCGGCAACCCGCTCGCCAGCGAAAACACCGGCTGGTAATGCAGATGGAATTCGCCGCGTGCCAGCGCCTGGCGCAATCCGGTCTCGATCGCCAGCCGTTCCCGCGCCCGCACATTCTGCAAGGGGTCGGCAAACTGGAAGGTGTTCCGTCCGCCATCCTTGGCGGCGTACATCGCACGGTCGGCACAGGCCAGCCAGCCCGGCGCATCCAGTGCGTCGTCGGGATAGAACGCGATGCCCACGCTCACGCCCACCGATACACCCTGGTCGCCGATCACCACTGGCCGGGCGAGTTCATTGATGATCTTTTCGGCCACATGGCGGGGGTCGTCGTCGTGCCGGATCTCGGGCAGCAGGATGACGAATTCGTCACCTCCCAGGCGCGCCACGGTGTCGTCCTCGCGCACCAGGGCACGCAGCCGCTCGGCCACGGTGCGAAGCAGCGCATCGCCCATGGCGTGGCCGAGCGAGTCGTTGACGTTCTTGAACCGGTCGAGGTCCAGGAACAGGATCGCCGCACGCTTTTCCATGCGATGCGCATGCGTCAGGGCCTGCTGCATGCGGTCGGCCAGCAGGCGCTGGTTGGGCAGGCCGGTGAGGCTGTCGTGATGTGCCTGCGCGTAGAGCCGCTCTTCGGACGTTTTCAGGCGCTCGTGTTCAGCCCGGGTACGGGCACGCGCACGCACGAACAGCCCCGTCAGCAGCAGGAAGGCTGCGGTACCCAGGAGCGGCAGCAGGGCGGCCTGCACCAGGGCTCGACGCCAGTGGCGGGCGTCGACATCCACGCCCAGCACCACCGGACGGGTGCCGGGGCGCGGATCGGGTTCGACCACCAGGGCGCTCACCCAGACACCCCAGCGATCCTGCACCGGGCCTTCGGTCATGGGCGTGTGATCATCGAACAGGCGATGCAGGGCCGGTGTGGCTTCCCGGTAGGCCATGCCGGGCGGCGAATAATCGGACGAGGCCGGGGCCTCCGAGTCGACCAGGAAACGCACCACGCCATCCGGCGTGCGCTCCAGCAGGTAGGCGAACCGGTACTGTGCCCCCACGGCTCGCAGGCTTTCCAGACGCTGCTTGACCCGGACATATTCGGGGCGCGCCGTGTCCTCGATCCGACCGTGCAGCCCATGCACATCCGACCAGTCGACAGCACGCGCCATCAGGCGGGCCTCGGTGAGCCACTGCGCACGCAGGCCGGCGTCGGCCGTGCGCTCGCTTTGTACGGTCATAACTGCGCCAGCCACCACGCCGGCCAGCCCCCACACACCGGGCCAGATCGTGCGCACGCGCATCGGCATTTCAGTCCGAGCCGTAGACCTTGCGCCGGATGCGTTTCTCACGCCGCCGGCGGGTCTCGTCTCCGGGTGTCGGTGCCGCACGCTTCTTGCCCTCGAAAGGATTCTTGCCTTCGTCTTCCTTGATCTGGATTCTGAGCGGCGTGCCCTGAAGCTTGAAGGTCTTGCGGAAACTGGCTTCGAGATAGCGCTTGTAATCGTCGCGCAGGCCTTCCAGCGCATTGCCGTGCAGCACGATCACCGGCGGATTCTTGCCGCCCTGGTGGGCGTAGCGCGGCTTCGGCCGGAACAGGCCGTTCTTCGGCGGGGCATGCTGTTCCACCGCCATCTGCAGCACCCGCGTGAGCTTGGGCGTGGGCATCTTGATGAAGGCGGCGGCGTGCGCGGCCTCCACGTCCTTGAGCAGATTTTCCAGGCCGCGGGCCTTGAGCGCGGAAATGTAATTGAAGCGGGCGAAGTCGAGGAAGGCGAGCTTGCGGCCGATGTCGCGCTTGATGTCGTCGCGCTGTTCCGGCGACAGTCCGTCCCATTTGTTGATCGCCACCACCAGCGCGCGCCCGGTTTCCAGCACAAAGCCGGCCAGATGCGCATCCTGCTCGGAGATGTTCTCGCGCGCGTCCAGCACCAGCACGACCACGTTGGCGTCCTCAATGGCCTGCAGGGTCTTGATGACGGAAAACTTCTCGACCGTTTCGAACACCTTGCCCTTGCGGCGCACGCCGGCGGTGTCGATGAGGACATAAGGCTTGCCGTCGCGTTCGAACTCGACGTAGATCGAATCGCGCGTGGTGCCCGGCTGGTCGAAGGCGATGACGCGTTCCTCGCCGACCAGTGCGTTGACCAGCGTGGATTTGCCGACGTTGGGGCGACCGACCAGAGCGATCTTGGGCACGCCGAAATCATCGGCCTGCTCCGTCTCTTCCGGAAACGGGGCGAGCGCTTCGGCAACCAGGTCGGCGATGCCGTCGCCATGCGCCCCGGAAATGGCCAGCGGTTCACCCAGCGCGAGTTCATGGAATTCTGCGGTGACCACCGCACGGTTCATGCCTTCGGCCTTGTTCACCGCGAGGAACACCGGGCAGTGCGCGCGCCGCAGGCGATCGGCAATCACCTTGTCCTGCGGCGTCAGGCCGTTGCGGCCGTCGACGAGGAAGATCACGGCATCGGCTTCGTCGATGGCCTGCAGGGTCTGCCGCGCCATCTCGGCCAGGATGCCGTCCTTAACCACGGGTTCAAGGCCGCCGGTGTCCACCACCAGATAGGGTTTGCTGCCGATGCGACCACGCCCGTAATGACGGTCGCGCGTCATCCCCGGCATGTCGTGCACGAGCGCGTCACGCGTGCCGGTGAGGCGGTTGAACAGGGTGGACTTGCCGACGTTGGGGCGACCAACGAGAACCAGAGTGGGAAGCATGGGGGTGATTCAGGTAGACATTACAAGGCGGGCACGAGGATACAAAGCCGGGAGAATGGCGAGCCGGCCGAACCCCGACCGGGCTGTTGTCCTCTTGACCTCATTGTTGCGTCATCACTTCAGCCGGAAGGCGATGACGCTGCCCTTGCCGGTCTGCACCACAAAACCGGGACCGATATCCACCGGGGCCGACCGGACCGCGTCGTCGACCCTGGCGCGACCGAGGAAGCGGCCGTCCTCGGTAGACAGCACATGTACATAGCCCTCGCCATCGCCCACCACGACCCAGTTGCCCAGGGCGAGCGGTGCCGTGACCTGGCGACGGGCGAGCTTGTCCTGCCGCCAGCCGGCGCGGCCACTGGCCTTGTCGTAGGCGGTGATGGCGTCCTTGTCGTCGGTGACATACAGATTCTGGCTGTCCATGGCCAGACCACTGTTGCTGGAAGCGTCGCGCGCCCACAACGGCGCACCGGTCACCCGGTCGAAACAGGCCACGCGGCCCTGGTAGGCCACGGCACAAACCTGCCTGTCGTCGACCACGGGATTGCCCATCACGTCCGCCACCCGTTCGAGTTCGGTTGCACCGCGCGGCAGGGCCACGGTGGCCTCCCACAATTGCGCGCCGTTGGCAGGGTTCAGCGCCGCCAGCTTGCCACCTGGGAAACCGGCGTACAGCACCGACCCGGCAAGCGTCATGCCGCCCGAGCCACGCAGGGTCAGGGCCGGCAGATTGCGGCTGTAGAGCCATTTGCGACTGCCATCGGCCGTATCCAGCCCGTGGATGCGGCCATCGCCCGTGCGCACGATTGCCATGTTGCCGGCCACCAGCATCGTTCCGACCACTTCCGATGACAACGCCGCTTTCCAGCGCGGCTGACCGCTCGATGTATCGAGCGCGATCACATCGCCCTTGCCGCTGCCGGCGAGCACGATACCCTCGCCCGCACCGGCCCCGGCGGACAAGCGCACGCCGGCATCACTGCGCCACGCCACGGAGCCATTGCCAACCGCAATGCGCACGACACGATTGCCGCCAGCGGCCACCACATCCTCGCCGCTGAGGGTGGGCTGGAACAGGCTGGCCCCGGTTTCCCCGGTCTCGGCCTTCCAGGCTTCGGCAAGTGCCATGGCCGATTTGATCTCGACCAGTTCGGCCGGCTTGGCCTTGGTCGATCCCGAGCCGAACCAGCCGCCGACCGTGTTGCCGACGGAACTACCCATGGACCCGATCGTGCCGCAACCGGCGAGCAACAGCGCCAGGGCGGTCATTCCCATGCGTTTCATCACTTGGATTCTCCTCCCCCCAAGGCGTCGAGTTTCAGCTCGACGATAGCGCGATAGGGATTGTCTTCCTTCATCTTGCCGAAGGCCGACTGATAGGCGGCGCGGGCATCTTCGTGCTTGCCCTGGACGAGCAGCACGTCGCCCTTCAGGTCGTCGAAACGCGGTGAAAATGCCTCGCTGTGGCTGGCAGACAGTGTCTTCAGCGCAGCATCGTATTGCTTCTGATCGAGCAGAACCCCTGCCAGACGCAGATGGGCCAGGTCTTTCACTGCGGGTTCCTTGCTGTTTGCCGCCGCCCATTCGAGTTGGGTCTGGGCGCTCTTGAGGTCACGCGTACCCGCATTGACCTTGGCGAGCAGCAGGGCAGCGCGCGGCGCAAACGCGGTATCGCCGTATTTCTCCACCAGCAGGCCGCCAGCTTCGCGGGCGCTCTTGAAATCGTTGGCCATGAGCGACTGGGTGAGCTTGTCGTAGGCGGCCGCCGCTTCGAGGCTTTGCGTGAACGTGTGGTTCTGCCAGTAACGCCAGCCTGCGGCTGCGGCAATCACCACGGCCAGGCCCAGCATGGCCAGTGCACCCCAGCGTTTCCACCAGGCCTTGAGTTCGTCCAGCCGTTCCTGTTCGTCGAGATCGTAAGTTGCCATGAGGAGACCTATTTGAGTAATTCGATTGCGCGCGCCAGATCGACGCGCAGTTGTTCCGCTTCGACGCGCAGGGATTTCAGCGTCACTTCGCCAGCCGCCGCCTCGTCGTCACCAATGATGACGGCATAGCGTGCACGGCTGGCGTCGGCCTTTTTCATTTGCGACTTGAAACTGCCGCCACCGGCGTGCATCACGGCCGCCAGTCCATCGGCACGCAAGGCGGTCGCCACTCGCCACGCGTGCACCGCCGCCTGCTCGCCGGCGTGGACGATGTAGGCATCCGGCACGGCGGCGGCGGGCACGCTGCCTGCGGTTTCCATCAGGGCCAGCAGGCGCTCGATCCCCATCGCGAATCCCGCAGCGGGAGCGGGCTTGCCGCCCAGCTGTTCGACCAGGCCATCGTAGCGCCCGCCTGCGCATACCGTGCCCTGCGCGCCGAGCTGGTCGGTGACCCATTCGAACACGGTGCGGTTGTAGTAGTCGAGTCCGCGCACCAGGCGCGGGTTGATCTCGAATGCCACGCCCTGGGCGGTCAGCAAGGCCTGCACGCCTTCAAAGTGTGCGCGCGCCTCGTCGCCCAGTTCGTCCATGAGCTGTGGCGCGGCTTCGTTGACGCTGGCCATTGCCGGGTTCTTGCTGTCGAGAATGCGCAGCGGGTTGCTGTGCAGGCGGCGACGGCCATCCTCGTCGAGCAGGTCGAGATGCTGCTCGTAATGCGCGATCAGCTTGGCGCGGTGGCGCTGCCGTGCCTCGGCATCGCCCAGGGTGTTGAGTTGCAGTGTCGGCGCGATGCCCAGCGCACGCCACAGGTCGGCACACATGACGATCAGTTCGGCGTCGACATCCGGCCCGCCAAAACCGAGTGCTTCCACCCCCACCTGGTGGAACTGCCGATAGCGGCCTTTCTGCGGACGCTCATGGCGGAACATCGGTCCGGTGTACCAGAGGCGTTTGCCGCCGTCGTACAGCAGGTTGTGCTGGATGGCGGCGCGCACGGCGCTGGCCGTGCCTTCCGGGCGCAGCGTCAGGGTTTCGCCGTTGAGTTCGTCGACAAAGGTGTACATCTCCTTTTCGACGATATCGGTCACTTCGCCGATCGCGCGCTTGAAGAGGCCGGTATGTTCGAGGATGGGCGTGCGCAGTTCGCGATAACCGTAACGCCGCAGCCAGTCGCGCACGATGGACTCGAACGCCTGCCAGGTCTCCACCATATCGGGAAGACCATCGTTCATGCCGCGCACGGATTGAATGGAATTGCTCATAAATTCAGGAAAATTGAGAAACGGGGTGGGAGGAAAATCCCCCGGTCAATCACGCCCTGGCTCCATACCGGCTGCGCACGTAGTCTTCAACGATGGCCTGAAACTCAGCCGCGATGTGCTCACCCTTCAGTGTCACCGTCTTTTCACCGTCGACATACACCGGTGCCACCGGCACTTCGCCGGTACCGGGCAGGGAAATGCCGATGTTGGCGTGCTTGGACTCGCCCGGTCCGTTGACCACGCATCCCATCACCGCCACCTGCATGGCTTCGACGCCGGCATACTGGCTGCGCCAGACCGGCATCTGCGTACGCAGATAGGTTTCGATATCCTGCGCAAGTTCCTGGAACACGGTCGACGTGGTGCGGCCGCAGCCCGGACACGCCGTGACTTGCGGGGTGAACGCACGCAGGCCGAGGGATTGCAGGATTTCCTGGCCGACCATCACTTCCTTGGTGCGCTCGCCGCCGGGTTCGGGGGTGAGCGAAATCCGGATCGTGTCGCCTATGCCTTCCTGCAGCAGCACCGCCAGTGCAGCCGTCGAGGCGACGATGCCCTTGCTGCCCATGCCGGCCTCGGTGAGGCCGAGGTGCAGCGGGTAATCACACTGCGATGCGAGATCGCGATACACCGCGATCAGATCCTGCACCCGGCTCATTTTGCAGGACAGAATGATCTTGTCGCCCCCCAGCCCGAGTTCCTCGGCCTTCTTTGCCGACTCCAGCGCAGAGACCACCATCGCGCGGCGCATCACCACGTCGGCGTCTTCCGGCTGCGCGAGGCGCGCATTCTCGTCCATCATGCGCGCGGCGATGGACTGGTCGAGGCTGCCCCAGTTGACGCCGATGCGTACCGGCTTGTCGTAGCGACAGGCAATCTCGATCAGCGTGGCGAACTGTTCGTCGCGCTTGCTGCCGCGCCCGATGTTGCCCGGGTTGATGCGCAGCTTGGCCAGGGCCTGTGCGCACTCCGGCACCTGCGTCAGCAGCTTGTGGCCGTTGAAATGAAAATCGCCGATCAGGGGCACACGGTAGCCGAGCACGTCGAGGCGTTCGCGGATGCGTGGAACCGCAGCAGCCGCTTCCACCGTGTTGACGGTCAGCCGCACCAGCTCGGAACCGGCATCGGCGAGCGCCTGCACCTGCTTGACGGTGGCCGTGATGTCGACCGTGTCGGTATTGGTCATCGACTGCACCACCACGGGCGCGTCGCCGCCGACCAGAACCTGGCCGATCCGCACCTGGCGGGTAGGACGTCGGAAAAGTGAAGCCATGGGATCTATATCTTCGGGGGTGGCTATGCTTCTTGAGCGGCTATTCTTCCAGGGTGAATCGAGCCACGGTCACATCGATGAAAGGTTTCAGATCGATCGGGCGTCCGTTGTAACTCAACCGGGCCTGTGCGGCATTGCCGATCAGCAGATCGAACGGCGGCTGACCCTTGACCTCGACACGACTGCCCGGCTGACTGAGCTGGCGCAGCAACATTTTGCCGCCAGCATCCTTGATTTCCACCCAGGATTCGTCACCAAACTCCAGCTGCAACGTGCCCTGCGCAACCGGTGCCGGCACGTCGGCAGGACTTGGCGTTTCGGCAACTGGCGCAGTTTCGGGCGGCGGCTCTGTCGGCACAGGTGGTGCAATCGGGGCAGCAGTTTCGGCTGGGGCAGTCGCCGTCGGGGCCGGCGCGCGTTCCGGCGAGGCACTCACTGCAGGATGAGGCTCCTCCACATCACTGTTGAGCCACCAATACAGGCCCACGGGGATCGCGGCTGCCAGCAGCAAACCCAGCACCAGCAAGACCAGCCAGGGCATGGCCACACTGCGGGACGGTGGCGGCGGCGCGGCGTGATGTACCACGGGTGCGGAATCGGTGGGTGCACCTGCCATCTGCGACAGCAGGGCATCCGGGTCAAGCCCCAGCAGCCGGGCGTAGTTCCGGACAAACCCCCGGGCGAATACCGGCTGCCCCAGACTCTCGAAATCCTCACGCTCCATCGCGTCGATCTGGCGATGCATGAGCCGCAGGCGGCCGGCGGCTTCCTCTACGGACAGCCCCTGCGCCTCACGCGCAGCGCGCAGGCGCGGACCCACCGACGACGCCAGGGCTGCTTCGCTCATTCGTATTGCCCCGCCAGCAGCAGGCGGGCTTCGTTCGAATCCGGGAAACGCTTGCGCAGTTGCAGGCCGTACGCCGCTTCCTGCGCACGGTCGCCGAGTTTGCGTTCGATGCGCACGCCAAGCCACAGGCTGGCGGCAGAAGGCGGCAGGAGTTCATCGTGACGCGCCAGCAGCCGCTGGGCTTCCGGCAGGCGATCCTGGCGCAGGCGCAGGCTCGCGAGGCGCAGCAGGGTGCCAGCATTGTCGGGTTGCAGTTTCAGCGACTTGACCAGGTTGGCTTCGGCCAACGCGAGATCGCCTTTCAATTCCGCACACTGGCCGGCATTGGCCATCGCCACTTCGGGCCGGGAATAGAGCGGGTTGCGCAGGGCTCCGGCGAACTGCTCCAGCCCCTCGTCGTAGCGGCCACGCGTACAGAGGAACCAGCCGTAATTGTTGCGGGCCTCGGAGTCGGCACGGTCCAGATCGATGGCACGACGGAAATTTTCGTCGGCCAGCTTGTCCTCGGCCAGTTCCATGTAGATCAGGCCATAGATGTTGTAGGCGGGACCGAAGCGGCTGTCGATGGTGATGGCCTTACGCAACTCATCGAGCGCCACCTTGTACTGCGCGCGACCGTAATAGGCCGCCGCCAGTTCGGTAAACGTGCGGGCGCGTTGCCGGGCTTCGCTGTCCGGCGCGCCCTGGCTGGCAACGCTGCCACTGGTCGTGTCGCCGGGTTGCACCGCGCATCCGGAAAGCCACGCGGCCAAGCACAGCAGGGCGAGTCGCTTCATGCCGCCTCCTTGTGAATTCGTTTGAGCACGCGCCCGCTCTTGTCGGCCACCCGTCCGGCCAGTTGTCCGCACGCGGCATCAATGTCGTCGCCGCGCGTCTTGCGCGTGGTGACGACGAATCCCGCATCCTGGAGGATCTGGCGGAAGGCGCGCTGGGCGTCGCTGCGCGGTTTGTCGTAGCCCGAATCGGGAAACGGATTGAATGGAATGAGATTGAACTTGCAGGGCACGTCGCGCACGCATTCGATCAACTCGCGCGCATGGGCCGGCGTGTCGTTCACGCCCGCCAGCAACACGTACTCGAAGGTGATGAAATCGCGCGGCGCATGCACCAGATACCGCCGGCATGCCGCCATCAGTTCGGCCAGCGGATATTTTTTGTTGATCGGCACGATCTGGTCGCGCAAGGCATCGTTGGGGGCATGCAGGGAAACCGCCAGCGCCACCGGGCAACGTTCGGCCAGGCGGTCCATCGCCGGCACGATACCCGAGGTGGACACCGTCACGCGCCGCCGCGACAGGCCGTAGGCGTGATCGTCCAGCATCACGTGGAGCGCGGTCACCACATTCTCGAAATTGGCCAGCGGCTCGCCCATGCCCATCATCACCACGTTTGAAACCGGACGCGGGTCGATCGCCCCTGTCGTGCGGTTGGCTTCGGTTTTGAGGCTGTGCTGGGCAAGCCACAGCTGGCCGACGATTTCGGCCACGGTGAGATTGCGATTGAAACCCTGACGACCGGTGGAGCAGAACGTACACTCAAGCGCACAGCCCACCTGCGACGAGATGCAGAGCGTGCCACGGTCGTCTTCGGGTATGAATACGGTTTCGATGCCATTTCCGACACCCACATCAAACAGCCACTTGCGCGTGCCGTCGGCTGAAGCATGGGCAAGCTTGATTCCCGGTACGCGGATTTCCGCCTGCCCCGCGAGCTTTTCGCGCAGGGATTTGGCGATGTCGGTCATCTGCGCGAAATCGACCACGCCCGACTGGTGTATCCAGCGGAACACCTGTTTGGCGCGGAAGGGTTTTTCGCCGAGTTCAGCGAACCAGGCGGTCAGTCCTTCCAGGTCGAAATCGAGCAGGTTCTGCGGCATCGCCGGGGGTCAACGACCTGCGTAGACTTCGCTGGCCGGGAAGAAGTAGGCGATTTCGACCGCGGCGGTTTCAGGCGCGTCGGAACCATGCACCGCATTGGCATCGATGCTCTCGGCGAAGTCGGCACGGATGGTGCCCGGCTCGGCCTTCTTGGGATCGGTTGCACCCATCAGGGCACGGTTCTTGGCAATGGCATCCTCGCCTTCCAGCACCTGCAGCACGACCGGGCCGGAGATCATGAATTCGACCAGATCCTTGAAGAAGGGACGCTCCTTGTGCACGGCGTAGAAGCCTTCCGCTTCCTGGCGCGACAGGTGCTTCATCTTCGACGCGACAACCGTCAGGCCATTGGTTTCGAAACGGCTGACAATCTTGCCGATCACGTTCTTCTTGACGGCGTCGGGTTTGATGATGGAAAAGGTGCGCTGAACAGCCATGACTATGCTCCAGAGGGTGAAATTAACGGACAAAAAACGATGAAAATCAGCCCCATAGAATAACACGCCGACCGGGCCCTGTCTCCCCGCACCGGGCGGGTTTCAGGCCGGGTGCCAGTCCGGAACCCAGCCCGCCTCGGCCGGCCCGGCCAGCCAGTCGGCATGACAACCCGGACCTTCGGCCCATACCGTCGCACCGTCGCACTGCAGGACGGCCACGCGCGCGCGCATCCAAGGCGGCACGCCGTTGGCCTGCAACAGGACCTTGAGGCTGTGCGTGGGCCCACCCGGCCGCAAGCGCAGATGCTCGCCCCCGCGCCGACACCCCAGTTCGACCCTGCCCGCAGCAAGCGATGCCTGGCGCAGGCCCTGCCCGACCGCAGCCCGAAAGCCCAGCCTCCCGAGGCCAGGCAAATCCAGTTCGCCTTCCCCTCGCCAGACCACGGGTACTGGCAGCGTGCCGGTCTCCACCACATAAGCGCCTCCCCGCCAGCCCCAGAGCGCGGCCGCGCCCAGTTCGACCCGGACACGGGCATCGTGCCGCGCCGCAACGAGTTGCTGCCTTGCCTCGTCCAGACGTCGCGCATTGGGCAGCGTCACACCGTGTTGCGCGATGAAATGCCGCAGCAGATTGCGCGCACGCGCAGGCGTCAGCGCCGCGAGCTCCCCGCAGTCGAGCCGCAGACCGGCGGGCGTTCGGCTGCACGCGGTGGCCTCATCGATCTGCGCCAGATCGTCGAGCAAGGCCGCTGTTTCAGCCTGATGCGACGCCACGCGCGCCAGGGTGACGTCACAGCCCGGAAAGTATTCACGCAAGCGCGGCATCACCATCTGGCGCAGGGCATTGCGACGATAGCGCGGTGACAGGTTGCTTTCGTCCTCGACCCAGCGCAGCCCCCCGGCCTGGGCGGCTTCCCGTAGGTCGGCCCGCGAGAACGCCAGGAGCGGACGCAGCTGCGAGGCCTTCCAGTCGCGCGGATGCTGGCATGCCGCCATGGCGGCCAGGCCTTTCGGGCCAGCCCCACGCAGCGCCTGCAGCAAAAAGGTTTCCGCCTGGTCATCCTGATGATGCGCAGTCACCAGGCAATCCACGTCGAGCTCGGCAAAGATCCGGTGTCGCGCCTGCCGTGCGGCAGCCTCGGTGCCTGCCGGGTCATCTGGACGCAGTTGCACGTATGCGGTGACCAAGGGCACACCGAGCGCTGCGCAGCTTTCCGCACACCATGCAGCCCAGTCGTCGGCATGCGGCGAAAGACCGTGATGAACATGCACGGCGGACAAGGTGAACGCATGGGCGGTTTGCAGGCCGGCCAGCACATGCAGCAGCACACTGGAATCGAGGCCGCCGGAATAGCCAAGCGCCACGCGCGCGCCCGGCGGCACGTGGCGCGCGAGCGCCTCGGCCACCCCGGCTGCGATCTCCTTACTTGGCGGGGGTTTCCTTGAAACTGCCATACGCCCGCAGTCGCTGGTAGCGCGCGGCCAGCAGGTCGTCGAGCGGCTGCTTGCGCAGTTCGACGAGCGTATCGGTGAGCGCCCGGCGCATGGACTGGAACATGGCATCCCAGTCACGCTGTGCGCCGCCCAACGGCTCTTCGATGATGCGGTCGACCAGGCCGTTGGTTTTCAGGCGATCAGCCGTAATCCCCAGGGTTTCTGCGGCAACCGACGCCTTGTCGGCGCTTTTCCAGAGGATGGAGGCACAGCCTTCGGGCGAAATCACCGAGTAGGTGGAATATTGCAGGATCAGGGTACGGTCGCCCACGCCGATTGCCAACGCACCGCCGGAGCCGCCCTCGCCCACCACCGTGCAGATGACGGGCGTCTTCA
Organism: Hydrogenophilales bacterium; assembly: GCA_041639515.1. GTDB lineage: Bacteria > Pseudomonadota > Gammaproteobacteria > Burkholderiales > Thiobacillaceae > Thiobacillus. The sequence goes on along the minus strand of JBEQCD010000042.1, from coordinate 468 downwards.
ATTCGGCCATCACATAAAGATTGCGTGCGATGGCTTCGGACTGGCCGCGTTCTTCTGCACCGATACCGGGATAGGCCCCAGGTGTGTCGATGAAGGTGAAGATGGGCAGGCGGAATTTTTCCGCGAGCCGCATCAGGCGCAGGGCCTTGCGATAGCCTTCAGGGCGCGGCATGCCGAAATTGCGGTAGATCTTTTCCTTGGTGTCACGGCCCTTCTGGTGGCCGATCACCATCACAGGTTCACCGTTGAAGCGCGCCATGCCCCCCACGATTGCGGCATCGTCGGCGTAGGCGCGGTCGCCGTGCAGTTCGGCAAAATCGGTGAACAGGCCCTGCACGTAATCGAGCGTGTAGGGGCGCTGTGGATGGCGTGCCACCTGCGACACCTGCCAGGCATTGAGCTTGGCGTAGATGTCCTTGGTGAGCGTCTGGCTCTTTTTCTGCAGGCGACGGATTTCCTCGGAAATAT
>JBEQCD010000041.1:8096-23241 GCA_041639515.1 Hydrogenophilales bacterium | reverse complement strand
CCGCCGCGCGTGCGCAGGACGCGAATCGGCGGATCTGCACAAAATTGGGCGCCTCGCGAAGCTGATGTTCTTCGCATCCGGGGTCACGCTATATCTCTGCCTGCCGGTTGCAATGAGCCCGTTCTGGGTCATTGCACCATTAGCGCTGGTTTTTGCGGTGTCCACACGGGTTCAGTGGCAGTTTTACAAAAAATATTTTTGAGAGGATCGGGAGTGAATGTTGACAAGTCAAAATAATTTGTGTCTGATGATGGCCTAGTAGGGTCAGGGATGTGGCCAGACGAGTCTACTTGAGCAATGCGAACGCCCCTTAGGGGCTTTATCAAGACCCGATAATATGCACATAATGTATATTATGTTAAATAATATCAACAAAAACCATTTCAGCCAGCCATTTCGGCCACCTGATGCATACTGAGGCCTACCCCGTCCCCAGCACTTGCAAAATGAAACACGCGCGCGCAAGCATCCTGACAATTTGCCTGGTTCTAACCATTCCGACGGCCTGGGCAGCGCAAGCCCTACGGGATGGCGTGGTGTCGACTTCTCACCCGGCGGCATCAGCGGCGGGTGCTGGAATTCTGGCCCGGGGTGGCAACGCCGTGGACGCTGCGGCGGCTATCCAGTTCGCCTTGAATGTGGTGGAACCCCAGTCATCCGGCATCGGGGGTGGTGGGTTCATGATGGTCTATCTCGCTGCAACGCGGGAAATCCTGATTGTTGACTCGCGTGAGCGAGCGCCCAGGCAGGCGGATGCAAGCCAGTTTTCTCCCGGTGGCCAGCCTCTGGCATTTGATCTGGCTTCCACCAGTGGTTTGTCTGTGGGCGTGCCCGGGACGGTGCGCGGGGTCGATTTCGCCTTGCGGCGCTGGGGGACGCTGAAGCTAGCGGACACGCTCGCACCGGCCATCGAGCTTGCCGAATCGGGCTTTCGGGTAAACCGGTTTCTGGCAGAGGACATTGCAAACGATGGCGGACGAACCTCGCTGTATCCGGAAACGGCGGCGATTTTTCGCCCGGGCGGCGTGGCGCTGCGCGAAGGCGACTGGCTGGTGCAGCCGGATCTGGCAAAAACCCTGAAGCGGCTCGCCCGCCAAGGCAGCCGGGGCTTTTATGAAGGGCCGGTTGCGCAAGCCATTCTGCGCGCCCAATCCCGCTCGCGCAGCGAACTGGGGGATGCGGGCCGGGGGCGGATGACGCTCGCGGATCTGGCGGCTTATCAGCCCACTCTGCGGCAGCCGCTCATCGGCCAGTATCGCAGCTGGACGCTCGCCACCATGCCGCCGCCTTCCTCTGGCGGACTGTCGGTGTTACAGATGTTGGGGCTGATGGAACGCTTTCCCCTGGGGGATACGGCTCAGGGCTATGGCCCGGGTAGCCCGCAGACCCTGCATGTCATGATCGAGGCCATGCGCCTGGCGTTTGCCGACCGGGCCGTGTGGATAGGTGACGAAGACCGCCTCACCGTGAAACCGGGGACAGGGCTGCTGCATCCCGACTACCTCGCTGCACGAAGCGCACTGATCGATCCGGCACATCGGCTGGAAACCGTGGCGGCGGGCCATCCGGTGGCGCGAGTGTCCCCTGCCCGCCCCGGCCCTGTGCCGATGGAAAGCCCGCACACCACGCATTTCGCCGTCATCGACAAACACGGCAATGTGGTGACCTATACCAGCACCATCGAACACACCTGGGGCTCGGGCATCACCGTGCCCGGCCATGGCTTCCTGCTCAACAACGAGCTGACCGACTTCAATTTTGTACCGGCAGCAAACCTCGCCACCGGCAATCCGGGTGCCAACGACGTGGCCCCGGCCAAGCGGCCCCGTTCCAGCATGGCCCCCACCCTGCTGATGAAGGATGGGCAGGTGATGGCGGCCTACGGCTCGCCCGGCGGTGCCACCATCATCAATACCGTGCTGAATGTCACTGTCAACCTCATCGATCACGGCATGACTATTCAGCAGGCCATTGATGCGCCAAGAATTTCCGTGACACACGCTTCGGGAAAAATCAGCTGTGAAGGCTCCCGACCGGACATGCAGCCGGGCATCAACCTGGCCAGCCAGGCTGCATTGCGCACGCTGGGTCATGTCGGACTGGACACTGTCGAAGAGGACGCATGCCAGGCCACGATAGGCTCGGTACAGGCGGTGACGGTCAATGCTGCGGATGGCGGGCACGAGGGTGCGGCAGACCTGCGACGCGAAGGCACCGTCATCCGGGTTGCTCCCTGACAGCCCCCTGATTCAGGTGGCCGCAAGCATCTGTTTGCGGTATTTGTTGAGGTCGCGAGTGGACTCGAAAGTCTGGCCAAGGAGATTGGAAAGATTACGAAGAATCCCGCCTACCACCTTGTTTTCCCAGGTTTCATCGAAGCGAATCTGTTCGTCCAGCCAGTGCTCCAGCCATTCCGGGTCCGGCAGTCGAGACTGGATGGTGTCCTGGGGATACAGGGCTTCGTTGACGTGCAGATTGGTGGGATGCAGGGCCTTGTCCGAACGCTTGCTGGACGCCATGAGGAAGCCGATCTTGGCAAACGCCGCCGCCACACCCGAACCGCCCTCCTTCAGTGCGCGTTTCATGTATTGCAGATAAGCGCCGCCGTGCCGGCCTTCGTCGCGCGAGATCGTTTCGTAGATGTGCTTGATCACCGGCTCGACATGCCACTCGGACGCGCACTTGTACCACTGCGTCAAGCGGACTTCACCGCAGAAATGCAGCATCAACGTTTCCATGGGAGGTGCCGGGTCGAACGGAAAGCGGATGGCGTGCAGCTCGTCTTCCGTGGGCATGAATTCCGGCTTGAAGCGACGCAGGTACTCCATCAGCACCAGCGCATGCTTCTGTTCTTCGTAGAACCAGATCGACATGAAGGCGGAAAAATCGCTGTCATGCACGAAATCGCGCAGAAACATCTCCGTTGCCGGCAGGGCCGCCCATTCAGTGATGGCGTTCATCTTGATGGTCAGCGCCGCCTCGTCCGTCAGCAGGGTGCCGTCGAAGCGATCCCATGGAATATCCGTCTCCATGTTCCAGCGGGCACGTTCCAGCGATTTGAATAGGTCGATATAGAGCATGGCTTTGTGGGCTTCGACACGGAGCATGCCGGTAGCCTGTCATTATGTGGGCAGTCCGTGACATTCTAGTGTCAATCGGGGCCCATTTGTCCAGGCGCTAGGCGCTGTTTGCCTGATTCTGGTGTCGCCACCCGACCAGAGCGGCAAACAAGTCGGCGAATTCGGGAATCATGAGCACGCCCTCGATGGGCTTGCGCAGGGCCTTGACGCCAAAGCCACCGGCCCAGATTGCCACATTGGCCGACAGTGCCTGGCGCAGGTCGGTCAGACCCTGAATGGTCTGATTGGTCGGATAAGACGTACTGAACGATAGGCAAACCACATCCACCTGCTTGGCCTGCGCAGCGCGCACGATTTCACTGATGGGCGTTTGCGGACCAAGCATCACCGGATAGGCATCCTCCACCGTCAACAGTGCCTCGACCATCAACAAACCCAGCGTGTGCTCCTCGCCCGACAGGGTGGTGAGCAGGATTCGGGGCTTGCCTTCCGTCAGCGCAACGCCTGTCAGCGCCTCGCGGAACAGCTTTTCCAGGTGCTGGGAAAACAGGTGTTCTTCAAAGACGCCAATCTGGTTGCGTGCCCAGGCTTCGCCCACCCGATGGATCAGCGGCGCAGCCGTGTCCTGGACAAACCGGCTCATCCCTCGGCGAATCAGGTCACGGTGAAAAAGCGGCTGCATGGCTTCGTGGTCATGCGTTTCCACCAGACGCATCCAGGCGTCGAGCTGCTGCGTACTGGTTTCAGGGTGGACAAAGCTCAGCGGCGCATCCAGGGCATCCAGCGCGGCTTCGTCCAGCATCAGGAGCTTGCCGGGACGGTGCCCCCTGTCCATCAGGCGCTTGATCTGGACCAGCCTGCGCACCTGGCCAATGGGATAGAGCCGTTCGCCCTTGGCGTCGCGCGCCGGCACGGGAAAGCCGTAACGGCGTTCCCATACGCGGAGCGTGTCCTTGGACAAACCGGTTTCGCGTTCTACGGAAGCGATGGGCAATGCGGCGTGATCTGAATCCATTTTGTCTTGGACAAACTATTGACTCTGGGGAACTTGTCGCCTAATTTAAGCACGAATCGCATATTTGCCCAAGACAAAATACCCATAAACCCTGATAAATCCTGACTTTTCGTCATTTTGACGCCAATCAGCCTAGACAAACCACAGACAAACCTGCTCACCCCATGAAAACCCCTGCCTTCTTGTTGGGACTCCTGATGACCTCACTTGTCCACGCCACCCCCGCCTGCCCGCCCCTGCTGAACCATACCCTCAAGGATATTGACGGGCAGCCCCAGAGCCTGTGCGCCTATCACGGCAAGGTCATCCTGGTGGTGAACACCGCCAGCAACTGCGGGTATACCAGCCAATACAAGGGCCTGGAGGCGCTGAACGACAAATACGGCAAACAGGGGCTGGTGGTGCTGGGGTTTCCGGCCAACGACTTTGGCGGGCAGGAGCCGGGCAGCAATGCTGCGATCAAGGATTTCTGCGAAACCAACTATGAAGTCAGCTTCCCCATGTTTTCCAAGGTGGGCGTAGGCGCATCCAACGCCAACCCGCTGCACGAAGCGCTGGCCCGCGCCACGGGCGTGCGCCCGGCCTGGAATTTCCACAAATATCTGATCGACCGCAGCGGCATGCGCGCGCAGTCTTTCCCCAGTGCGGTCGACCCGGAATCGCGCGAGATGATCCAGGCCATCGAAGGCCTGCTCAAGGCCCGGTCCGGCAACCACAAACTCACCCAGGCAGAGCGCTGAGATGCGTATTGCCGTCGTCGGATCGGGCATCGCGGGCCTGTCGGCCGCCTGGCTCCTCAATCACCAGCATCAGGTGACGCTGTTCGAATCCGACAGCCGCCTGGGCGGGCATACCCACACGGTCGACATGACTCTGGATGGCCAGGCTTTCCCGGTGGATACCGGCTTTCTGGTGTTCAACCATCGCACCTACCCCGAACTGACCCGGCTGTTCCGGCAACTTGGGGTGGAAACCGTGGCCAGCGACATGTCGTTCAGCGTGCGGCTGGACGAGCCCGGCCTGGAGTGGGCGGGCAGTTCGCTTGCCACTGTGTTCGGGCAAGGCGCGAATCTCACCCGGCCGGCCTTCTGGCGCATGCTGGCCGACATCCTGCGTTTCAACCGCGAAGCGCCTCAGGATGCGGCCCTGGGTGGCGAGATGGCGCTGGGGGATTACCTCAAGTGCCGGAGCTACGGCGCATCGTTCATCGAGTGGTATCTGGTGCCGATGGCAGCAGCGATCTGGTCCTGCCCGGCCTCGAAAATGCTCGAATTCCCGCTCGGGTCGTTCGTGGCCTTCTGTCGCAACCATGGCCTGTTGCAGGTTTTCAACCGGCCGCAATGGCGCACCGTGAAGGGCGGCGGACGCGAATACGTCAAACGCCTGGCCGCCAGCCTGCCCGATATCCACCTGGACAGCCCGGTTGAATCGCTGCGGCGGCGCGGCCACGCCCTGGAAATCGTGAGCGGCAGCCTGTCCGGCGTCTACGACCAGGTGGTGCTGGCCTGCCACAGCGACCAGGCACGTGGGCTGCTCGAAACCTTCGACCGGCAGCGGGCCCGACTGCTCGGTCATATTCCCTACCAGGCCAACCATGCCGTGCTCCACACCGATGCCCGCGTGCTGCCTCAGCGCGAAAGGCTCTGGTCGGCGTGGAATTACCAGTCCGGCAACGGGGCACTGGACGACCGGCCGGTGGCAGTCCATTACCTCCTCAACCGTCTGCAGCCGCTGCCCACCCGCACGCCGGTGATCGTATCGCTCAATCCGGTGGGCACCATCGATCCGGCGACCATCCATCGGGAATTCCATTACAGCCACCCGGTGTTCGGACGCGATGCACCCTTGATCCAGAGCCAGCTCGCCACCAGCAATGGCCGCGACGGCGTGTGGCTCGCAGGGGCCTGGATGGGCTATGGCTTTCACGAGGACGGGCTGGCCTCCGCATTGCGTGTCGCCCGCAGGCTGAATGTGTCGGCTCCCTGGGAGGCGCTTGCCGATGCGGCCTGATGCCCGCGCACCCGCCATGCAGGACCGCATCCAGATCGGCTTTGGCCGACTGATGCACGCCCGTCTGCATCCGGTGCGGCATCGCTTCGACTACCCCACCTATTTCATGCGGGTGCCGCTCCATGTCCACAACCCAGAAATTGCTTTCGGATTTTCATACAACCATTTTAATTTACTGAGCTTTCATGAATGCGACCACGGCGAGGGCGGCGATGCACTGGCCTGGTCTCGCGCATTGCTGGCCCGTCACGGCATCGTCGCCGACGGCCCGATCTGGCTGACCACCTATCCGCGCGTACTGGGTTACGCCTTCAAGCCCGTGAGCTTCTGGCACTGTCACCGGGCAGATGGCGGACTGGTCGCCATCCTCGCCGAGGTGAACAACACGTTCGGCGAACGCCATGTCTATCTCCTGCGCGCGTCCGACAGGGACGCGCGCCTGTCTGCCGAAAAGGTTTTTCACGTTTCGCCCTTCTTCCCGGTGCGGGGGCGCTACGACTTCCGTTTCGAAACCGAACCCGGCCGTTTCCGGGCCTGTGTCGATTACGACGACGGCACCGGAGCCACGCTCGCCACCGCCTGGTGGGGCCGGCTGCAACCGCTGACGGGTCGCGCCTGCCTGCGCGCCTTTCTGGGCTATCCGCTCATGACCTGGAGTGTCGTCGCCCGCATCCACTGGCAGGCGGTACGACTCTGGGCAAAACGCGTGCCTTTCTTCCGCAAACCCGCCCCCCCACTCAACGAGGTAACTGAATGAACACCGCGAGTCTCAGCCTGGCCCTGCAACGCAACAAGACCCCCTGGTACGCGCGCCGCATCCTCACCCTGCTGCAGGAGATCGAACACGGCAGTCTGGAAGTCCAGTTGCCGGATGGCTTGCGCGTGCAGGCCGGGCATGGCACTCCTCTGGGGCATCTGCGCTTTGAACGCTGGAGTGCATTCCGTGACATTCTCTCAAAGGGCGATATCGGCTTTGCCGAAGGCTATATCGAGGGTGCCTGGGACACCCCCGACCTTACCGGCCTGCTCACCCTGCTGGCCAGCAACCGCACCGCCATCGACCAGGCCATCTACGGCCGCTGGTGGGGCCGGCTCTACAGCCGCCTGCGTCACCTGCTCAATGCCAACACCCTGTCCGGTTCCAGGCGCAACATCGCCACCCACTACGACCTGGGCAACGATTTCTATTCGCTCTGGCTGGATGGTTCGATGACCTATTCCAGCGCGCGCTTCGACGGCGAAACCACGCTCTCGCTCCAGGCCGCGCAGGCGCGCAAATACCAGCGCATCCTCGATCTGCTCGACCTGCCGGCGGCGCAATCCCTGCTGGAAATCGGCTGTGGCTGGGGAGGCTTTGCCGAACACGCCGCAAAGACCTGCGCCCACATGGTGCGCGGCATCACCCTGTCACACGAACAGCTCGATTACGCCCGTGCCCGCATCCGGCAGGCCGGTCTGACCGATCAATGCAGCTTTGCCTTCCAGGACTACCGCGAGGAGGAACGCCAGTACGACGGCATCGTGTCGATCGAGATGTTCGAAGCCGTGGGCGAGGCCTACTGGCCGGTTTACTTTGCCACCCTGAAAAAAGCGCTCAAGCCCGGCGGCCGCGCCGTGGTGCAGTCCATCCTCATCGACGACGCCCTGTTCGAGCGCTATCGCAGCGGCAGCGATTTCATCCAGCAATACATCTTCCCCGGCGGCATGCTGCCCTCGTCGCGCCGGTTCATCGAAGCCGCTGCGGCCGCAGGCCTGACCGTCACCGCGCAGGACAACTTTGGCCCGGATTACGCCGAAACCCTGCGGCGCTGGCACCAGGCCTTCATCGGGCAGATCGACGCGGTGCGTCACCTCGGCTTTGACGAACGCTTCATCCGCATCTGGCGTTTTTATCTGGCTTACTGCGAGGCCGGCTTCAACGCCGGGTCCATCGATGTCGCGCAATTCCGGCTGGAACACACCGCTTAGGCTGGCGCTGGCGCTGCTGCTGTGCGCGGCGGGCGCAGCCTTCGCCCGCCCGCAGGCACCGCTACCCTTCGAACCGGCTGCCGTCGGCGCGGGCACGCTGCGGTTCATGGGTTTTGCCCTGTACGACGGCAAACTCTGGAGCCCCAGTGGCCGCTGGGACAGCGACGCCCCCTTCGCGCTGGAACTCATCTATGCCCGCGCCTTTGACGGGGCGGACATTGCGCGCCGCAGCATCGAGGAAATCCGCCGCCTGCGCACGCTGGACGATGCCACCGCCACGCGTTGGGAAACCCGGCTGCGGGCCCTTTTCCCGGACGTGAAGGCAGGCGACCGGCTCACCGGCGTGCGTGTGCCCGGCCAGGGCGTGCGTTTCTATGCCGGCGACCGCCTGCTCGGCCGCATCGACGACGAAACGCTCGCCGACGCCTTCTTTGCCATCTGGCTCGACCCGCGCACGCGTGCGCCGGATCTGCGACGCAAGCTTCTGGGCATGCAATGAACGGCGTGCCGGACCTGCCGCGCAGACTGGCCTATGGCGCACTCGGCCTGCCTCTGGCTTTTGCAGCCCTGCCGCTCTATGTGCATCTGGCACCGTTCTATGCGAGCACCATCCCGCTCGCCCTGCTCGGGGCCATCCTGCTTGCCCTGCGCCTGCTCGACGCCGTTGTGGACCCACTCATCGGCGGCCTGCTCGACCGTTTTCCCCACCCCCGCACCCTGGTAGCGCTCTCCCTTCCGTTAGTCGGGGCGGGCTGGGTGGGGCTTTTTACACCGCAAACCGCCTGGCCTGCCGCCGTCTGGCTCACGGTCATGCTGGCGCTGACCACGCTCGGCTACAGCCTGGCCACGGTGGTACACACCGCCTGGGCCGCCCGGCTGACTGACGACAGCCACATCCGCACCCGCCTGTTTGCCGCACGCGAAGGTTTCGGCCTGGTCGGTGTCGTACTGGCCGCCGCCCTGCCCGCGATGCTCGCCGCCACCCTGGTCGAGGGGCTGGCGCGCCTGGGCGTGATCTTCCTCGTGCTGCTGTTGACCATGGGGACGCTGACCCTGTTTGCCACGCCAGCCATGCCGGCCGGCACGCGCGCCCCCCGGCTGCGGCAATTCCTGCAGCCGTTCGCCAATCCGGCTTTCGCGCGTTTTGTGCCGGGCTACCTGCTGAACGCCGTGGCCAGCGCCCTGCCGGCCACGCTGGTCATCTTCTTCATCGACGACGTGCTGCGCCTGCCTGATTACAACGGCCTCTTCCTGGTACTTTACTTTTTTGCCGGGGCTGCGGGCCTGCCGCTCTGGGTGGCCCTGTCGCGCCGCATCGGCCCCCTCTATGCCTGGATGCTGTCGATGGCGCTGGCGATTGCCACCTTTGCCGGTGCATTCTGGCTCGGGGCTGGCGACCTCACCGCCTATGCGCTGGTGTGCCTGGCCTCGGGGCTGGCGCTGGGGGCCGACCTGGCCCTGCCGCCGGTGCTGGTCGCCCGCATGGTCGACGCCGACGCGGTGCCGCAGCCCGGTGCCTACTACGGCCTGATGAGCTTTTTTGCCAAGCTGGCCCTGGCACTGGCTGCCGGGCTGGCCCTCCCCCTGCTGGACCTGGCCGGTTATGAACCGGGCAACGGCCACATCCTTCCCCTGGCTGTCAGCTATGCCCTGCTGCCGTGTGTGCTCAAACTCGGGGCGCTGGCCTGGTTCTGGCAACTGCGTCCCTCTGTCCTGAAAAGTCCTGGCCTGAAAGGAAATCTGCCATGCTGAAACGCTCGCTTGCCGTGCTGTGTACCGTGCTGGGCCTCACAGGCTGCGCCGGCGTCAGCCCCGAGGTGTATCGCGCACAGACGCCGGTGCTGGATCTGGCGCAGTATTTCAACGGCCCGCTCACGGCGTGGGGCTACTTTGCCGACCGTTCCGGCGAAGTGAAACGGCGCTTTACGGTGACCATGACCGGTGTCTGGCGCGGCAACGAAGGCACACTCACCGAGGACTTCGTCTGGTCGGACGGCGAAAAATCACAGCGCGTCTGGAAGCTCACCAAGCTCGACGCCCACCGCTACATCGGCCGTGCCGACGACGTGAAAGGCGAAGCCATCGGCGTGGCCTACGGCAATGCCCTGCAATGGAAATACACCCTGCTGCTGCCGGTGGACGGCAAGACCTACGAAGTGCAGTTCGACGACTGGATGTATTTGATGGACGACAGCGTGATGCTGAACAAGTCCGACATGCGCAAATTCGGATTCAAGCTGGGCGAAATCGTGCTGTCGTTCCGGAGGGGCTCGTGAGCCTGAATCGCCTGCTGTCCGACTGGCGCGGTCAGCGGGTCTGGCTCATCGGTGCCAGTTCCGGCATAGGCGAAGCGCTGGCGCAACGTCTCATCTACCTGGGCGCGCGGGTGGCGGTCACCAGCCGCCAGGCGGCCACGCTGGAAAACCTGCACGCAGCCTACGTGGCGCCGGCCGACGTCACCGATGCTCCGGCGCTGGCTGCCGCCCACGAAGCGGTGGTTGCCGCACTCGGCGGACTCGACGTGGTGTTCATCAACGCCGGCACCCATCAGCCCGTGCGGGCCTGGGAACTGGAGGCGGACGCCGCCGCGAAGCTGGTGCAGGTCAACCTCATCGGGGCCCTGAACGCAGTGGCCCTGGTTGCGCCCGGGTTTGCCGAACGCGGCAGCGGGCGGATCGCACTCACCGCCAGCGTGGCTGGCTACGGCGGGCTGCCCACCGGGCTGGTCTACGGAGCCACCAAGGCGGCACTGATCAACCTGGCCGAAACGCTGTATCTCGACCTCGCGCCCAAGGGCGTGGCCGTGCACCTCATCAACCCCGGCTTCGTCAAAACTCCGCTCACCGACAAGAATGATTTCAAGATGCCCGCGCTCATCCCGGCAAACGAGGCGGCCCACGCCATTCTCGACGGCATGGCCGCAGGCGAGTTCGAAACCCATTTCCCCAAGCGCTTCACCCGGGTCCTGAAGCTGCTCAATCTCCTGCCCTACCAGCTGTATTTCCCGCTCATCCATCGCCTCACCGGACTATGACCCCACTCGATGCCCTCTGCGCCTACTTCGACCGGCTGTCGCCCGCCACGCTGGACGAACTGGGTGACTTCTACGCCGGGTCTGCCCGCTTCAAGGATCCGTTTCATGACGTTACGGGGGTGGCTGCCATCCGCGCCATCCTGGCGCACAGCTTCGACAAGCTGCCCGACGCGCGCTTCCAGGTAACCGGCCGTTTTCCCGGCGAAAAAGGCGACGCCATGATCCTGTGGCGCATGGATTTCACCCTGCCCATGACGCGCGCAGAGACTACTATCGTCGGGGCCACCCATCTCGAATTCGACGCAACAGGCCGGGTCACGCTGCATCGTGATTACTGGGACGCTGCCGAAGAACTCTACGGTCGCCTGCCCGTGCTCAAGTGGCTGATGCGCGGGCTGGCACGGCAGGCTTCCGCACCCGGCCTCGCTCCCTGAACACGCCGCATCCGGGCAATATGTCGCAATCCCGGCTGGTGCCCCGAACGGCATCCCCTGCGATAATCAGGCATTGCCTCCCTTCAGTCCGCCATGCAAACCGACCCGCATATTCCGGCCCTGCCCGATACCTTTGCCCTGGGCGAAGGTGAACTCCTCAGCCTGCAAATCCGGCTGGCCCAGTCCATGGGCCTGTCCGATCCGCATTTCCACGATGGGCTGAAAGACGGGGCACCCGCGCCCGAGCTTGCGCTCATCCCGGCTGGTGCATTCGAGTATGGTGCCGCCCCGCAGGAACCCGCACCGGACCAGGACCGACCGCGCCGTGCCGCCATTGTCGAGCGGCCGTTTGCCCTGGGCGTGCATCCTGTCACCACCGAGGAATTCGAGCGCTACGCCCGCGCCACAGGCTGGCGTCCGCGTGAGGATCTGGCCTGGCTGTCCGGTCGCAAGCCGGTGATCAATGTGCGCCAGAGCGACGCACGTGCCTATTGCGCCTGGCTCTCGGGCGAAACCGGCCAGCGCTACCGTCTGCCCACCGAACAGGAATGGGAATACGCCTGCCGCGCTGGCGCGGCCAGCGCCTTTCCCCATGGCGAACGGCTGGCACCCGCCGACGCGCTGTACAACGCCAGCCAGGGTTTCGATGCGGCCAAACCCAAGCGCCCGCGCCTGATGAGCCGGTGTTTCATTCGCTGCGGTGCACAGGAAGTTGGGCGGCTGAAACCCAACCGCTGGGGCCTGCACGACCTGATGGGCAATGTCTGGGAATTCACCGCCAGCCCCTGGACCCGCAACCACGCCAGCCTCGCCGAACGTCCGATCGCCGGCAAGGTGCAAGCCGTGGTCACCAAGGGCGGCTCATGGTTCGACGGTCCGGAAGACTGCCGCGCGGCGGCACGCCGGCGACGGCTGGAGAACGAGCTCGATATCAATCTGGGCTTTCGCGTCTTGCGCGAAATCTGAGTCCGCCGCGCGGCTGGTCGCGCATCCAGTCAGGCCGGCTGGGTCCGGCTCTGGCAAGCGGGAGAAAGGGGCGCGGAGGATGCGCCCCGACACTTCACGATAGCGCCAATTCCGCCTCGGCCTGCAGCAAGGCCTGGGCGAGTCGCGTGCCGCTTTCCCAGGCCCGCTCCACGCCTGCACCGGCAATGCCGTCGCCGATCAGCGCCACGCGATTCTCCCGGTCACTCAGCCAGAAGCCATCCTGCTGTGCCGTGGGCAGGGCCATGCGCCACAGGTGGGCCGCGTCCACATCCACCGGCCATGGCAAAGCCAGCAGACCCATCAGGGCCGACGCGCCACGCGTAGCCGCCTCTTCCTTCGACACCTCCAGATAGGTTTCGGCAAAGGCGTGGGTGCTGTGTACCGCCCAGACACCTTCGCCATCCACCTGGCGCACCGCCAGGTTGAGGAGTTCGTCGTCGAACTGGATGACGTCGGCCGCCGGGCCGCCTTCCCAGCGCATGATGAATGACCAGACAGGGCGGTACTGGATGTCGTTCTGCAGCCGCTCCTGCAATCGCGGCAGGTTCACCAGCAGCGGCATGGCCTGGGGGGTGGGCACGCTGCATATCACGCAGTCGAAATCGCCATGCGTCTCGCCGCTTTCCAGAATCAGGCTGCGCGGCTCCAGTCGCACCACACGCGCGTCGGTGTGCAGGCGGGCGCTGCCCATCAGGTTGCGGACCAGCTGGGATGGCTCGATCAGGGGGCGGTAGTGGTTCTGCAGTTGCGCCTGGGTCCACGACACCGTGGCGCGGCCGCGCATGATGTTGCCGCGCACCGCTTCCAGCCAGCCTTGCCGCACCCACTCGCGCAACTGGCTGCGGAAGGGATCGCGTTTGGCGGAAATGAAGGGAGACCCCAGCGACACCCAGCCATCTTCCATGCGGCGGGTGGACAGGCGTCCTCCCGCACCGCGCGCCTTGTCGAAGATTTCGACCTCCCAGCCGGCCGCCGACAGGGCCCCTGCACAACTTGCACCGGATATGCCCGCGCCGACAATGCCGGCGCGCATTTTTTTAGCCATCTTTTTGTCTCCCTTATCAGAATCGAGCGTGATCGCTGTCCTCCGATCGACTGGGTCATGCCCATGCGATTTTGTTATCAGCGACGAACTGTATCAGCTAATTATTAAATACAGATAAGCTGACTAAGCGGTCTGATCCGAGTTCCCGAGAAACAGGCTTTTGCGCATGGCCAGATGGGGGATGCCGGCCTCGTCGTAGGGTGGGCTGCAACTGACAAATCCCGCGCGCTTATAAAACGTCGCGGCATGGCATTGCGCCGACAGCCGGACCTCGTGCATGCCGCGCGTGCGCGCACATGCCACGGCGGCATCGAGCAGGGCGCGACCGATGCCCTGCCCCCGCCAGCCTGACAGCACGGCCATGCGGCCGATGTGGCCATCCGGCAGCAGGCGCGCGCAGCCCACGGGACGGCCATCTGCCAGCACCGCGAGCCAGTGGGTGGAAACCGCATCATGCTCGTCCCATTCCAGTGCTTCTGGCACGCCCTGCTCGACGATGAACACGGTTCGGCGCACCTGGGCCAGCGCCTCACCGTGATGGGCCATGTCGGTTTCGATGAGGCTGAACGTCATGGCGTCCGGGCGGTGAAACGATGTGCCGCGCGGCGACCCCGCACCGCATCGATACCGACCAGCGCGATCAGGCCCAGGATGAAATAAACCCCGGTGATCAGCAGCGCCTGCCGGTGATCGTTGCCCGTCATCCAGCTGGCCATGCCGTAGGTGAGCGGCCCGAGTATGGCGGCCAGCTTCACGGCCAGGCCCCACAGCCCGAAAAATTCCGCCTGGTGCTGCGGCGGCGCGAACAGGCCCACCATTGCCCGTCCGGCCGACTGCGACGCGCCCATGGCCAAGCCAGCCAGATTCGCCGCCACCCAGAACATGCGCTCATCCGGCGCGGCATACGCCAGCCCCACCATGACAACCCAGACCCCCAGGATGAGGGCGATGGCACGCACATGGCCGATCCGGTCCTGGAAGTGCCCGAAGAAAAACGCCCCCAGCGCAGCAGTCACATTCACGACCAGCACCAGCACGATCGTCTGCTGGGTGGTGAAGCCGAAGGCCTGGTTGGCGTAGATTGCCGCCAGGGTGATGACGGCCTGGATGCCGGCCTGATACAGCACGGTACAGACCAGAAACCGTTTCAGGTCGGGTAGTTGCGCCAGATGGCCGAGGGTATGGCGCACCTGTTCCCACGCAGGGCGGCGCACGGCGGCAGGCTGGGGGCGGGCCCGTTCGCGCAGCAGGGTCAGGGCGGGCAGTGCGGCGAGCATGAACAGGCCGGCGGTGATCAGCATCGTCACCGGTACGAATTCCGTCGCACCCTGCCCTTTTGCCTGCGCGGCGCTGATCCACGCAAGGCTCGCCCCCAGCGAGACCAGTCCGCCCACGTATCCCAGCGACCAGCCCCAGCCCGAGACGCGTCCGAGTGCCCGTGGCCGGGCCAGTTCGGGCAGATACGCCGCAATGAGGTTTTCGCCCGTGCCGAAAAAGAAGTTGGACAACACCAGCGCGACCACGGCCAGCAGCATTGCATCGGGGCCGGCAAAATACAGCAGCGCGGTAAAG
>JBEQCD010000041.1:0-8086 GCA_041639515.1 Hydrogenophilales bacterium | reverse complement strand
GCGTGCGCGTCCGCCCAGGCTCCCACCCCCGGGGCGGTCAGCAGCACGGCGGCGTACGACACCGACAGCGCAAGCGTCCATGCAAACGTCGCCCACGGTGCATCGCCGGCCACCACCGAGACGAAATAGGCGCTGAACACGGCCGTGATCACCACCGTGGTGTACCCCGAATTGGCAAAATCGAACATGGCCCAGGCCCACACCTCACGCGGCCGCACGCCGGGCTGGAGAATGCGCGAGGCCGCGCCGGATGATGCAGATGAGGTCATGACGGGTCGCTCCGGAAGGAAAGGGGCTGGGCGTGCCGGGTGACGGTGATCGTTTCAGAGCACACGGTTCACCTCGTACACCGCTTCGATTGCCTGGCCGTTCCACTGGTATTCCAGGTAGGCCGCGTGCAGGCAGTTCTTGACGATGCCGGTGCGCAAGGCGGCGAGGCACACGCCGCCCGCATGGCGCACCGACGGGTAGACAATGCCAAGCGCGCCGTCTGCCCGGAGGCTGCGCCCCAGGGATTGGGTATGGCTGTAGTCGTCCGGGGAAAGGATGCGCGGTTCGTTTCGGGCAAGCGGGCGCAGATCGATCGCCCGCCCCCGGGCCTCGACACTGGTGAGGCGCATCTGCAGGCGCATGGCAGGCTCCTGCGTCGCCTGCATGAAACGGGCGGCGTGGTATCGCGTCTCGGCGATGGCGGTTTCGCGTTTGCGCGCGCAATAGAACACGCCGTAACTGCCGTCGCTGTAGCGGCTGCCAAGCGGATTGGGATGGGTGAAGGCCGCCATGATGCAGGTGCTGCCCGGGCCGAACAAGCGCTCTTCTTCTGGCACCAGGCTGATGTCGCCGACTTCGTCGCGAATGCGGTCGTTGGTCAGGGCTTCGAGGGCGTAGAGGGCGTCAAAATCTGCCGCATGCGCCACCCGCTCGAACAGGCCGACGGCGGGATAACGGCTGGGAATGACCCGGAAGGCGGGGAGCCAGCCGATCCGGGTGTCCTTATACTCAGGCCCAGCCACCGCGCTGGGCATCGAGGTATTGCCGTACCGCCAGCAGATCGGCCACATTGCCGGCCAGCATGCGTTCGAGTGCGCTTTTGCCCCCGAACAGCGCAGCTTGGTTGGGCTTGCTCACCCAGGCATCGGCAGCGGCTGTGTCGGGCAGCAGGATCTGAAGCGCCTTGTAAATGCCCAGCAGATAGGACAGTCGTTCCAGCGTGTCGCGTTTGAGATCGGCACGCTCGGGGGCGGCCTTCCATTTGAAGAAGGTGGACCGGCCCGGTGAACCGAGCAGCACCATTTGCGCGTCGGTATTGAGCCCCCAGTCGCGTGCGATATTGAAAAAGGCACGCAGCCCGGCAGCAGCCATGTCGCGGGAAGCGACCTGGGAGACATATCGGGGCAGGGATTCGGCTACGCGTTCGGTGGGAGACATGGCATCACGCCCGAATGTATTCATGCATGGTCAACCCAGAATAGTCCATATATGGACTTTGTTCAACCAAAATTCCGGAATTGAACCTACTGCGTTTCGGTGCCGTCGGCCCGCTGCTGTTGCAGCGCCCACATGTGGGCATAGGCCCCGCCCCGGGCGAGCAGATCACCGTGGCGGCCGCGCTCGACGATGCGGCCGGCATCCATCACCAGGATTTCGTCGGCCTCGATGATGGTCGAGAGGCGGTGCGCAATGATGAGGCTGGTGCGGGTGCGCGCCATTTCCATGAGTTCGGCCTGGATGGCTTTCTCGGTGCGGGTGTCGAGCGCCGAAGTCGCCTCGTCCAGGATGAGGATGGCCGGGTTCTTCAGCAGCGTGCGCGCAATCGCCACGCGCTGCTTTTCGCCGCCCGAGAGCTTGAGGCCGCGTTCCCCCACCACGGTATCCCAGCCCTGTGGCAGGCGCTCGATGAAGTCGAGGATGTGCGCGGCACGTGCCGCTGCGATGATTTCCTCACGGTCCGCATCGGGACGGCCGTAGGCGATGTTGTGGTAGATGCTGTCATTGAACAGCACTGTGTCCTGCGGCACCACGCCGATGGCCTGGCGCAGCGAATCCTGCGTCACATGCCGGATGTCCTGGCCGTCGATGCGGATGCCGCCCTGCTGCACGTCGTAGAAGCGGAACAGCAGCCGGGCCAGCGTCGACTTGCCGGATCCCGAAGCGCCGACGACCGCCACGGTGCGGCCCGCCGGAATCGCAAAGCTGATGTCGTGCAGGATGGGGCGGTCCGGGTTGTAGGCAAACGACACGTGATCGAAGGCCACTTCCCCGGCAAACACGTCCAGACGCCTTGCATCGGCGCGGTCTTCCACCTCGCGCGGCCGGTTCAGCAGGGCGAACATGCGTTCGATGTCGGTGGTGGACTGCTTGATTTCGCGATACATCACGCCCAGGAAACTCAGCGGCTGGAACATCTGCAACAGGAAAGCGTTGACCATCACCAGATCGCCCAGCGTGAGCGTGCCTTCAACCACGCCCGTGCCTGCACGCCAGACCATGGCCGTGACGCCGATGGCGATCACGCCGGCCTGGGCCGCGTTGAGCAGACCGAGCGTGCGCTGCGATTTCAGCGCCATGTCTTCCCACTCGGCCAGGCTTTTGTCGTAGCGGCTGGCCTCGTAGCGCTCGTTGGCAAAATATTTCACCGTCTCGTAATTGAGCAGGCTGTCGATGGCCTTGGTGTAGGCCTCGGAATCCAGCGTGTTGGCCCGTCGCACGAACTGCGTGCGCCAGTCGGTGATGGTCACGGTGAGACCGATGTAGGCCACCAGCGTCACCAGCGTGATCGCACCGAACACCCAGTCGAGCTTGACCACGAGCACGGCCGCCACCATCAGGATTTCCAGCACCGTCGGCGTGATGCGGAACAGCAGGTAGCCGACCAGGCTCGACACCGCCTTGGCCCCCCGTTCGATGTCGCGGGTGAGCCCGCCGGTCTGGCGTTCCAGGTGAAAACGCAGCGACAGCGTGTGCAGATGCTCGAACACCGCCATGTTGATGCGCCGCATCGCGCGCTGCGTGACCTTGCCGAAGATCACGTCGCGCAGGTCGGAAAACGTGGTGCTGGCAAAGCGCAAAAAGCCGTAGGCGATGATCAGCGCCAGCGGCAGGATCAATTCCGGGCGCGGCTTGTCGAGCGCGTCGACGATATCCTTCAGCACCAGCGGCACCGCCACCGAGGCGAGCTTGGCCCCCACCAGCAAGGCCAGCGCCAGCAGCACGCGGCCCCGGAACTCCCACAGGTACGGAAACAGTCTGCCCACGGAACGCAGGCTGGGATCGACGGCGGCTGCCGGGGCGGCAGAAGAATGGACGGCGCGGGACATGGGGGCTCGGGTAGAATTGCGGCTTCGTTTTTTCGGGATTCTACGCTGGCCCCTCCCGCCGGCAGTCGCACCCATGACGCTTTACGGCATTCCCAACTGCACAACAGTCAAAAAAGCCCGCGCCTGGCTCGCCGATCACGGCCACACGGTAGCCTTCCACGACTTCAAGAAACAGGGCGTGGATGCCGCCTGGCTGAAGCAGGTTGCGAAACAGACCGGCTGGCAGGCTCTGCTCAATACGCGTGGCACCACCTGGCGCAAACTTTCGCCTGCCGAACAGGACGCCGCCCGCGACGAGGCCGGCGCGATCGCCCTGATGCTGGCCCAGCCCAGCGTGATCAAGCGCCCGGTGCTGGAACGCGATGGCCGCTTCCATCTGGGCTTTAGCGACGCCGACTACTCTGCCCTCTTCGACCAGTGATCCGTTTCCCCATGTTTTTCCCGACCCCCACCCTGCGCGGCCTTGCCGCACTGCTGCTTGCCCTGTGCACCCTGCCCGCGCTGGCCGGCGATGCCATCCTGCGCTACACGGCCAACCTGCCGGCCGACACGGCTTACCAGAAGCTCTACCAGGCGCTGGAAGACCAGGGGTACTACGTCATTTTCGAGCCCAACATGGGCCGCACCCTGGCCGGCATGGCCGAGCGCCTGGGCAAGGACTACAACCGCAACCAGCTCAGCACCATGCGCAGCCTGGTGTTCTGCAACCCCGCGCTCACCAACCGCATCGCCAATGCCGACCCCGGCCTGCTGGCGCTGTGTCCGCTGCATGTATCGCTCACCCACAAGGCAGGCGTGACCGCCGTGTATTTCGCCCGCCCCAGCGTGCTTGCCGCAGGCAGCCCCGGGGCCGCGCTGGTGCAGTCGCTGGAAAGCGAAATCGACCAGATCATCCAGGGAGCGCTCCGTGTCCAGTGACCTGCTCGACCAGGCGATCGCCTCCAGCGCCACTATCGCCCTCATCGTCGACCTGCTTCAGCGCCCCTCCCTCACGCCGGACGACGCCGGCTGCCACGACCTGATCGCGACCCGCCTCGCTGCGCTTGGCTTCCATCTCGAACGCCATCGCCACAACGGCGTCGATAACCTCTGGGCGCGGCGCGGCCAGGTGCCGCCGCTGGTGTGTTTTGCCGGGCACACCGATGTGGTGCCCACCGGTCCGCTCGACAAGTGGGACAGCGATCCGTTCACCCCCACGCTGCGCGACGGCAAGCTCTATGCGCGTGGCGCGGCCGACATGAAAACCTCGGATGCGGCATTCATCGTCGCCATCGAAAACTTCATCGCCAGCCACCCCGGCCATCGGGGCTCGATTGCGATCCTGCTCACGTCGGATGAAGAAGGCCCGGCTACCGACGGCACGGTGAAAGTCGTCGAAGCGCTCAAGGGGCGCGGCGAATTCCTCGACTACTGCATCGTCGGCGAACCCACCAGCGCCGCTGAATTCGGCGACACGATCAAGAACGGCCGGCGCGGATCGCTCTCGGGCAAGCTCATCGTCAAGGGCGTGCAGGGCCACATTGCCTATCCGCACCTGGCCAAGAATCCCATCCATCTGGCGGCACCTGCCATCGCCGAACTCGCCGACACCATGTGGGACGAAGGCAACGCCTATTTCCCGCCCACCACCTGGCAGATTTCCAATATTCGCGGCGGCACCGGTGCCACCAACGTCATTCCGGGCACGGTCGAAATCCTCTTCAACTTCCGCTACTCCACCGCCAGCACGGCCGAAGGCCTGAAGGACGCGGTCAACGAAATCCTCGACAGCCATGGCCTCGACTACGAGATCGAGTGGACCCTGTCGGGCAAACCCTTCCTCACGCCGAAGGGCGCGCTGTGCCAGGTGTTGAGCGATGCCATCCGCGAAATCACCGGCGTCACGCCCGAACTGTCCACCACCGGCGGCACCTCGGACGGCCGTTTCATTGCCGACATCTGCCCGCAGGTGGTCGAATTCGGCCCGCTCAACAGCAGCATCCACAAGCTCAATGAACACGTCGTGCTAGATGACATCGAGCGCCTCACGGCGGTGTATCAGAAAACGCTGGAAAAGCTGCTGGCCTGAGCGACACGGTCGCCCCCTTCCTCCATCACGCAGCCCGAAATGAACCCCTTCGACGACACCGAATCCCTCATCACCGTGCGCGACTGGCTGCGTTTCGCAGTTTCGCGCTTCAACGAGGCGAAACTGTTCTTCGGCCACGGCTCGGACAACGCCTTTGACGAAGCCGCCTATCTGATCCTGCACACCCTGCATCTGCCGCTCGACCGGCTGGAGCCGTTCCTGGACGCCAGCCTCACCCATGGCGAAGCGGAATCGGTGAAGGCCGTGATCGAGCGCCGCGTAAACGCGCGCGTACCGGCCGCCTACCTCACGGGCGAGGCCTGGCTCACCGGCCATCGCTTCCGCGTCGACGAACGCGTCATCGTGCCGCGTTCCTTCATCGCCGAGCTGCTCGCAGACCAGTTGGCGCCCTGGGTGGAAGACGCCGACAAGGTTTCGAGCGTGCTCGACCTGTGTACCGGCTCGGGCTGCCTCGCCATTCTGGCCGCCGAAGCCTTTGGCCAGGCGCAGGTGGATGCAGTGGACCTGTCGGCAGACGCGCTGGCCGTGGCAGCACTGAATGTGGCCGACTACGGACTGGACGAGCGCATCAGGCTGGTCGAATCGGATCTGTTCGCTGCACTGGAGGGCCGCACCTACGATGTGATCATCAGCAATCCGCCATACGTCAACGCCGAATCGGTGGCTGCCCTGCCCGCGGAATACCAGGCAGAGCCGGCGCTGGCCCTGGGTTCGGGCAGCGACGGGCTGGATGCCACCCGCCGCATTCTTGCCGCCGCACCCGCCCATCTCAATCCCGGCGGCGTGCTGGTGGTGGAGATTGGCCACAACCGCGACGTGCTGGAGGCGGCCTATCCCGCCCTGCCCTTTACCTGGCTCGATACTGCAGGCGGTGACCAGTTCGTGTTCATGCTCCGGCGCGAAGACCTCTGAACCCTGCCCGGTGCGCCCGGTGCGCGCCGGCCCCTCCATGTGCAGCGTTTATAATGTGGGCGGCCCATAACAACACCCGGCCCCGCTTTCGCACTCCCCGAACCCGCAACCCTAGGAGCTCACCATGCAACAGCAACTGGACGTGTTCGTCGCTTCCTTCACTGCCTTCTGGACCCAGCTTGCCGGCTTTGTCCCCCAATTGATCGCGGCCCTCGTGCTGCTCTTTCTGGGCTGGCTGTTTGCCAACCTGGTGCGTACCGGCGTGATGAAACTGCTGGACGTGCTCAAGTTCGACACACTTGCCCAGAAAACGGGCATCGAGGCCTTCCTCAAGCAGGGCAATCTGGAGCTCAGCCTGTCACGCATCCTCGCCAAGCTGGCCTACTGGATCGTGATCTTCATCGTGGTGGTGGTGGTGGCCAACAGCCTGGGCCTGCACATGGTGGCCGACCTCTTCAACAAGGTCGTGCTGTACATCCCCAACATCATCGTCGCCATCCTGGTGCTGGTGTTCGGCGTGCTGGTCGCGCGCTTCATCAACCGCATGGTGTTCGCCTATCTCAACAACATCGGCGTACAGGGTGCTCTCACCCTGAGCACCCTGTCGGAATATGGCGTCATCGTCTTTGTCGTGTTCATGGCACTGGAGCAGCTCAATATCGGCACCGACCTCCTCACCGCCGCCTTCCAGATCGGTTTCGGGGCCATTGGCCTGGCCTTTGCGCTGGCCTTTGGGCTGGGCGGCCGCGAGTGGGCCGCGAGCGTCATCAAGAAGCTGACCGAGAAGTGAGCGCCCCTGCGGGCAGTCGGGCTCAGTCCTTGCCGGCTGCCTCGTCAAGCTGGCGCAGGTGCGCCAGCTTGTCGGCAATCTTCGCTTCCAGCCCGCGCGGCGTGGGTTCGTAGAACTGCTGCGCAGGCACATCGTCGGGGAAATACCGCTCCCCGGCCGCGTAGGCTTCCGGCTCGTCGTGGGCATAGCGGTACGCATGCCCGTAGCCCAGTTCCTTCATCAGCCGGGTCGGGGCATTGCGCAGATGGATCGGTACCTCACTGGAGGGATGGCTCTGCACAAATGCCCGGGCCGCGTTGTAGGCCACGTAGGCTGCGTTGCTCTTGGGCGCACAGGCCAGATAGAGGCAGGCCTGGGCCAGGGCCAGTTCGCCTTCCGGGCTGCCCAGGCGTTCATAGGTTTCCACTGCATCCAGCGCGAGCCGCAAGGCGCGGGGGTCGGCCAGGCCGATGTCTTCGCTGGCCATGCGCACCAGACGCCGGCCCAGATAACGCGGATCGGCCCCGCCATCGAACATGCGCACCAGCCAGTAGAGCGAGGCGTCCGGGTCACTGCCGCGCACGCTCTTGTGCAGGGCCGAAATCTGGTCGTAGAACGCCTCGCCCCCCTTGTCGAAGCGCCGCAGCGACTGGGCAAGCGCGTTCTCCACAAAGTCGGTATCGACTGTCGCGACCCCTGCGGTGCGTGCGGCCGTGTCCAGTTGCTCCAGCAGGTTGAGGAGTTTGCGGGCGTCACCGTCTGCGTAGGCCGCCAACAAGGCGTCCACGCCCGGGGCCAGCTTGAGGTCAGGCAGTCGCTGCCGCGCACGCTGCGTGAGCTGACCGAGTTCGTCCTGTGTCAGCGATTTCAGGACATAGACCTGGGCGCGTGACAGCAGCGCGCCCACCACCTCGAACGAGGGGTTTTCGGTGGTGGCACCGATGAAGGTGAACAGGCCGGATTCGACATGCGGCAGGAAGGCATCCTGCTGCGATTTGT
>JBEQCD010000040.1:0-23253 GCA_041639515.1 Hydrogenophilales bacterium | reverse complement strand
GTCTTCAGCAGCAGCACGTCGGCCATGCGGTCGAGGAACATGTGATAGGAAATATCGAGCTGCTCCTTCGCCACCAGCATGCCGCCGGCGATGCCGGCGATGTCGCCGACGAAGACCAGCAGCGGCATCGCCAGCAGCAGCGCGACCATGCGCGGGATCACCAGCACTGCCAGCGGCGACAGGCCAAGCGTGGTGATGGCGTCGATTTCCTCGGTGACCTTCATGGTGCCGATCTGCGCGGTGATCGCCGCACCGGTGCGGCCGGCCACCAGTACCGCGACGATCACCGGCGACACCTCGCGCAGCATGGCCAGCAGGATGCCGTCGACGACGAAGATGTTGGCGCCGAACTGCAAGGCCTGGTCGCCGAGCAGGTAGGCGAACACCACGCCGAGCAGGAACAGCATGCCGACGACGATGGGAATGGCGCCCACAAAGATGTCGCGCACCTGCGCGGCCAGTTCGCGCCAGCGCCACTGACCGGGACGGCCGATGAGCGCCAGACTTTCCACAGTGAGGCGGCCAACAAAATCCAGCAGACCGGCGAGATGCCGCCCCATTGCCACGGCCCCCCGCCCGGTCAGGCTGCGCAAGCCTTCGCGCGGGGGGTCGGGCTGCCGCGCAGTCGCGGTGCAGTGCTGCGCCACCAGTTCGACCACAGCACGGTGGGCCGGCGCAAAGCCCCGCAGTTCCGGCATGGGGTCGCCCGCATCCGGCCGCGCGGCGGCGAGCAGCAGCCAGGCTCCGTTGGTATCAAGCCGGGTGAGTCCTGCGCCATCAAGCACCTGCACCGGCTGACCGGCCATGTCAGGCAAAGCGGAGGCTGCCTCGGCCTGCCAGTCACCGCTGGCGATCAGCGCACGCGTGGCAGCGTCGTAGCGCGCGTGTGCGGTCACCGTGCCAGCCCGAGCGGATTGGCGGGGTCGACCCCCGGCATGAAGGGCAGGCCGCGCTCGCGGTGGGTGACCTGGTAGACGCAGCCGATCCAGTTGCCGACCACGCCTTCGGCGGTGTCGTGCCAGGTGTTGTCGAGGCGGGGTACCAGACGGGATTCCGGGAATTCCGGCGACTCGCCCGCACGCAGGCGACCGGCGTACTCGGCCAGCAGCGCCTGCGCATGCACATCGAACACGCCTGCAGGAAACGGCGGCCAGGCCAGTTTGCCGGCGGCTGCCAGCAGCAGGTCGCGCTTGTACTCCTTCAGCAGCGAGACCGTGTCGTATTCGGGATGCCCCTGGAAAAACACCGTGCGCAAGCCGTCCGGGCTCACCGCCAGATGCACGCCAGCGGCCTGGCTTTCGGCCAGCACATGAACGCCGGCGGCCTCGAACTGCGCGCGCGCAATGTCGTTCCAGCGTGAATGCGGCACATCGAAGCGGGTGTTGATGTCGGCTACCAGCGGGTGCCGCGCATCGGTCACGCGGTGCTCGTACACCCCCCAGATCTTTTGCGGCTGCTTCACCCGGGTCTGGCCGTGGCGGAACTGCATCACCGCGTGGGTGGCTAGGCAGGAGCACAGCGTGGAGGTCACGTGGTCCCAGGCCCAGTCGATCACCTCGATCATCGGCTGCCAGAAGACCTCGTCGGCGAGATTGGGCTGGCTGACGTTGGCCCCGGTAATGATGAGCGCATCCAGGCCCTTCTCGCGGATGGCATCGAAACTTTCGTAATACGCGGCAATGTGCGCGCGCGCCTTGTCGCCACGCGGCAGGGCCGGCAGGGTGAAGGGATGCAGGTAGAACTGCGCGATCGGGTTGGATTCGCCAACCAGCCGGAAGAACTGCCGTTCGGTCGCCTCGATCGCCGCATCCGGCATCATGTTCAGGAGGCCGACATGCAGTTCGCGGATTTCCTGATTGGCGGCGCGTTCGGTCGACAGCACCGTGATGCCGTCACGGCGCAGGCGCTCGAAGGTGGGCAGGGCGTTATGCGCAACCAGCGGCATGGGCAGCCTCCTGGTGTGGATCATTCACAAAGAGGACAGGAGGACAGGAGGGAAACCGCATAGATATGAAGGTGTGACCTCTTGTCCTCTTGTCCAACTTGTAAGAATTCCTGTCCACGTACTTATCCCTTACGCGCAATCGCCGTTTCGATCAGCGCCACGAAATCGCGCTCGTCGCGCACCTGCGCCACTTCGTGCGAGGTGACGGTGTAGCCGTGCGGCCCGGCAATGGCTTCGTAGCGCGGCAGGCGCGAATGGAACAGGCGCGGGAACACCCAGCGCGCAAAGTCGTCGGGTTCGACCTCGGCAACGTATTCGAGGCTCTTTTCCTTCAGGTACGCCGGCAAGGCCTCGGCAAGAAAGGCCGGGCGGAAATACAGCGGCTTGGGGTCGGACTGCGCACGCCGGATCAGGGTGTCTTCTTCTTCACGCGTGGTGGTCTGGATGTAAAGAATCAGCGTGTGCTCGGCGAGCAGCTCGATCACGCCGGGCTCGTCCAGTTCGCACAGGCTGCCGCCCACGTCGTTGACGAAGTGCGGGTAGCCGTAGATTTCCTGGCCCTTGCGGATGAATGCCGGCACGTCCTTCATCGCGGCAATTTCCGCTTCGCGATACGCGGCCTGGCGGCGGCTGAATTCGTCGAGCGACAACCCGCCCCATTCCGGCCCGCCCAGCTTGCCGACAAAGGTGAGCACCGGTCCCAGGTCGTGAATCTTGATGTTGTTCTTGATGTCGATCCAGTCGCGGCGCAGCAGGTCGCGCAGAAACGGCACCTGCATGGCCTGATGCTTGATCAGGTCGAGGATGGGCTCATCCAGGTAGCGCGTGCCGATGCGGTAGTCGCCGGAAAAGTGGAACCAGTCGTGGCCGCGCAACATGGACGAGATATGCGTCTTGCCCACACCGGACATGCCGAGCAGGGTCACACGCTTGTTGGGCCAGGCGCGAAAGGTATCGGGGGTGAAGTGCATGGCGGGGTCTTCGTTATGATCCGCGAAGCCTACCGAAAAGCCCGTCAATTACAAAGGGTGCGGGCTGTCCGGATCGGTGCACAGGCCGGGCGTCCGCACCAGAATGTCGCATTCCCGGTCCCGGGCAAGGGGGTCTGCCATCGTCCCCAGCCGCCGATTCACCGCCACACAAGGCCTGCGCGGCAACACGATGTCGCCACGAACCGTGGCATGGCTGTTGCTGCGTTCTATGGACCCGGCCAAATGCCCCACCCGCCCTCCCGGCCGTCATCCATGCAATGAAGCGCTACAACAGCCAGCTGGCACCCGGTGGTGTCACCGACAGTGCGCCGGAAACGGCTGCGCTGGATGTGACACGCCTGCTGACGACGATTACCGACAATCTGGTCGGGATGATCTACCGTTGCCGCGTCGACGTCGACTGGACGATGGAATACGTAAGCGAAGGCTGCCAGACACTCACCGGCTACCGGCCCGACGAGCTCATGCTCAACCGGCGCCTGTCCTACGAAAATCTCACCTTGCCGGAAGACCGCGCGCGTGTGGCGCGGGTGATCCATGCCGCGCTGCGCAGCGGCGATGCGTTCGAGGTGGAATACCGCATCCGCCGGGCGGATGGTCAAATAGCCTGGGTGCTGGAGCGCGGGGTGGGCATCCGCAACTCGCATGGCCAGCCGGCCTGGATCGAGGGCTACATCCAGGACATTTCCGAACGCATGGCGGTGGACGAAATGATGCGCGAAGCCGTGCGCCGCTACGAAAGCCTGTTCGAGAACGCGACCGAGGGCATTTTCCAGACCACGCCGGATGGCCGCTATCTCAGTGCCAACCCCGCCCTGGCCCGCATCTACGGACACACCACGCCCGACGCGCTCATCTCGCACCTGCACGACATCGAACACCAGCTCTATGTTCAGCCCGAACGGCGCGCCGAATTCGTCCGCCTGATGCAGGAACAGGGCACGGTACGCAATTTCGAATCGCAGGTGTACACCCGTGATGGCAGCATCATCTGGATCTCGGAAAATGCCCGGGTGGTGCGCCATGCCGACGGCAGTGTCCAGTTCTACGAAGGCACGGTGGTCGACATCACCGAACGCCGCGAACACGAAGCCGCGCTGGAGTACCAGGCGCATCACGACAGTCTCACCGGCCTGCCCAACCGCGCCCTGCTGCCCGACCGGATCGAGCAGGCCATCGCCCAGGCCGGACGCAGCGGCAAGCAGGTGGCCGTGGTGTTCGTCGATCTCGATCACTTCAAGCTCATCAACGACAGCCTGGGACACCATGTGGGCGACCGTCTGCTGCTCGAGGTGGCCTCGCGTCTGAAAACCTGCGTGCGTGGCAACGACACGGTGGTCCGCCAGGGCGGCGATGAATTCGTTCTGGTGCTGGCCGAACAGCAGGGCGAAGACGACATTCTGGCCGTGGTCAGCCGCCTGCTCGACGCCGTCTCGCAGCCCTGGACCGACAACGGCCAGGAATACGGCCTCAGTTGCAGCATCGGCGTGAGCTGTTTCCCGCAGGATGGCGACGAGTCGGGTGCCTTGCTGCGCAGTGCCGATGCCGCCATGTATCAGGCCAAGGCCTCGGGCCGCAGCACCTATCACTTCTACACCCCGGAACTGAACCAGGCGGTCAGCGAGCGGCTGGAGCTGGAGAACAGCCTGCGCCACGCACTTGAACGGGAGGAGTTCCGCGTCTACTACCAGCCGCGTATCGACGTGGCCAGCAGCCGCATCGTCGGGGCCGAAGCGCTGATCCGCTGGGATTGCCCCGGCAAGGGCATCGTGCCGCCCGACAGCTTCATCTCGATTGCTGAAGAAACCGGCCTCATCATCCCCATCGGCCAATGGATCCTGCGCGAGGCCTGCCGCCAGAACAGCGCCTGGCGACGCGCCGGGCTGCCGCCCATCGCCGTGTCGGTGAATCTCTCGCCGATCCAGTTCCGTCATACCGGCCTCGTCGATTCGGTCGCCGCCGCGCTGACCGAAGCCGGGCTCGACCCGAAAAGCCTGGAACTCGAAGTCACCGAATCGTTCGTGATGCACGACGCCGAGCGCATCAACGTCGCCATGCAGTCGCTGAAGGCGCTGGGCGTGGACATTGCCGTCGACGACTTCGGCACCGGCTATTCCAGCCTCAGCTACCTCAAGCGCTTTCCGGTGGACCGGCTCAAGGTGGACAAGAGCTTTGTGCGCGATATCGACAGCGACCCCGATGACGCCGCCATCGTGCGCGCCATCATCACGCTGGGGCACGCGCTCAACCTGCGCGTGGTGGCAGAAGGCGTGGAAACGGCCGCGCATCTGGATTACCTGAAACTGCACGGCTGCGACGAGGTGCAGGGCTATTACTTCAGCCGGCCGGTGCCGGCAAGCCAGCTCGAAAGCCTGCTCCGGGCCAGCTGACGCACGACGCCGGGCTTACTCGGTCACGAGCACCAGCAGGTCCTGACCGGCGCTCACCTGCCCGCCCGCCCGGCAGAAGATTCTGAAAACCCGGCCATCGCAGGGTGCCAGCACGGCGAATTCCATCTTCATTGATTCGACGATGACGAGCGTGTCGCCCTGCTTCACCCAGGCCCCGTCTTCCACCTCGACCTTCCACACGTTGCCGGCGACATGGCTGGCGATGGAACGGCTGTGTTCGGGCAGATCGAGCTCACTGTCAGGGGCCGCGTCGGCCACGCTCGCATCGCTGGCGTAATCGGCCTGGCCGCTCGCCTGCCAGCGCTCGCGCTCGGCATCGAACGCAGCCTGCTGCCGCGTCTTGAAATCGGCGATGGACGCCTGGTTGTCGGCAAGAAACTGCTTATAGTCGCGCAGGCTGAAGGTGGTGGCCTCGATGCGCAGCGGATAGCGGCCGAGTGGAAAATCCTCACGAATGTTCAACAACTCGGCTTCGCTCACCGGGAAGAAACGCACCTGGTCGAAGAACCGCAACAGCCAGGGTTTGCCGTCGACAAAGGCTCCACCCTGCCGCCAGCGGTTCCACATCTGCAGGGTGCGGCCGACGAACTGGTAACCGCCGGGGCCTTCCATGCCGTAGACGCACAGATAGGCACCGCCGATGCCGACGGCGTTTTCCGGCGTCCAGGTGCGCGCCGGGTTGTACTTGGTGGTGACGAGGCGGTGGCGCGGGTCCATGGGCGTGGCCACCGGCGCACCCAGATAGACATCGCCCAGCCCCATCACCACGTAGCGCGCCTCGAACACGATGCGATGGACGTCCTCGATGCTGGTGAGCCCGTTGATGCGGCGGATGAACTCGATGTTGCTGGGGCACCAGGGCGCGTCCGGCCGCACCGACTGGGTGTACTTCTCGATCGCCAGCCGCGTCGCCGGGTCGTCCCACGACAGCGGCAGGTGGACGATGCGCGACGGCACGGTCATGTCGTCCAGCGGCGGCAGCGTGTCTTCCAGCGCCACCACCTGGTCGAGCAGCGCGGCCTGATCGATCTGGCGTGGGTCGAAGTGGACCTGCAGCGAGCGGATGCCCGGCGTCAGGTCGAGCACACCTGGCAGTGCCGCGCGCTTCACTGCTTCCAGCAGCGCCTGGATGCGGAAGCGCAGGCCCATGTCGAGCACGGGCGGCCCCAGTTCGATCAACAGGTTGGCGTCACCGGACTGGCGTACGACCAGATCAGGTTTTTCGCCCTGCGCCGGAAGCTGCCGCAGCACCGGCGTGCCCGGCGGCACCCGGGCAGCAGGCAGCGACGGCAGCGGCAGTCGGCCGGGCGCGGCGAGCGCTGCATCCAGCTCGCATTGCATCTGCCTGGCCTGCTCGCACGTCAGGTTGCAAAAGCGCACGGTGTCGCCGGGGCGCAACTGGCCCAGTTTCCACAGCTCGGCCTGGACGATGGTCGCCGGGCAGACGAAGCCGCCGAGGGAAGGCCCGTCGGGGCCGAGGATCACCGGCATGTCGCCGGTGAAATCGACCGCGCCGATGGCGTAGGCGTTGTCGTGCAGATTGGACGGATGCAGACCCGCCTCGCCGCCGTCCTTGCGCGCCCATTCGGGGCGCGGGCCGATGAGGCGCACACCGGTGCGGCTGGAGTTGTAGTGCACCTCCCAGTCGGTGGCGAAGAACATCGCGATGTCGGCGTCGGTGAAGAAATCCGGCGCGCCGTGCGGGCCGTAGAGCACGCCGATGTCCCAGGCGTGGCCGTAGGCGGGCAGCCAGCCGGCCGGCGCGGCGGCGACGCTGGCTTCCCCGGATGCGGGCCGGACATGCAGCACGTCGCCGACGCGCAGCGTGCGCCCGGCGTGGCCGCCGAACTGCCCAAGCGTGAAGGTCGACTGGCTGCCGAGGTAATCCGGCACGTCGAAGCCACCCCGCACCGCCAGATAACTGCGGCACCCCGCGTCCCGCACCGCCCCCATGCGGAGCACGCTGCCTGCGCGCACCGCATGGGCCGCGCCGCTGGCGAGCGGCACGCCGTCGAGCTCAGCCCCCATGTCGGCACCGGTAAGCGCGATCGTCGCCGCGCAATTGAAACGCAGTGTGGGGCCGGCAACCGTGCATTCCAGCGCGGCCACGCCTTCGGCATTGCCGGCCAGCCGGTTGGCCAGGCGCAGGGCCAGCGGATCCATCGGCCCCGAGGGCGGCACGCCCACGTCCCAGTAGCCGGTGCGACCGGGCCAATCCTGGATGCTGCTCTGCACGCCGGGTTCGATGACATCAAGCGTGGCCGGCCGGTAGGCGAATGAACCGAGATAACGCGTGGTCTGCCGGCCTTCGGCAAACACCGTGTCGCGTACGATCTGGGCCAGGTAATCGAGGTTGGTCTCGATGCCGGCGACGCGGGTGTGCGCCAGCGCCTGCCGCATCTTCTCCCGCGCGTCCTCGCGGTCTTCGCCCTGGACGATGATCTTGGCAATCATGGGATCGTAGAACGGCGGAATCTCGCTGCCGCGTTCGACCCAGGTTTCGATGCGCGCATGGTCGGGAAACACGGCTTCGGTGAGCACGCCGGCCGAAGGCTGGAAGTCCTTGCCCGGGTCTTCGGCGTACAGGCGCACCTGCATCGCGGCCCCCCGGGGCGTCGGGCGATAGCCGGACAGGTCGAGTTCGCCGGCGGCTTCCTTCACCATCCATTCGACCAGGTCGACACCGGTCACGGCCTCGGTGACGCCATGTTCGACCTGCAGGCGGGTGTTCACTTCCAGAAAATAAAATGCGCCGCTCGCGGCGTCGTAGACGAACTCGACCGTGCCGGCGGAGCGGTAGCCGACCGCCTGGCCCAGCCGCACCGCCGTGGCCAGCAACAGGCTGCGCTGGGTGTCGTCGAGGCCGGGGGCCGGGGTTTCCTCGATGACCTTCTGGTTGCGGCGCTGTACCGAGCAGTCGCGCTCGCCCAGCGCGACGACGTGACCGCGCCCGTCGCCGAAGATCTGCACTTCGATGTGGCGTGCGTGCTCGACGTATTTCTCCAGAAAGAGTCCGGCTTCCTTGAAGTTGGCGCGCGCCAGCCGCTCGACCGATTGATAGGCGTCCGCGAGCTGCCCGGCCTGCCCGATCAGCCGCATGCCGATGCCGCCACCGCCCGCCGTGCTCTTGAGCATGACCGGATAGCCGATGCGCGCAGCCTCGGCCTCGGCGTGTGCCAGGTCGGACAGCAAGCCGGAGCCCGGCAGCAGGGGCACACCATTTTGCTCGGCAAGATCGCGGGCCGTGTGCTTGAGGCCAAACGCGCGCATCTGATCCGGGCTGGGGCCGATGAAGGCGATGCCGGCCGCCGCACAGTCCTCGGCAAAGCCGGGGTTTTCCGACAGGAAGCCGTAGCCCGGATGAATGGCCTGGGCACCGGTGGCCTTCGCCACCTCCAGGATTTTGTCGGCGCGCAGATAGCTTTGCGCCGCCGGTGCGGGACCGATTTCGACCGCCACGTCCGCCAGCCGCACATGCAGGCTGTGGCGGTCTGCCTCCGAATGCACGGCGACGGATTTCACCCCGAGCGTGCGCAGGGTGCGAATGATGCGGCAGGCGATGGCTCCGCGATTGGCGATGAGAACGGTGTTGAACATGCTGAACTTTCCTGCGGGTCGTCCCGCTCGCTGTCACGCCTGACGGGCCGTCCCGCAGGCTGCGCCGCTTACTGGCCGGCGGTGTCCCAGATCAGGAACTGCACCGGCGTCGGGTTGTAGGCATTGCAGGGGTTGTTGAGCTGCGGACAGTTGGACACCAGCACCCACAGGTCCATCTCGGCGCGCAGTTCGACATACTTGCCGGGGCCGGACACGCCATCGTCGAACTTCAGGTCGCCGTCAGCCGTGACCGGCACGTTCATGAAGAAATTGACGTTGGGCACGAGGTCGGCCTTGGTGAGGCCGGAATCGGAATGCTGGATGGCGAGCAGGTAGTTGTCGCGGCAGCTGTGCATGAATTTCTTGTTCAGCGCATAGCGCACCATGTTGCTCTCGGCGGCGCATGCCCCGCCTATCGTGTCGTGCCGGCCGCAGGTGTCGGCAACGATGGTGAGCATGGGCCGGCCTTCGTTGCTGGCGAGCACCGAACCGGTGGTGAGATAGAGTCCGCCCTGCTGCAGGATGGTGTCGGTGGCGCTGTAGTGCTCGTCGGTGTCGTGGCGGTTGTAGAAGATCACGTCGGCGGCCTGGTTGCCGTCGAGATCGACGATGCGCAGCGTCTGACCCTGCTTCACTTCGTGCAGCCAGGGCTCGCCGGCCGGCAACACCGTGCTGTAAATGGCGCGCGCGGGGTCGAGCGGGCTTTCCTGGATGCAGATGGCGGTGGCGCTCATGGTTCGGTCCTCAGAACGGGTAGTACAGGTCGGTGAGTTGCAGTGCGCGGCCGCCTTCCGCACGGAAGGTGCGGCAATAGTCGTCGGCGGCCGCCGGGCCGGAACGCCAGGCCGAGATGCCGACGGCGGCCGGCGCGTAATCGGGGCGCGGATCAAGCGGGTGCGGCGCGGCCGACACAGCCACGATCACGTCCATGTCGAGCCGCAGATCGACCGCATGGCCGGCACGCGCGTGCCCGGCTTCGAACAGGAAACGGCCTTCGCCGTCGACCCGGACCTTGCTGAAAAAATTGACGGGCGCGACCAGGTCGCGCCGGGTGAGGCCGTATTTGCCGATCTCGATCAGGAGGCCGTCCTTGCCGGCGCGGTACATGCCGTTGCGGTGCTGCTGGTAGGCGTGTTCACCGTACTTGTCATGCAGGCGTCCGGCGTCGAGCAACAGGCCCAGCGGATCGTGCCAGCCGAGGCTGTCGGCGGTGATCGAGGCCATCGCACGCCCCATGTCGCTCATCAGCACATGGCCGCGCGTGTAATGCGCGGTGTGTTGCGACTTGAGCGAATCGGGCATGTTGTAACGTTCGAGCGGCTGGCGCGCGTTGTAGAGCACCAGGGACAGGTTGGCCCCGTCGCCGCGTGCGGTGAGGCGCAGCGTGACGCCACGCGGCAGGGTCCAGGACCAGTGGCAGCCGCCGGGAACGGTTTCTTCCCAGAGCAGCGTGGCCGCCGGGAGAGCAGGCAGTAGGGCAGTCATGTGGAGCGGGTGTTGAGGTTGAGTTGGTCGAGCATGTCGTGGTCGGTTTTCATGCCCGAGGTTTCGCGGATGCGCTCGAGCAGCGTTTTCTTCAGCGCCAGGAATTCCGGCGCATGCTTCATGTCCTGCTCGCGCCGTTCGGGCAGCGGCACGGTGTAGATGGTGTCGATGCGTCCGGGACGCGGGGCCATCAGCACCACGCGATGGGCGAGGTAGATGGCTTCCTCGACGTCGTGGGTGACGAAAGCGAGCGTGGGTTTTTCCAGTTTGTGCACGTGCAGGATGAGGTCGTGCATCACCTCGCGCGTCTGGGCATCGAGCGCGCCGAAAGGTTCGTCCATCAAGAGGATTTGCGGACGACCCATCAACGCACGGGCAATCGCCACCCGCTGCTGCATGCCGCCGGACAGCTGGTTGGGCCAGGCACCTGCCGCAGCGGTCAGCCCCATCAGGGCCAGCAGCGCATCGGCGCGGCCGGACGCGGCCTCGACATCGGCCTCGGTGATGGATTCGCGGCCATGCTTCAGACGCCGGCTGAACTTGATGTTCTCCATCACCGTGAGCCAGGGATAGAGGCTGTAGTGCTGGAACACCATGGCGCGGTCGGCACCCGGGCCGGCGATGGGCTGGCCGTCGACGAAAACGTCGCCGGCGGTGTGGTACTCGAGCCCGCCGATGATGCGCAGCAGGGTCGACTTGCCGCAGCCGGACGCCCCCACGAACGCGACAAACTCGTTGTCGGCGATATCGAGGCTCACGTCCTGCAAGGCTTCGACCTGACGCCGCCCCTCGCCAAACATCTTGCCGACGTGCTGTATGGAAATCTTGGTCGACACGGTGTTTACCTGAGATAAAGCCAGGGGAAGGCCTTGCGGTGCGCCAGACGGAACAGCTGGTCCATGACGAGGCCGATGAGACCAATGAGGATGATGCCGACGAAGATCTTGTCGGTTTGCAGGAAACGCTGCGCCTTCAGGATGGAATAGCCCAGCCCGGAATTGGCGGCGACGAGTTCGGCCACCACCAGGTAGGTCCACGCCCAGCCCATGGTCACGCGCAGGGTATCGAGCAGCGCCGGCTTGGCCGCCTGGAAAATGACCAGATTGAGGGTTTCGCCCTTGTCGGCCCCCATGGTCTGCGCCGCCTCAATCTGCGCCATCGGCACGCGGCGGATGTCCTCGGCCATCATCAACACCATCTGGAAGAAGGTGCCGATGAAAATGATGGCGATCTTGGACGATTCCTCGATGCCGACCCACAACATCACCAGCGGAATGAAGGCCACTGCCGGCATGTAGCGGATGAAATCGGTCAACGGTTCGAGCATGGCCTGCACCGGGCGAAAGGTGCCGATCAGCAGCGCCAGCGGCAGCGCGATCACCGCCGACAGCAGGAAGCCCATGCCCACGCGATAGACGCTGATCCAGACATCGTCCATCAGGTCGTCTTCGGCAAACCAGCTCACCAGGCGGTTGAACACATCGACCGGGCCCGGCAGAAAGACCTTGTCCACCGCCGACCCGCTCGACACCATCCACCACAGCGCCAGCGGTGTCAGCAAACCCAGCGCGGCAAACAGCCAGGTCTGCCGGCGCGACAGCGGCCCCCGGATCGCCCACATGCCAGGACGACGCCTGCGGTTCACGTGTGCGGATGAAAGGCTCACGTCCGACGCCTTACTTCACGCCCGCCGCTTCCTTCACCAGCGAGGCATCCAGCCCCCTGGCAAAGTCGACCTTGCCTTCCATCAGCTTGTTGTCGAGCAGGAACTTCGAAATGGTGGGGGCCACGCCCAGCAGCGACACCTTGTCCGTGGCCGGACCAAAGGCCTGGAGGTTGGCCTTCTGGTCGAAGAACTTGGTACCCGGCAGGAAGACCTTGTAGTCCTTGGCGTCCATGCCGACCACCTTGGACATGATCCTGGCCGCTTCATCCGGATTGCTGCGCAGGAAAGCTTCCACGTCGTACCAGGCCTTGATCATGCCGACAAAATCCTTGCGCTTGGCCTTGAGCGATTTTTCCTGCGCCACCAGCAGATCGGGAATCAGGCCGGGTACATTGGCCGAGGTAAACAGGGGCTTGCCCTTGCCGCTGGCCTGAATGGTGTTGATCCAGGGGTTCCACACTGCCGCCGCATCGACCCGACCGGCCATGAAGGCCGCCGCCGCATCGCCGGCCGACAGGTTCACCACCTGCACGTCCTTCAGCGTCATGCCGTTCTTGCTGAGCGCGAGCGTGAGCAGGAAATGCGACACGCTGAATTCTTCCAGCGCGATTTTCTTGCCCTTCAGGTCCTTGAACGATTTGATCTTGGGGCCGACCATGAGCGCGTCGTTGCCGGCCGAATTGTCGTTCACCAGAATGGCCTTGAGCGGCAGGCCCTTGGCGAGCGGGGCCATGGTGTCGCTCCAGGTCTGCGAGTTGGCGTCGAGCTGGCCAGCCGACAGCGCACTGATCGAATCGGTGTAGTTGGCGAACCAGACCAGCTTGACGTCTGCGCCGTGCTTCTTGAAATAGCCTTTTTGCTCGGCCACGTACCAGGCCACCCAGCCCGGCCAGTCGGACACGCCGACCTTCACTTCGGCCTGGGCCGAAACAGGCTGGAGCAGCAGGGCCAGACCAAGGCTGGCAAGGAGGGTGCGGGCAAGACGGGGAAGATTCATGATGGGCTCCGGTTGACATGAAAAAGCGGGGAAAGCGTCGCGTCGTGATCGCGCTCTCCCGGGCTTTTGTCCCTCCGTGGAGCCCCGCCTGGGCGGTGCCGGCAGCTCTCGGACCAGACATCCCCGAAGGGACCGGAACCCTAGCTGCACATTCGCGGTTCATGCAGGCTGTCGCCGCATTCCCGTTGGTGGATTAAAAGCAACCGCTGTGCCAGATCGAGACAGACTGCCATGCCTTTGATTTGCATCGGGGTTTTTTATACGGCTCGTAGCCATCGTGCGCAACTGATGGGCGGAAGCTGCGCATCGTGCACTAAAACGGTTCCCTCACGCAGGGGCAGAAGAGCGCACACAGCGACACAGCAGCCAGACGAAAAAAAGGGGCGCTCTGCAGAGCGCCCCCGACTTGCCAGGAGAAAGCTAGGTGTTACACGTTGTAGGCACGCTCACCGTGGCTGGCCGTATCCAGACCCTCGCGTTCCTGTTCTTCGCTGACACGCAGACCCATGGTCATGTCGATCAGCTTGAAGGCCACCAGGCTCACCACACCGGACCAGATGATCGTGATGACCACACCGGTTGCCTGGGTGATGACCTGGCTGCCCATGGCGTAGCCGTCCACACCCACACCGCCCAGAGCCGGCGACACGAAGATGCCGGTGCCGATGGCGCCGATGATGCCGCCGATGCCGTGGATACCGAAGACGTCCAGGCTGTCGTCGTAGCCCAGCATCTTCTTCAGGCCTGTGACACCCCACAGACACACCACGCCTGCGATGGCACCGAGGACGATACCGCCCATGGGGCCCACGAGGCCAGCTGCCGGCGTGATCGCCACCAGACCGGCGACCACACCCGAGGCCACGCCCAGCATGGAGGGCTTGCCGCGCAGCATCCACTCGGCAAACATCCAGGCCAGACCCGCAGCCGCCGTAGCCAGAATGGTGTTGATGAAGGCCAGTGCTGCACCGCCGGTGGCTTCGAGGTTGGAGCCGGCGTTAAAGCCGAACCAGCCCACCCACAGCAGCGACGCGCCAACCATGGTCATCGGCAGGCTGTGCGGAGGCATCGCGTCACGGCCGTAGCCCAGACGCTTGCCCAGCACGATGGCACCCACCAGCGCGGCAATACCGGCGTTGATGTGCACCACGGTACCACCCGCGAAGTCCAGGTCGCCCTTCTCGAACAGGTAGCCACCGGTTGCCCACACCATGTGTGCGATCGGCAGGTAGGAGAAGGTGAACCACAGCACGGCGAAGACCATCAATGCGGAGAACTTCACCCGCTCGGCCAAGCCGCCGACGATCAGCGCCACGGTAATGGCAGCAAAGGTCAGCTGGAAGGCGACGAAGGTGAACTCGGGAATGACCACGCCGTCGGAGAAGGTCGCTGCCGTCGAATCCCCGGTGATGCCCGCAAGGAACATCTTCGAAAGATCGCCGATCGCCCAGTTCATGCTGCCGCCGTCACCAAAGGCCAGCGAGTAGCCGTACACCGCCCACAGGATCGAAATCAGGCAGAAGATCGCCATCACCTGGGTCAGCACCGACAGCATGTTCTTGGCACGCACGAGGCCACCGTAGAACAGTGCCACACCCGGAATGATCATCAGGATGACCAGCAGGGTGGAGACCATCATCCAGGTGGTGTCGCCCTTGTCGGGCACAGGCGCAGCTGCTTCTTCGGCAGGTGCCGCTTCAGCCGGCGCTGCAACTTCGGCCACCGGTGCTTCCACCGCAACGGCCTCGGTCGCTTCCACCGCAACCGCTTCTTCAACCGGGGCGGCCGCATCCTGCGCCAGCGTCATGCCGGGAGACAACAGGGCAAACATCAGGCCCAACGAAGCTAATAGCTTTTTCATATTCAGGCTCCTTACAGCGCGTCGGGGCCGGATTCGCCCGTGCGGATGCGCACGACCTGTTCCAGGCTGGTCACAAAAATCTTGCCGTCGCCGATCTTGCCGGTGTTGGCCGCCTTCTCGATTGCCTCGATCACGCGCTCCAGCAGCTCGGCCTTGATGGCCACTTCGATCTTCACTTTGGGCAGGAAGTCGACCACATATTCCGCGCCGCGATACAGCTCGGTGTGGCCCTTCTGCCGGCCAAACCCCTTCACTTCCGTAACCGTCAGGCCGGTGACGCCGATGGCCGACAAGGCCTCGCGCACTTCGTCCAGCTTGAACGGCTTGATGATTGCCGTTACGAATTTCATGTTCTCTCCCACATCAACGAGGTTGGGTGAGCGGGCTTGCGCCCGCCCGGTTGTGTTGGCTTAGAGGGCCTTGCTGATCCAGATGATGCCGGTGTCTTCGCCGAGGAACTGGCTGTTGGCATCGGTCCAGACGGCGCTGTCTGCGTCGGTGTCGGTGTAGGCCACACCCAGGGTCACGCCCGAGAGCACGCCGGAGAGTTTGCCCATATCGTAGGTCGCGCTGACTTTCCAGTCGTCGTAATCCTGTGCGCCGTTGTTCTCGAACGAGAAGGTGCCCCAGTGCGCGCCCAGGGTCAGGCCGGTTTCACCAACGGGGTAGCTCGCGTTGACTTCCAGGTAGTCCGAACCATCGGAATTGGCGAAGCCGAAGGTTTCGTCGCTGATGCTGTAGGAGTACTTGGCGCTGAACCATTTCCAACCCAGACCAATATAAAGCTCAGTGGTATCACCGGTGGTAGCCCCACCATCGTCACCGGGATAGAAGTAGCCAATGACACCCACATCGTAGGAGACCGGGCCAAGTGCACCACGGTAGCCGCCGTACAGGTCGATTTCCATATTGCCCGAATCGTACAGTTGGTAATCTTCGATCCAGCCGACGTTCGATGCCCATGTGCCCAAATAAATGCCGCTCGCGTGGGTGTAATCAAACCCACCCTGAATAGCCGCATCACCGCCAGTTTGCGAAATGCCACGGAAAACATAATCGCTGGTCAGGGTGACGTTACCGGCGAAGGTGTGGGGGCTGTCTTCAGCCATGACGACTGCGGGGGTGCCCACCAGGCCAGCCAGCATCAGTGCAGATACGATTTTTTTCATGCTCGATTTCTCCGACGTTGAAGAGTGCAAAATTGCACCACCCTTCAAGCATGGCCCGTGCCAGATTTTTAATTTATATTTTTCAATTAGTTACCTATTTTTACCCAATCAACATCGGACGTGACGCACGCATGTGGTGCGGCATGCACCGGGCACGCACTTTCCTTGTGCAAGTACTTCCCGGCGTCCGTTGCTACACTTCGCCCGTCAACCGGAGTTCGCCATGAAGCCCAATTCGCCTTTCCCCAACGCCACCTTCCTGAACGAGGCGGCCCAGAAGCTGGCCGATCTGTTCCGGCAATCGCCGGCCGCCGATATCGAGCAGAACCTGAAAGCCGGGCTGACCGCCATGCTCGGCAAGCTCGATCTGGTCACGCGCGAGGAATTCGACGTACAGACCGAAGTGCTTGCCCGCACACGCGACAAACTGGCCGCACTGGAAGCACGCCTGGCCCAACTGGAAAGCCAGGCCGAACCGGAAAAACCGCGCACCGACGCGTAAATGGCCGTCGCTGTCGTCAAGAGCCGGGCGCTGGCCGGCATGGCCGCACCCGAGGTGGTGGTGGAAGCCCACTTGGCCAACGGCCTGCCCGCGTTCACGCTGGTCGGCCTGCCAGAAACCGAAGTGAAGGAGGCGCGCGACCGCGTGCGTGCGGCCATCCAGAACGCGCGTTTCGAGTTTCCGGCGCGCCGCATCACGGTCAACCTCGCGCCGGCCGACCTGCCCAAGGAGTCGGGACGCTTCGATCTGCCCATCGCACTGGCAATCCTGGCGGCGTCGGGGCAGATCCCCGCCACCCGATTCGCCACCACCGAATTCGCCGGTGAGCTGGCGCTGACGGGTGAGTTGCGCCCAGTGCGTGGCGCACTGGCCATGGCGCTGGCCACGCGGAGCGCACAGCGCAGTCTGATGCTGCCGCAGGCATCTGCCGGCGAAGCTGCGCTGGCAAGCGGCATCGAAACCCTGGCTGCCGGCAGCCTGCTGGAAGTCTGTGCCTGGCTAACGGGCCAGGGCACGCTCGCCTCGCCCGCCGCAACGTTCACCGCGCCGCTGCCGGACTACCTCGACTTTGCCGATGTCAAAGGCCAGACTGCCGCGCGCCGCGCGCTTGAAGTGGCAGCGGCGGGCGGGCATTCCATCCTGATGTCGGGCCCGCCCGGCACCGGCAAATCGATGCTCGCGGCCCGCTTCCCCGGCATTCTGCCCGCCATGGACGAGGGCGAGGCGCTGGAGGCTGCCGCCGTCGCCTCGCTGAACGGCGGGTTCCGGATCGAACACTGGGGCCGCCGCCCCTATCGCGCGCCGCACCACACCGCCTCGGCCGTGGCACTGGTGGGGGGTGGCGGCAATCCGCGCCCGGGTGAAATCTCGCTCGCGCATCATGGCGTGCTGTTTCTGGATGAACTGCCGGAGTTTTCCCGCCAGGTGCTGGAGGTGCTGCGCGAACCGCTGGAAACCGGGCACATCACGATTTCCCGTGCGGCGCGGCAGGCCGATTTTCCTGCCCGCTTCCAGCTGGTGGCCGCCATGAATCCCTGCCCCTGCGGGTATCTGGGCCACCCCACCCAGGCCTGCCGCGACACGCCGGACCAGATCGCGCGTTACCGGGGCCGCATTTCCGGCCCCCTGCTCGATCGCATCGACATCCAGATCAGCGTGCCGGCCCTGACCGAGGACGAGCTCATGCGCGCTGTCCCCGGCGAAGCCAGCGCAGCGATCCGGACACGCGTGGACGCCGCACGCGCCCGGCAGATGCACCGTCAGGGCAAACCCAACGCCGCGCTCGGTACCCAGGAAATCGATGCGCTGTGTACCCTGGACGCTGCCGGAGAAGCCCTGTTGAAACAGGCGATTGCACGCCTGAATCTTTCGGCACGCGCCTACCATCGCATCCTCAGACTGGCACGCAGCATTGCCGACCTGGCGGGTAGCGCGCCCATCCTCACCGCGCATATTGCAGAAGCCATCCAGTACCGCAGACCTCCAGCCTGACGCATTGCCAGCGCAGGCGAACTGGCCGATGACGACGGACAAAAAAAGCGGGTGCCTTTCGGCACCCGCTTTTTTGTGGGGCTGGGGACTTACTGCTGCGGCACCAGTTCCACGCGGCGGTTCTTGAAGCGGCCTTCGGCCGTGGCGTTATCGGCCACCGGGCTGGCTTCGCCGTAGCCTTTGGCAGTCAGACGCTCTGCCGCAATGCCCTTGCCGATCAGGTAGGCACGCACGGTCTCGGCACGACGCTGCGACAGATCCAGGTTGTATTCATCCGAGCTGACCGAATCGGTGTGACCGGCCACTTCAACCTTCACCTCGCCCCATTGAGCGAGCGTGTTGGCCGCGTTGTCGAGGATGGCGAAGGATTCGGCACGCAGCTTGGCGCTGTCGTTGTCGAAGTTCACGCCGTCCAGCGTCAGCTTGGCAGGTGCGGCTTCAACGGCCTTGGGCGGGCAACCGTCGGTCGTGCCGGGAGCGGGCACGGTCGGACAGGCATCGTTGGCGTCGATCACGCCGTCGCCATCGCTGTCGAGCGGGCAGCCATCGGGGGTACCGGGGGCCGGCACGGTCGGGCACTTGTCCTTGTAGTCGGCGATGCCGTCACCGTCGGTGTCGACCGGGCAACCGTCTGCGGTGACCTTCACGCCTGCCGGGGTGCCCGGGCATTTGTCGAGGCCATCGAACACGCCGTCACCGTCGCTGTCGATCGGGCAACCCTGTGCATCCACCACCGCACCTTTGGGCGTGTTGGGACACTGGTCGAGTCGGTTGGCCACGCCGTCGCCGTCGCTGTCCAGCGGGGCACCCAGGCCCCAGGAATAACCCAGCAGCGCCTGGACGTTGGTGAGGCCGGCATTGGGCAGGCTGTCGTTGCCAAACGACTGGTCGGCACGCACCTCCCAGCGGAAGGCATCATTGACGCCCACTTCCCACGCTTGGCCGATTCCGACGGATGCCATCGGGCGGGTGAAATGGGGACCGTTGTCCGTGTCGACATTCATCAGGCCCATGCCACCGGACAGGAACCAGTTGTAGCGCTGTTGTTTGGAGAACAGCCATTCGACCCCGCCACGCAGCGTGGTCACGTCGGAATCACCGACGCCGGCACGATTACCGTCATACGGGCCATACACCAGGTCGCCGAACAGGTTGAAGCTGTCGTTCAGACGCTGGCCGTAGCGCAGGCCGAACAGCGGGTTGACCTCGTCGTCCTTGCCACCGACCAGATCCTCGTCGGCCCAGCCGCCGCCGAACAGCAGGCCCAGTTCGCGCTCGGGCATTTCTGCCGCATTCGCAGCCGTGCCGCCCAGTACCGCCAGTCCTGCCAGCAGCCATACCGCCTGTGTACGTTTCATGGTGAAACTCCCGTGATGTAAATAATAAAAAACCGAAAGGGCTGGAAACCCATGCCCGAACATGGGTGAATTGTACCCTCCCCGCCTCCGCCCCCCAAAAGTTGTATCGGCCCGGGAGGTAAATTCTGCGGGGGGTTGCGCAGGTGCAACACCCCCGGCGTGCTTATTTGCTGAGGCTGTCGCGAATTTCCCGCAGGAGGACGATGTCTTCGGGCGTGGCGGGCGGCGCAGGCGGAGGGGCTTCTTTTTTGAGGCGATTCACCTGCTTCACGATCATGAAGACAATGAACGCCAGGATGATGAAGTTGAGCAGGATGGTCAGGAAACTGCCGTAGGCAAACACCGGGACGCCGGCATTCTTCAGTTCGGCCAGGGTCATGGCCACGCCCTCGGGTACCGTACCCAGGGTGATGAACAGGTTGGTGAAATCGAACCCACCGAAGATCGCGCCGATGACCGGCATGATGAGATCGTTGACGATGGATTCGACAATCTTGCCAAAGGCCGCACCGATGATCACGCCCACGGCCAGGTCCATGGCGTTGCCCTTGACTGCGAATTCGCGAAACTCCGACATGATGCTCATGCTGCGCCCTCCCGGGGTGATGACAGATGGCAGGGATGGTAATCGCTTGGCGGGTTTGCCTCCACCCGTGAATGTAAATTCTCGTTTGCTTGGTCGGGGCGGGACGCGCGGGTAAAATGCACCCCCTTATGCGCATCGGTTCCCACACCCTCAAAAACCGGCTGGTCGTCGCCCCCATGGCGGGCGTCACCGACCGGCCGTTCCGCCAATTGTGCAAACAATTGGGCGCGGGCATGGCAGTGTCTGAAATGGTGACCTCGAACTCGCTGCTCTATGGCTCGGCCAAGACGGCGCGGCGCGCCAATCACGACGGTGAAGTCGATCCCATCAGCGTGCAGATTGCCGGGGCCGATCCGGCGATGATGGCCGAAGCGGCGCGCCACAACGTCGAACGCGGCGCACAGATCATCGACATCAACATGGGCTGCCCGGCCAAGAAGGTCTGCAACGTGATGGCCGGTTCGGCGCTGCTGCAGGACGAAACATTGGTCGGACGCATCCTCGATGCCGTGGTGCAGGCCGTGCCCGAGGTGCCCGTCACGCTGAAGATCCGCACCGGCTGGGACCGCGAGCACCGCAATGCGCTGGCCATCCTGAAGATTGCCGAGAACGCCGGCGTGCAGGCGCTGGCAATGCACGGCCGCACCCGTGCCTGCGGCTACAGCGGCGACGCCGAGTACGACACCATCCGCGCCGTCAAGGCCGCCGCGCGCATTCCCGTCATTGCCAATGGCGACATCACCTCGCCGGAAAAAGCCAAACACGTGCTCGACACCACCGGGGCCGACGCCGTGATGATCGGT
Organism: Hydrogenophilales bacterium; assembly: GCA_041639515.1. Lineage (GTDB taxonomy): Bacteria > Pseudomonadota > Gammaproteobacteria > Burkholderiales > Thiobacillaceae > Thiobacillus. Next base: position 2,390 of record JBEQCD010000040.1, on the reverse strand, counting down.
CGCGCCGCGCAGGGACGCCCGTGGATCTTCCGTGAAATCGAGCACTACCTGAACACCGGCACGCACCTGCCGCAGCCCGAGGTGGCCGAAATTCACGCCGTGCTCATGGGCCATCTGCACGACCTGTATGCTTTTTACGGCGACGTGACCGGCGTGCGCGTCGCCCGCAAGCACATTTCCTGGTACACGCGGGGACTGGTGGGCAGCAGCGCCTTCCGCCACGCCATGAACCAGCTCGACACGGTGGCCGAGCAGCTCGCCGTGGTCAACGATTACTTTGCGCAGGCCGCACGCGCCGACAGCCGCCTGCGCTACGAAACAGACACCCAGCCCAACGTGGAAGAACAGCCATCCGCATCCAGGCTGGCGGCATAACGGTTCCCGGCAACGCACTGGGGAACAAAGGGAGCACGATGATAGAAGAAACCGAAATCGCCGCCTGCATGCGACGATCACTCAACCGCTATTTCAAGGATCTCGATGGCGAGCCGCCATGCGAGATCTACAACATGGTCATCGGCGCAGTCGAGAAGCCCCTGCTGGTCTACATCCTCGACCGTGCCGAGGGCAACCAGACACGCGCCGCCGACATGCTCGGCATCAACCGCAACACCCTGCGCAAGAAAATGCGCGAACACGGCCTCATCGACTGACCTCTCGTTTCCCGAACATGACCATCCAGCGCGCCCTGCTATCGGTTTCCGACAAAACCGGCCTCATCGAATTCGCCCGTGCGCTCAGCCAAGCGGGCGTCGAACTCCTCTCCACCGGCGGCACCGCCAAAGCCATCCGCGACGCCGGCCTGCCGGTGATGGACGTGTCGGACTACACCGGCTTTCCTGAAATGCTCGACGGGCGCGTCAAAACCCTGCATCCCAAAGTCCACGGCGGCATCCTTGGCAGGCGCGATTTGCCCGAGCACGTGGCCACGATGAACGCGCACGGCATCGGCAACATCGATCTGGTGTGCGTGAACCTCTACCCCTTCCGCGAAACCGTCGCCAAACCGCACACGCTCGACGACGCGATCGAGAACATCGACATCGGCGGCCCGGCGATGGTGCGGTCTTCCGCCAAGAACTACCGCTTCGTCGCCATCGTCACCGACCCGGCGGACTATTCGAAGCTGGTCGAAGAAATGCGCGCCAACGGCAGCACGCTCTCGGATGCGACGCGCTTTGGCCTGGCGAAAAAAGCGTTTTCCCACACCGCCGAATACGACAGCGCGATTTCCAACTACCTCACCGCCTTGAACGACGCCGGTGAGAAAGAGACCTTCGGCGAGAAGCTGAATCTCAACTTCACCCGCGCGCAAACCTGCCGCTACGGTGAAAACCCGCATCAGGCCGGCGCGTTCTATGTCGAAGCCACCCCCCCCGTCGGCACCATCTCGACCGCGCGTCAGCTGCAGGGCAAAGAGCTGTCGTACAACAACATTGCCGACACCGACGCCGCGCTCGAATGCGTCAAGCTCTTCGATACCGCGCCCGCCTGCGTCATCGTCAAACACGCCAATCCCTGCGGCGTCGCGTATGGCACGAGCTTGCTCGACGCCTACGACCGCGCCTACAAAACCGACCCAGAATCGGCCTTCGGCGGCATCATCGCGTTCAACGGCGAGCTCGACGCCGCGACCGCCGCCGCCATCGTCGAACGCCAGTTCGTCGAAGTCATCATCGCGCCCAAAGTCAGCGCTGCGGCAATTGAAGTCGTCGCCGCCAAGAAGAACGTGCGCCTGCTCGAATGCGGGCAGTGGCATGGCGCTGTCGCGCAGATGGACATGAAACGCGTCGCCGGCGGCCTCTTGATTCAGGACGCCGACGTGCTCCTGAACGCCGAAGCGCGCATCGTCACCACCCGCGCGCCGTCCGACGCCGAAATGAGCGACCTCATGTTCGCGTGGCGCGTCGCCAAGTTCGTCAAATCCAACGCCATTGTGTATGCGCGTGACGGCATGACCATCGGCGTCGGCGCAGGGCAAATGAGCCGTGTGAACTCGGCTCGAATTGCCGCGATCAAGGCCGAACACGCCGGTCTCGTCGTGCCCGGTTCGGCCATGGCATCTGATGCCTTCTTCCCCTTCCGCGACGGCATTGACCAGGCCGCGTCTGCGGGCATCAAAGCCGTCATCCAGCCCGGCGGCTCAATGCGCGACGAAGAAGTGATTGCAGCCGCGAACGAACACGGCATCGCCATGGTGTTTACCGGCACGCGGCATTTCAGACATTGATTTCGGGTGAGCGGCAAGCGGTGAGCTGTGAGCGGAGAAACCCGAACGCACGCCACCCACACCACTCACCACTTACTACTCACCACTCACCCACATGAAAATCCTCGTCATCGGCTCCGGCGGACGCGAACACGCCCTCGCGTGGAAACTCGCGCAATCG
>JBEQCD010000039.1:0-23705 GCA_041639515.1 Hydrogenophilales bacterium | reverse complement strand
CACGCCGGCTATGGGCGCCTGCACTTCGTTTTCCATTTTCATGGCCTCGATCACCAGCACACCGTCACCGGCCTTCACGGTCTGCCCGACCTGAACCAGCACCTCGACGATGCTGCCGGGCATGGCGGCGGTGACGTGGCCGGGGTGGCTGGCGCGGGGTTTCTGGTCGGCGGTGACGGCAGGTTTACTGCTGCGCGGCGTGCCGCTGCCGGAATCTGTGAGCATGACTTCATTGAGTGCTTCAACCAGTACTTCTTCCGATACGCCGTCGATCGAGACGAAGTAGGGACGCGGGCCGCCGTCCTGCCGGCCGCTGCCGGCGATCTTGATGAGATAGGTTTCGCCGTGCAGGGTGATCTTGAATTCATCGGCTGCTGTCCGGGGGGCGGCTTCCTGCGCGGCAGCCCCCTTGGGTTTCAGTTGTTCGGGCTTGAGGCTGCCCGCTGCGCGTTCCTGCAGCCAGGTCTTGGCCAGGTCCGGGAACATGGCGAAGGTCAGCACGTCCTCGTCCGACTGGGCGAGGTGCTCGATTTCGCCGCGCAGCTTGTCGAGTTCGTCGGTCAGCAGGTCGGCCGGACGGCAGGTGATGACCTCGGCGTCGCCGATGGCGAGCTTGCGTATGGCCTCGCTGACCTGTCCTGGCGCGGCACCATAACGGCCCTGCAGATAGAGTTTCACTTCGTTGGTGACCGATTTGTAGCGTGCACCGGTGAGCACGTTGAGCGCGGCCTGGGTGCCGACGATCTGCGAAGTGGGTGTGACCAGGGGCGGGTAGCCGAGGTCTTCGCGCACGCGCGGAATCTCGTCGAGCACCGCGTCCATCCGGTCGATGGCACCCTGTTCCTTGAGCTGGTTGGCCAGGTTGGAAATCATGCCGCCCGGCACCTGGTTGACCAGCGAGCGGGTGTCGGTGCCGGTGAACTCGGATTCGAACTGCCAGTATTTCTTGCGCGCTTCCTTGAAGTAGGCGGAGATTTCCTCCAGCAACGGCAGCGACAGGCCGGTGTCGTATTCGGTGCCGGCCAGCGCGGCAACGAGGCTCTGCGTGGTGGGGTGCGAGGCACCTTCGGCAAACGCGCCGATACAGGTGTCGATGATGGTTGCGCCGGCTTCCACGGCCTTCAGGTGGGTCATCGCAGCCAGCCCCGAGGTGGCGTGGCTGTGCGTGTGCACGGGCAGGTTCGTCGCTTCGCGGATCGCGCGCACCAGCTCGAACGCGGTGTAGGGCGTGAGCAGGGCGGCCATGTCCTTGATGGCGATGGTGTCGCAGCCCATCTCGGCCATGCCTCTGGCCAGTTCGACGAAATGGGGGATGTCGTGCACCGGGCTGGTGGTGTAGCTGATCGCGCCTTCGGCGTGCTTGCCGGCCGCCTTCACGGCCTCGATCGACACGCGCAGGTTGCGCAGGTCGTTCATGGCATCGAAAACACGGAAGACGTCGACGCCGTTGTCGGCGGACTTTTGCACGAAGGCCCGCACGACATCGTCGGGATAGTTGCGATAGCCGAGCAGGTTCTGCCCGCGCAACAGCATCTGGATGCGGGTGTTGGGCAGGGCTTTGCGCAGCTGGCGCAGGCGCTCCCACGGGTCTTCGCGCAGGAAGCGCACGCAGGCGTCGAAGGTGGCACCGCCCCAGGCTTCGAGTGACCAGAAGCCGACGGAATCGAGCTTGCTGCAGATCGGCAGCATGTCGGCGGTCTGCATGCGGGTGGCAATGAGCGACTGGTGGCCGTCGCGCAGAACGAGATCGGTGACGAAAACTTTGGCCATGGTTACAACCCTTGATGTGCGGCGATGGCGGCGGCGATGGCGGCGGCCAGCACCTCCGGCGGTTTCTTCTCGGTGTATTGCGTGAGTTCGGGATGCGATTCGACGAAGCCGGTATTGAACTGGCCACGCCGGAAATCGGGATGCTGGAGAATCTGCTGGTAATACGGAATGGTGGTTTTCACGCCGTAGACCAGCATGTCGGCCCGCGCGCGCGGGCCACGCGCCAGGGCGGACTCCCAGGTGAGGTTCCACACCGTGAGCTTGGCGCACATGGAGTCGAAGTAGGGCGGAATCACATAGTCGGTGTAGATCGCCGCATCGACCCGCACGCCGGGGCCGCCGGGGGAGTAATAGCGGGTGATGCGGCCCAGGCTGGGGAGGAATTCCTTCTTGGGGTCTTCTGCATTGACGCGGAATTCGATGGCATAGCCACGGTGCTTGATGTCTTCCTGCCGGTATTGCAGCGGCAGGTCGGAGGCAATGCGGATCTGCTCCTGCACGATATCCACCCCCGTGATCGTCTCGGTGATGGGGTGTTCCACCTGCAGACGGGTGTTCATCTCCATGAAATAGAACTGGTTGTCCGAATCAAGCAGGAATTCCACCGTGCCGGCGTTGACATAGCCCACTGCCTTGGCTGCACGCACCGCCAGCTTGCCGATGTACTGGCGCTGGGCCTCGGTGAGCTGCGGACTGGGCGCGATCTCGATCAATTTCTGGTTGCGGCGCTGGATGGAACAGTCGCGCTCGAACAGGTGGATCACGTTGCCCTGCGTGTCGCCCAGGATCTGCACCTCGATATGGCGGGGATCGACGACGCATTTCTCGACGAAGACCTCGGGTTTGCCAAAGGCCTTGCTGGCCTCGGAGACGACCCGGTCATAATTCTTCAGCAGGTCTTCTTCGCTGTCGCAGCGGCGGATGCCGCGCCCACCGCCGCCGTTGGTGGCCTTGAGCATGACCGGATAACCGATCCGGCCGGCAAGCACACGCGCTTCTTCCACGTTTTCGAGGTTGTGGTCGGCACCGGGCACCACCGGGATGCCTGCCGCGATCATGGCGTTGCGCGCCTGAATCTTGTCGCCCATGCGACGAATCACGTCGGGCGAGGGGCCGATGAAGCGGATGCCTCGCCGGGCGCAGATGGTCGCCAGGTCGGGATTTTCGGAGAGAAAGCCATACCCCGGATGCAGGGCGTCACAACCCGATGCAGCGGCCAGATTCACCAGCGTGTGCGCGTTCAGGTAGCCCTGGATGGGGTCCTTGCCGATACGGTAGGCCTCGTCCGCCTTCTTCACATGCAGGGCGTGACGGTCGGCGTCGGAATAGATCGCGACCGACTTGATGCCCAGTTCGGCGCAGGCCCGCACGATGCGGACGGCGATTTCGCCCCGGTTGGCGACCAGAATTTTCTTAATCATGGCGGCCTGTGCTTTGACAAAAATAACGACAAATCATATTATTGCGGGCTAATGTTTAACCGGGCTGGTCGACTTTTTGACTGTCGGCCGGGTCGTGGTGGGTTGTTCGTGGCCCGCCTTTGCGAGGCAAAACCGTCATGATGCAGACTATTGAAGTCGAACCGAAGCGGTTTTGCACGGGCAGTCAGTCGTGGGAAACCCGGGCAGCAGTGTCCGCGTTTCCCCGTCTAGCCAAGGAATTTACGCAAGGCGAGCTGTTCTGTCGAGTCGATGGCAGCACGGACGCGCGTGGGGCGATGCGCCTGCATGTGCGGGTCGAGGGTGCGTCGACCCTGCGCTGTCAGCGTTGCCTGAGCGATCTGCCGCATACGCTGGCAATCGACCACGTGGTGATGCTGGCACGTGACGCGGCGGAACTGGACAGGCTGGAAGCCGATCCCGATTGCGACGTGATTCCGCTGGAAAACAGGCTCGACCTGGTCGCGCTGATTGAAGACGAAGTGTTGTTGGGTCTGCCGCTGGCGGCCATGCACGCTGAAGGTGAATGTTCCTCCGGGGACGCACGATTTTTTTAGGAGCAAGAAATGGCAGTCCAACAGAACAAGAAGTCCCCGTCCAAGCGCGGTATGCACCGCTCGCACGACTTCCTGACCAATCCGCCGCTGGCAGTCGAACCGACCACCGGCGAGACGCACCTGCGTCACCACATCAGCCCGAACGGTTTCTATCGCGGCCGCAAGGTCGTCAAGGCCAAGGGCGAGTAAGGCTCACTGACGCCGTCACACGGCGTCGGCTGTCCGGTCTACGTTCCGGCTGAATGAGAAACATCACTGTCGCCATTGATGTCATGGGGGGCGATCACGGCCCCCATGTCACGGTTCCGGCGGCGCTTCGCTGTCTGTCGCGCAGTCCCGACCTGAATGTGATTCTGGTCGGGCCGCAGGACGTCATCGCGGCCGAACTCAAGGCGCGCCGTGCCAAACCCACGCCGCGCCTGATCGTGCGCCACGCCAGCCAGGTGGTGGCCATGGACGAGCAGCCTGCACTGGCGCTGCGCGGCAAGAAAGACTCCTCGATGCGTGTGGCCATCGACCTCGTCAAGTCCGGCGAAGCCGACGCCTGCGTGTCCGCCGGCAACACCGGCGCACTCATGGCAACGGCCCGCTTCGTCCTGAAGACCCTGCCGGGCATCGACCGGCCTGCCATTGCCACCGTCATGCCCACAATCAAGGGACACGCGCTGGTGCTGGACCTGGGGGCCAACGTCGATTGCACCGCCGAGCACCTGCTCCAATTCGGCATCATGGGGGCCATGCTCGTCTCTGCCGTGGAACACAACCCGAACCCTAGCGTGGGCTTGCTCAACATCGGTGAGGAAGACATCAAGGGCAACGAAATGGTGAAGCGCGCCGCCGAACTGCTGCGCGACAGCCATCTCAATTTTTACGGCAACGTCGAAGGCAACGATATCTTCAAGGGCACCACGGATGTTGTGGTGTGCGACGGCTTTGTCGGCAACGTCACCCTGAAGGCCTCCGAAGGGCTGGCCAAGATGATTTCCACCATCCTGCGTGCCGAATTCAAGCGTAACTGGCGCACCCGGCTGGCCGGTTTGCTGGCCCTGCCGGTGCTCAATACCTTCAAGCGCCGGCTCGATCCCCGCCGCTTCAACGGTGCCACCCTGCTGGGTTTGCGCGGGGTGGTGATCAAGAGCCACGGCTCGGCCGACCGCTTTTCCTTCGAACATGCCATCGACACTGCGGCGGACGAAGTCCGCAACAACGTACTCAAACGCATCGCTGACCAGATTCAGCTCAGCCAACGGGTGACCGCTTGACCTACTCCCGCATACTCGGCACGGGCGGCTACCTGCCTGCGCGCGTCCTGACCAACGCCGATCTGGAAAAAATGGTCGACACCAATGACCAGTGGATCGTCGAGCGCACCGGCATCCGTGAGCGGCACATTGCTGCCGAGGGTGAGTTCACCAGCGATCTGGCCACCGCTGCCGCGCGAGCCGCGCTTGCGGCCGCTGCGGTGGACGTGAACGACATCGACCTGTTGGTGGTGGCCACCACCACGCCCGATCTGGTGTTCCCCAGCACCGCCTGCATCGTCCAGTCCAAGCTGGGCATGAGCAACGGCAAGCCGGCTTTCGACATCCAGGCCGTGTGCAGCGGCTTTGTCTACGCACTCTCGGTGGCCGACCAGTTCATCAAGACCGGGGCCGCCAAACGTGCGCTGGTGATCGGCGCGGAAACCCTGTCACGCATTACCGACTGGACCGATCGCGGCAACTGCATCCTGTGGGGCGATGGCGCGGGCGCGGTGGTCCTCGGGGCGTCCGACCAACCCGGCATACTGGCCAGCCACATCCACGCCGACGGCCGGCACAAGGAACTGCTCCGCACCACCACCGGTGCGTCGACCGGCCTCACCGAACCCGCCGTGATGCGCATGGAAGGCAATGCGGTGTTCAAGATGGCGGTCAACACGCTTGATCGCATCGTCGACGAAACACTCGAAGCCAACGGCCTCTCGAAGTCCGATATCGACTGGCTGGTACCGCACCAGGCCAATATCCGCATTATTTCCGCCACCGCCAAAAAGCTCGGCATGAGCATGGACCACGTGGTGACGACCGTGGCGGGGCACGGCAACACCTCGGCCGCCTCGGTGCCGCTGGCGTTCGACGTGGCGGTGCGCGACGGGCGCATCCAGCGTGGCCAGACCGTGCTGATGGAGGCCTTTGGCGGCGGGTTCACATGGGGCTCTGTACTCCTCAAATATTGATTCCATGCCGAATTCGAAACCATACTTTGTCGATTGCGCCTTGCCGTGCGCCCGCACTGTCAGCGGCGCATCTTCGCGTCTCGTTTCGAATGCGCCATGGAAAAGGACTTTGTCGTGAAACTTGCATTCGTATTCCCCGGGCAGGGGTCGCAATCGGTCGGCATGATGGCAGGCTGGGGTGAGCGCGCCGAGGTGCGTGCCACGTTCCAGGAAGCTTCGGATGCCCTGGGCGTGGACCTGTGGAACATGGTGGCCGAAGGACCGGCCGATCTCCTCAACCAGACCGTCAACACCCAGCCCGCCATGCTGGCGGCCGATATCGCCGTCTGGCGTGCCTGGCAGGCGGCGGGCGGGGCCACTCCTGTCGTGCTGGCAGGCCACAGCCTGGGCGAATACGCTGCACTGGTTGCGGCCGGGTCGCTGGCGTTTGCAGATGCCATCAAGCTGGTGCGTTTCCGCGCCGAGGCCATGCAGGCCGCGGTACCGGAAGGCGTGGGTGCGATGGCGGCGATTCTCGGGCTGGATGACGACGCCGTGCGGGCCGTGTGCAGCGAGGCCAGCGCCGGCGAAGTGGTGGAGGCCGTGAACCTCAATTCGCCGGGACAGGTGGTGATCGCCGGCAACAAGGCTGCCGTCGAACGTGCCATGGTGCTGGCGAAGGAAAAGGGCGCCAAGCGTGCATTGCCGCTGCCCGTCTCAGTTCCGTCGCATTCCTCGTTAATGCGGCCCGCTGCCGACCAGCTGCTGAAGCACCTGGTGAACATTTCGATAGCCACGCCGGCGATTCCGGTACTGCACAACACCGACGTGCGTCCCCACCCCGAACCCGCAGCCATACGCGTTGCACTGGCGAAACAACTGCATACCCCGGTGCGCTGGGTCGAAACCATGCAGGCCCTGAAGGCGGGCGGTGTGGACCGTGTGGTCGAATGCGGCCCCGGCAAGGTGCTGGCGGGGCTCGCCAAGCGGATCGACGACAGCCTGCCGGCGGTTGCCGTGTTCGACGAAGCCAGCCTCGCCGCAGCGCTGAACAACTGACAGGAGACAACATGCAGGACGGACACATCGCCTCTGGCCAAGGTCTTGAAGGACAGGTGGCACTGGTCACCGGTGCCAGCCGAGGCATCGGTCAGGCCATCGCGCTGGCGCTGGGCCAAGCGGGCGCAACCGTGATCGGTACCGCCACCAGCGACACCGGCGCACAGGCCATCAGCGACTACCTCGCCGCGGCAGGCGTCAAGGGCAAGGGTATGAAGCTCAACGTGACGGATGCTGCCGAAGTCGACGGTGTCATTGCCGCCATCGAAAAGGATGCTGGCAGCATCGGCATACTCGTCAACAACGCCGGCATCACCCGCGACAACCTCCTGATGCGCATGAAGGACGAGGAGTGGGACGACATCATGGCGACCAACCTCACCTCCGTATTCCGCCTGTCGCGCGCCGTATTGCGCGCGATGATGAAAGCGCGGCAGGGGCGCATCATCTCCATCGCCTCGGTGGTGGGGGCAATGGGCAATGCCGGGCAGACCAACTACAGCGCGGCCAAGGCCGGCATCATGGGCTTTACCAAGTCGCTGGCGCGCGAAGTGGGCAGCCGCAACATCACCGTCAACTGCGTGGCACCCGGTTTCATCGACACCGACATGACGCGTGCGCTGCCGGACGCGCAGCGCCAGGCACTGCTGGGCCACATTCCGCTGGGGCGTCTGGGGTCGGCAGACGACATTGCACAGGCCGTGCTGTTCCTGGCCTCGCCTGCCGCAGGTTATGTGTCGGGCACAACCCTGCATGTCAACGGCGGCATGTACATGGCATGAGCCGCCGGTAAATTTTGGTAGAATCGCCGGGTTTTATTTTCAGCGGCTTCTTCGGATGAACGAAGCCACATTCACAGAGAGGAACAGCAATGGATAACGTGCAGCGTGTAATCAAGGTCGTCGCCGAGCAATTGGGCGTCAACGAGGCTGACATCAAGAACGAGTCTTCCTTCGTGGGCGACCTGGGCGCAGACTCGCTCGACACGGTGGAACTGGTGATGGCGCTGGAAGAGGAATTCGGGTGCGAAATCCCTGACGAGGAAGCCGAGAAGATCACCACCGTCCAGCAGGCGATCGATTACGTCAACAGCCATTCGAGCTGATTGTTGTTCCGGATAGCCTCAATCAAAGAGCAGAAGGACTGACATTTGTCCAAGCGTCGTGTAGTCGTCACCGGCCTGGGGATCATCTCTCCGGTCGGCAATAGCATTCCGGAAGCCTGGGATACTCTGCTTGCCGGCAAAAGCGGGATCGCCCGCATCACCCGTTTCGATCCCACGCCCTTTGCCGCGCACATGGCCGGCGAGGTCAAAGGATTCGACGTTGAGCAGTACCTCAACGCCAAGGAAGCCCGCCGCATGGATGTCTTCATCCAGTACGGCATGGCTGCGGGGATCCAGGCCATGCGCGATTCCGGCCTGGAGGTCACCGAGGCCAATGCGGAGCGCATCGGCGTCAACATCGGGTCCGGCATTGGTGGCCTGCCGCTGATCGAGGAAACCCATGCGCTGCTCGCCGAATCGGGGCCGCGCAAGATTTCGCCCTTCTTCATCCCGGGGTCGATCATCAACATGATCTCCGGCAATCTCTCGATCCTCTATGGCATCAAGGGTCCGAATCTGGCCGTGGTCACGGCCTGCACCACCGGCCTGCACGCCATCGGCCTGTCGGCCCGCATGATCGAGCACGGCGACGCCGACGTGATGATCGCCGGCGGGGCCGAGTCGGCGGTGTCGCCGCTGGGCGTGGGGGGCTTTGCTGCTGCCCGTGCGCTGTCCACCCGCAATGACGACCCGGCCACGGCGAGCCGTCCGTGGGACCGCGACCGCGACGGCTTTGTGCTGGGCGAAGGTGCGGGCGTGATGGTGCTCGAAGAGTACGAACATGCCAAAGCGCGTGGCGCGAAAATCTACGCCGAAGTCGCCGGTTTCGGCATGAGCGGTGATGCCTATCACATGACCGCGCCTTCCACCGACGGCCCGAAACGCTCGATGCAGAACGCCCTGCGTGACGCCGGCATCAATGCCGACCAGATCCAGTACATCAACGCGCACGGCACCTCCACGCCGCTGGGTGACAGGAACGAGACCGACGCGATCAAGCTTGCGCTGGGCGACGCGGCCTACAAGGCCGTGGTCAACTCGACCAAGTCGATGACCGGACACCTGCTGGGCGGGGCCGGGGGGGTGGAATCGGTTTTCAGCGTGCTGGCAGTGCACCACCAGGTGTCGCCGCCCACCATCAACATCTTCAATCAGGATCCGGAGTGCGATCTCGATTACTGCGCCAATACCGCGCGTGAGATGAAGATCGAGGCCGCCCTGAAAAACAACTTCGGGTTTGGCGGCACCAACGGCTCGCTGGTGTTCCGGCGCGTCTGATTCCCGCACCCGACACGCGTGACTACGCCGGACATTCGGGTATGGCCGGGCCGGCCTGACCTGATCCGGCTGCAAGCCGCCCATCCCCAGCGTTACCCGGCACTGTTCGTCAGCACTGGCGACAGCGGCTGGGACGTGCTCTTTGCCTTCCCCCAGGACACCGTCCGCTTCGGCAGCGACGCACTGGATGCCCTGCGTGCCCATCCTGCCATGCAGGCCCCGAGCCTGTCGCCGGCTGCGTCATCGGGACTGCCGTTTCGCGGTGGCTGGCTGGTGGCGCTGGCCTACGAACTGGGCGGGGCGTTCGAGCCCAGTGCGGGGCAGGCATGCGATCCGGACGACTACCCCCTGGCCTGGCTGATGCGCATTCCCGCTGCGATCCTGGTCGAACGTGCGAGCGCGCGCTGCCTGCTGGTTGCGGAATCGTCCGGGGATTCCGGCTGGCTCGATGCCATGCAGGCCGATCTGGAATCCTGCCTGCCCGACCTGCCGGCCATGCCCGCCACGGCTTCCGTCCGGGAGGAGCCTGCGCAGCGCTTTCTGGAAGGCGTGGCGCGCATCCAGGACTACATTCGTGCCGGTGACGTGTTCCAGGTCAATCTGTCGCGCGGCTGGCAGGGCCAGTTTGCCGAGGCACCGGCACCGGCTGCCCTGTTCGACGCGCTCATGCGGAAGAATCCTGCGCCATTCTCGGCACTGCTGCACCTGGATGACTGGGCCATCGTGAGTTCCTCGCCGGAGCGTCTGGTGCGCCTGGGGCCGGACGGCATGCTGGAAACCCGACCCATCGCCGGCACCCATCCGCGCAGCGAGGACGCGGCGGAAGACGCCGCGCTGCGCGCCCGGCTGGCCGCGCACCCCAAGGAGCGCGCCGAGCACGTGATGCTGGTCGACCTGGAGCGCAACGACCTCGGGCGTGTCTGCACGCCCGGCAGCGTCGAAGTCGCCGCGTTGATGGAGATTGCCAGCTATCGTCATGTCCACCATATCGAATCGACCGTGCGCGGCCGCCTGCGATCCGGGGCGACCGTGTTCGATGCCTTGCGTGCCACGTTTCCGGGGGGCACCATCACCGGCTGTCCCAAGGTGCGCACCATGCAGATCATCCGCGAACTCGAGGCCGACCCCCGGCGCAGCTACACCGGCAGCGTGGGCTACATCAACCGCGACGGCAGCTTCGATTTCAACATTCTCATCCGCAGCTTCCTGCTGCGTGGCCGCGACTGGCAGTTTCGGGCCGGGGCGGGCATAGTCGCCGATTCGGTGGCGGCGCGCGAACTCGATGAAACCCGGGCCAAGGCACGCGGCCTGCTGCGTACGCTGGAGGCCCCGTGATCCTCGTCGACGGCGAACCCGCAACCGTGATCGATGCGCGTGATCGAGGCCTGGCCTATGGGGATGGCGTCTTTCGCACGCTCAAATGCCTGGCGGGCGCGCCGCTGTGGTGGCGCGACCAGTTCGACACGCTGCGCCGCGACTGTGCCGCGCTGGCCTTGCCTGTTCCCGATGGCGACGCTCTGCGCGACGAGGTGGGCCGGGTGGCAGCGGGTGCCGATTGCGTGGTCAAGATACTCGTCACCCGGGGCAGCGGCGCACGCGGATACGCGCCGCCCGCCGGCACCCCGTCGACGCGCGTCGTCATGGCGTCGGCCCTGCCGCCGATGGCGCAAAGCGGCGCGCCGGCCGATGTGATGGCGCGGCTGTGCAGCCTGCGTCTGGCTGCGCAACCGCGCCTCGCCGGCGTCAAGCATCTGAACCGGCTGGAAAACGTGCTGGCACGGGCGGAATGGAACGACCCTGCCTGTTACGAAGGCCTGCTCTGCGACGCCAGCGGGCAACTGGTCGGCGGCACGCAGAGCAACCTGTTCTGGCTGGAAGGCAATACGCTCTGCACGCCGCCGCTGGACGATTGCGGCATTGCCGGCGTGACGCGCACACGCCTGCTGCGCCGGGCCGGGAGGCTTGGGCTGGCCAGCCGTTTCGAGCGGCGTCTGCCAGCCGCTATACTCGCGGCAGATGAAGTGTTGATCGGCAACAGCCTGATCGGCATACGCCGCCTGGCCCGGATCGATGACGCGGCATTATCGGACGCCGGCTGGCGCACCCGCCTCGACGAACTTGTGCATGAAGAATCTGATTAAACGTATTGTCTTGCTGGTCCTGGCGCTCGGCTTCGCCGGTGCAGGCTGGCTCACCTGGTATGCCACCCGTCCGCAAGGCGAGGGCGTGCTGCCGCAAACCATCAATGTGCGACCGGGCATGCATTTGCGCGCGCTCACCACGGCAATGCAACGTGCCGGCGTGATCGAGCATCCCCTGGCTTTCCGCCTGCTGGCACGCGTGCTGGGCAAGGGCCATTCGATCAAGCTGGGGGTCTACACCCTGGATCGTCCCCTCACGCCGTTGCAACTGCTCGACAAGTTCGAACGCGGCGAAGTGTCCCAGATCGCCGTGCAGTTCATCGAGGGCTGGAACCTGCGTGAAGTGCGTGCCGTGCTCGCGGCGCAGCCCCTGCTCAACAACGACAGTGCAAGGCTCAGCGAGGCCGAACTGGCGCAGGCCATCGGGGCCGACGATACACGGCTGGAGGGGCGGCTGTTCCCTGATACCTATTTCTTTGCACCGCATTCATCCGACCTCGACGTGTTGCGCCGGGCCTACCGACTGCAGCAGCAGAAACTCCAGGCAGCATGGGAAGCACGCGCGCCGGGCCTGCCTTACCGCACGCCCTATGAGGCGCTGATCATGGCATCCATCGTCGAAAAAGAAACCGGTGCCGCCTTCGAGCGCCCGACCATCGCCGGGGTGTTCATCAACCGGCTGCGTCTGGGCATGCGCCTGCAGACCGACCCGACGGTGATCTACGGACTGGGCGAGCGCTTCGACGGCAACCTGCGCAAGGTCGACCTGCAACGCGACACCCCGTACAACACCTACACGCGTGGCGGCCTGCCTCCCACGCCGATAGCCATGCCCAGCGAGGCGGCGATTCGCGCCGCCCTGAACCCCGAAAAAACCGGGGCGCTGTACTTCGTTTCGCGCGGGGACGGCACCCACGTCTTTTCCAGCAGCCTCGACGCACACAATCGCGCCGTCAACCGATACCAGCGATGACACTCCCCGGCCGCTTCATCACCCTCGAAGGCGTCGACGGCGCCGGCAAGAGCACCCACCTGGGCTTCGTGGCGGATCGCCTGCGGGCACGTGGCCATGAGGTTGTGGTCACCCGCGAACCCGGCGGTACGCCGCTGGGTGAAACCCTGCGTGAACTGCTGCTGCATCGCGACATGGACTCCGGCACCGAACTTTTGCTGATGTTTGCGGCGCGCCAGCAGCATCTGGCCGAATTGATCCAGCCGGCCCTGGCGCGCGGGGCCTGGGTGGTGTCCGATCGCTTCACCGACGCGAGCTATGCCTACCAGTGCGGCGGGCGAGGCCTGGACATATCGCGCGTAGCGGCGCTGGAAAGCTGGGTGCAGCAGGGATTCGCGCCCGACCTCACCTTGCTGTTCGACGTGCCGGCAGAGGTGGCCGAAAGCCGCCGCTCGGCTGCGCGCGCCGCCGACCGTTTCGAGCGCGAGGCCGACAGCTTCTTCAACCGCGTGCGCCTCGCGTACCTGGCACGGGCGGACGCCGAGCCCGGCCGTATCCGCGTGCTCGATGCGCGGCAAAGCATTGCCGAGCTGCAGGCCGCCATTGCGCGGCTGCTGGACGAGCTGGCGTGAGCGCACCGTATCCCTGGCTCGAGTCTGCCTGGCAGCATCTGCGTGCCACGCGGGCGCGGCCGGCGCAGGCATTGCTGCTGGCGGGCCCGCGCGGCGTCGGCAAGGGGGCGCTGGCGCAGGCCTGGGCGCAGGCCCTGTTGTGCGAATCCCCGCGCGACACCGGAGCGGCCTGCGGCCACTGTCCGGCCTGCCACTGGTTTGCAGCCGGCACCCATCCGGATTATCTGCACCTCACCCTGCAGGAAAAGACCAACCGGGAAGGCGAAACGCGCCTTGCCACCGCCATCGAGGTGGACCAGGCGCGGGCGGCGGTCGATTTCATCCAGTTGTCCACGTATCGGGCGGGAACCCGCGTGGTGCGGGTCGATCCGGCAGACGCACTCAATCTGGCCGCCGCCAACGCCCTGTTAAAGGTGCTGGAGGAGCCGCCGTTAAATACGGTGTTCGTGCTGGTCTCGGACCAGCCGCGTCGCCTCTTGCCGACCATCCGCAGCCGCTGTTCGCGTCTCGATATCGGGCTGCCAACGGTCGAAGCGGCGAGCGACTGGCTGGCGGGGCAGAATCTGGCGACGGATGCGCGAACCCTGCTGGCGCTGTCCGGCACCCCCCTCGATGCCGTACGCTGGAGCGAAAGTGGCGAGTGGGAGGCGCGGCGCGAACTGCTGGAACAGCTGGCGCAACCGGCCGAGCTGGACCCGGTGGGGCTGGGTGAGCGCTGGAAGACGCTGGCTCCCCGGCTCTGGCATGGCGTGGCGTATAAATGGCTGGCCGATCTGCTGGCCGTGCGCCTGCGTGGCAAGGCCCGGTTCAATCTGGATTTTGTCCCCGCGCTCGATACGCTGGGCGGCAAGGCGGACCTGGTCAGGCTGCTCGCACTGGCCCGACAGTTGGCTGAAGAGGGTAGAGTGCTGGAACACCCGCTGAACCGGGCGCTGCAGATGCAGGCCTGGCTGGTGCGTTACCGGCATGTATTCGATTGATGGGTCACAGGATGGAAAAGGAATGGGCGACATGAATGCGAACGTGAATACCCCGGCCGAAGGCGGTGCCCGCCCGGGCGTGCTGTCGCTGTCGATCAAGGAAAAATCGGCGCTGTTCGCGGCCTACATGCCCTTCGTCAAGGGCGGCGGGCTGTTCATCCCCACCAACAAGTCCTACAAGATGGGCGAAGAAGTCTTCATGCTGCTCACCCTGATGGAAGACCCGGCCAAGCTGCCGGTATCCGGCAAGGTGGTGTGGATTTCGCCGGCGGGCGCACACGGCGGGCGTACCCAGGGCGTGGGCGTGCAGTTTGCCGCCAACGAAAGCGGCAAGATGGCCCTGAACAAGATTGAAGGTTTGCTCGGCGGTTCGCTAAAATCCACCCGTCCCACCCACACCATGTAGGCAGAGACAAGGTTCAAGATGCAAGAGCGGTGCCTTGCACCTTCAAGAGTCTTGCATCCTGCGCTCTGTAACCCTGATCTGTCCTATGTTCGTCGACTCCCACTGCCACATCAATTTTCCCGATCTTGCCGACCGGTTGCCCGCGCTCTTTGATCGCATGGCAGCCAACCAGGTGAGTCACGCGCTGTGCATCAGCGTGGAACTGGAGAAATTCCCCGAGGTGCGCGCACTGGCCGAGGCGCATCCGAATGTTTTCGCGTCGGTAGGCGTGCACCCCGACCATGAAGACTGCACCGAACCCAGCGTGGACGAACTCGTTGCGCTGGCCGACCATCACAAGGTGGTGGCCATCGGCGAAACCGGTCTCGACTACTTCCGCCTGACGGGCGATCTCGAATGGCAGCGCGAACGCTTCCGCACCCATATTCGCGCGGCACGCGCCAGTGGCAAGCCGCTGGTCATCCACACCCGTGCGGCGGCGGACGATACGCTGGCGATCATGCGGGAAGAGGGCGCAGGCGAGGCGGGCGGGGTAATGCACTGCTTCACCGAGAGCCTGGCGGTGGCCGAGGCAGCCATCGAGATGGGGTTCTACATCTCGTTTTCCGGCATCGTCACGTTCAAGAATGCTGCGAGCTTGCGTGAAGTGGCGGCGGCGATTCCGCTGGAACGGATCCTGATCGAGACCGATTCGCCGTATCTTGCGCCGGTGCCGCATCGCGGCCAGACCAATGAGCCGGGCTTTGTGAAGCATGTGGCGGAAGAGGTCGCGCGGGTGCGCGGAACCACGCCCGAGATCATCGGCGCGGCCACCACCGAGAACTTCTTCCGGCTGTTTGCCGCTGCGCGCGCCTGATCAGGCGCGACGTGCAACCTGGACCTGGTCACGCCAGTCCTGCGACTGCACCCAGATTTCAAAATCCGCCGCCGACACCGGTTTGGAAAAATGGTAGCCCTGCGCCTGGTCGCAGCCCAGGAGGCACAGCTGGCTCAGGATGGCTTCGTTTTCCACCCCTTCCGCCACCACCCGCAAGCCGAGGTTGTGCGCGAGATCGATGGTGGAGCGCACGATCACCGTGTCGTTGGAGTCGTTGATCATGTTCTGCACAAATGACCGGTCGATCTTCAGCTCGCATACCGGCATCCGCTTGAGGTAGGACAGCGAGGAATAGCCGGTGCCGTAATCGTCGAGCGCCAGTTTGCAGCCCGTGGCTTCCAGACGCTTCAGGTTTTCCAGTGCATGGCGGGGGTCGTCTAGCACCGCGCTTTCGGTGATTTCCAGGCAGATTCGATCCGGCCGGCAATCATGCGTTTTCAGCAGGGCGGCAAAATAGACCGGCAGTTCGGCATTCATCAGGTCGCGCGCCGAAAGATTGATCGAGATGCTCACGTCGAGCCCCGCACGCTGCCAGACACTGCATTGCCTGACGCCTTCGCGCAGCACCCACTGGGTGATTTCTCGGATGTAGCCGGTGTGTTCGGCAAAGGGAATGAAGCGATCCGGCGGCACGAATCCGCGACGCGGATGCACCCAGCGCACCAGCGCCTCCACCGCATAGCTGTCGCTGAGCTTGAGGTCGATCTTGGGCTGGTAAAAGAGCACCAGTTGGTTTTGCTCCACCGCTTCGCGCAGCTCGCTCATCAGCGAGAGCCGGTCGAGCGTGTTTTCGTCGTAGCGCGTGTCGTATTCGGCAAATCCCAGGTTGTCCTGTTTGGCCTTGTACATGGCCACGTCGGCACAGCGCAGCAGCGTGGTCGGGTCGGCGCTGTGCTCGGGCGACGTGGCGATGCCGAAACTGCCCTGGATGTCGACCAGTTGCCCCTCGATATCCATGGGCGCTTCCAGCGCGAGTTGAAGGGCATTGACGACCTTGCGCGCGGCGGACGGCGTGGCGGTGGGCAGCAGGATGGCGTATTCATCGCCGCCCAGCCGGGCAACCGTGTCGGTCTGTCGCAATGCGGCGACCAGACGCCGGGCAACTTCCTGCAGCACCTGGTCGCCCATGGGATGACCCAGGGAATCGTTGACGTAGCGGAAGCGGTCGAGGTCGAGCAGCACGACCGCGAGCGGCGCACCCTCGCGCCCCGTAGTAGCGAGTGCCGTGGCCAGCCGCTCGATGAAATGCGCGCGGTTGGACAGTCCCGTGAGAGTGTCGGTGTAGGCGAGTTCGAGGATGCGGCTTTCGCGTTCGGCGATGGCTCCGCTCATGTCGCCGAAGGCATGGGCCAGATCCGCGAGCTCGTCGGCACGATTCAGCGAGGGCGGCGAGTGGTAGTCGCCGCTGGCGATGCTGCGTGCATATTGCGACAGCGTGCGCAGCGGTGCCGCGATGCCGCGCGACATGATGAAGCTGGCGAGGCTCGACAGCAGCAGCCCGACCAGGCCCAGAAGGGTCAGGCTGTTGCGCAGTTCGTAGAACGGCAGCATCGCCTGATCGATATTCGATTGCAGGATGACGCGTGCATTCTGGACGTTGAGTGCGGCCAGAGGGACATCGAGGGTGAGATAGCTGGCATCGGGCGTATCCACCCTGCGCGGCGTCATGACCTGGCCGGACGCGCTGCCCAGATCACCGGCGATTTTCTTCTGGATGGCAGCGGGCAGGGTGCTGGCGTGGATCTGCCAGTTGTCATCACGGAGGCGGCTCAGGAAGCTGATGTCGGTATTGGTGATGCGGCTGAACTCGCGCGCGGTTTCAACATTGATGCGGAAGCCGGCGATGACGTTGCCGATGGGCAGGGGCGTTCTGACCGGTGCCACGATCACCTGGTACAGCTCGTTCCCCAAACGGGCAAAGCCGGTGGTTTCACCCTGTGGCGAAATGGCTGCCAGCAGGCGCGCGACCCGTTCGGAGTCTTCCAGTGAAGAGGGCTTGCCGCTGCCAAGATAAGGCGTGCCGTCGTTGTCGACGAACATCATCAGATCGGCCTGGATGCGGGTGCCATGGTTTTCGAGGGCCGATGCGATGGTGTCGGTATCCTTGCTGGCGATGGCCTCGCGAAACCCATAGTCCGCCGTCAGTACCCGTGCCGCCTGGGTCAGGAACTGGGTGTTCTGCTCCGACAGCCGCTTGAACACCTGCTGCCCGCCGCGCAGGTCCTGGGCCAGGATGTCCTGCATGATCGACCAGCCTAGCGTGCTGGTCAGGGCATATCCCGCGACCTGTGTCAGCAGCAGGAGGCCGAAGAAAAATGCAAAGATGCGGCCCTGCAGGGTTCTGAAACGCGGCTGCCTCACGCCTAGTCTCCGCTCCGGGTGCGTACGGTTGCGGTGAGGCTGGCGTCTGCACCGATCTTGACCGGCATCACCAGCGCATCCTTGTCAGGGCGCATGTAATGCCAGGCGATCAGCGAATAATTGCCCGGCGGCACATCGCTGATCACGGCCCGCCCGGTCCTGTCGGCCACCGCGAAGTAGGGGGACTCCACGACCAGCAGGTGGGCGATCATCGTGTCGTGGATATTGCAGCCCATGGCCACATAGCCCGGCTGGTCGAACAGGATGGGCTTGGCCGGGGTGTCGGCATACAGCTTGATCTCGAACTTCTTGGCCTTCGAGAAGGAATACACGTGGTGCCGGATGTTGTCCTTGTTGGGAAACTGGATGCGGGTGCCGCGCTGCACGACGGAGACCAGCGGCACGAAGGTCTTGTTGATCTGGTCGATGCGGCTTTCGGGCTGCTTGAGAGGCAGTCTGTGGGTGGTCGGAGACATCAGATAAACCACCGTATCCTCCGCCGGATTGCCGCGTTCATCGCGCAGGGTGAGCGAGAGCGTTGCGGCGTCTGCGAAAAGCGGCAGGCAGGCAGCGAGTGCCAGCAGGTATGTACAAAGCTGTCTGGCCATGGGGAATGGCACAGGCAGTGAACGCCCCGCCCAGCCTACGATAGGCAGGCGCTGCCCGGCACGTGGCCGGTCGGCTGAGGGCAATGCAGCGTCAGTGACTGCTGGGTGCCCTGTCAAAACTCTCCGCATTTTTTATCCAGATCAGGGGCGCGCAACAAATTAACGGCACAGGCTGCCCCGAATGAATGGTCATTTCGAGTCATTGTGAATGACATGCGCAGCACAAGGCAGAATCGACAGGCATCCTGTGTCATCAAAGAGGTCTTATGGCGATGCCTCCGAGGCGGAATCCACAGTGTCTTTGGCATGTATTGTCTTTTGGGGGGTGCCCCGTTCAGTCGCCCGCACATCCGCCGGCTGTGCGAAAGCCAGCCCGATGCGCATCCGTTTGGCGTAATACATGGCCACATCGGCCTCGTGCATGAGGGTCAGAGCATCGCGGCCATGGTCGGGTGCGCCGGCAATGCCCAGGCTGCCACCGATCTCGAATTCATGGTCGCCGATATGGAAGGGGCGCGCGAGGTCGTCGAGCAGGGCGCGTGCGGTGTGGCCGGCCGATTCGGGGGTTGCGGTGGGGAGCAGGAAGGCGAACTCGTCGCCGCCCAGACGGGCGACCAGATCGGAGCCGCGCTGGAGGTGGGCGCGTAGCCGCTGGGCCACCGCCACCAGCAGCTGGTCGCCCACCAGATGGCCATGGCTGTCGTTCACCTGTTTGAAGCGATCCAGGTCGAGCAGCATGACGGTGAGCGGTGCGCCCACCCGCAGCGTCACGGCCAGCGACTGTTCCAGCCGCTCGTTGAACAGCGCCCGGTTGGGCAGGCCGGTGAGGACGTCGCGGTAAGCCAGGTCGAGCATCTGCGCTTCCCGCGCGGCCAGTTCGACGATACGTGTTTCGCGCTGGGCGATGCGCTCGCGCATGGTGTCGAGTGAGCGCGACAGATCGGCGATTTCGCGCGGGGCCGTGATTCTGCGGTCGCGGGAGTAGTCGCCGCGCGCGATGCGGTCTGCCGATTCGGCCAGGCCCACCAGCGGCCGGGTGACGCCCCGCGCGATGCGGAAGCTGAACAGGCCGGCCAGTGCCAGCCCGCCCAGCGTGAGCCAGAGCAGCCGGTCGCGCAGCGCCAGGAAAGGCGCCAGCGCGTCGTCGAGTGATTTCTGTACCACCAGTTCGACCTGGTGCCCGGGCACGGCATCGAGCGGTCCACGGACGCTGAGCATGCGGTGTGGCGCATGCTCCAGCCATGCCGTGTCCTGGTGGGCGTCCGGCTGGTTCAGGGCCTCGACCAGCTGACGGCGGGACGCGGCATCCAGATTGCTGGCCACCACCTCCCAGTGTTGCCGGGCATTGAGCCGCGCCAGGCTGAAGCGCGCACCGGCGATTGCGCCCAGTTCCTGGGCCACCTGGTCATCCAGATGAAAGCCCACGACGATGGTGCCGGCGTGCATGGGCGCGGCGATGCTCACGGCAATGAGCTGGTACAGCACGCCGTTCACCGTGGCCAGGGTGGCGGCCTCGCCGTGCCGGGGCAGGGCGCGCAGCCAGCGCACCAGCGGTTCGTGCCGCAACAGGGCGGCCGCGCCGCTGCTGGTGGCAAGGGGCATGGCATGGGCGTCGGTCAGCAGCATCCAGTCCGAGTTGATGCGGGCGCTGTGGTTGTCGAGCGCCGAGACGATGGTGGGCACATCCCGGCTCATCATCGCTTCGCGAAAGCCGTAGTCGGCCGCCAGTACGCGCGCGCCGAGGGCCAGGTAATCGGTGTTCTGGGCGAGCTGGCGTCGCACCACCCGCTCGGCGGTGGCGAGTTCTTCGCGCAGGGTCTGGCGGGCGATCGAATCGCCGAGCGTGCTGCTGATCCAGATGCTGCCCAGCTGGGCGATGAGCATCAACGCGAAAAAGAACGCGAAGATTCGCCCGGACAGCGTATCCAGTTTCAGACGACGCATGTGTCGTATCCCATCCTTGTTGCCGCCATGCCCGTTGCCCGGAAAGCCGGGCACGGGCTTCAGTTATAGGTGGGCTTGCGTCATCCGCCCATATCGGGCGCGGATGGCCTGCCATCCCCCTGCATAACGGACAGGACGGGCACGCCTTGAACCGGCGTGCGGCAGGATTACTGGCTGAAGAAGGACTTGACCTTGTCCATGAACGACTGGGCGCGCGGGTTGTTGTTGCGTCCCGGGGCCAGCGATTCGAATTCGCGCAGGAGTTCGCGCTGTCGCTCCGACAGGTTGACCGGCGTTTCGACCAGAATGTGGCAGAGCAGGTCGCCCGGGCCGGCGCTGCGCACGCCCTTGATGCCCTTGCCGCGCAGGCGGAACACCTTGCCGGTCTGGGTTTCGGCCGGGATTTTCACCTTGGCGTGGCCGTCGAGCGTGGGGATCTCGACTTCGCCCCCCAGCGCGGCGCTGGCGAACGAGATCGGCATTTCGCAATGCAGGTCGTCACCGTCGCGCTTGAACACCGGGTGTTCCTTGAGGTTGATCACCACGTACAGGTCGCCTGCCGGCCCCCCGTTCACGCCGGCTTCGCCTTCACCCGCGAGGCGGATGCGGTCGCCGCTGTCGACCCCGGCCGGGATCTTCACCGACAGGGTCTTGTGCTTCTTGATCCGGCCCTCGCCATGACAGGCCGGGCAGGGGTCGGTGACCATCTTGCCGGTGCCGCCGCAACGCGGACAGGTCTGCTGCACCGAGAAAAAGCCCTGCTGGATACGCACCTGGCCGTGGCCCCCACAGGTGGTGCAGGTGGTGGGCTGGCTGCCGGGCTTGGCCCCGCTGCCGTGGCAGGTGCCACATTCTTCCAGGGTGGGAATGCGGATTTTCGTCTCGGTGCCGCGTGCGGCTTCTTCCAGGCCGATTTCGAGGTTGTAGCGCAGGTCGGCACCGCGATAGACACGGTCGCGCCGGTTGCCAGCGCCCCCGCCGCCGAAGATATCGCCGAAGATGTCGGAGAAGGCGTCGGCAAAGCCGCTGCCACCGCCTCCGAACCCGCCCCCCATGCCGGCCTGCTGGTCGACGCCGGCGTGGCCGAACTGATCGTAGGCCGAGCGCTTGTCGGCGTCGGACAGGATTTCATAGGCCTGCTTCGCTTCCTTGAATTTCTCCTCCGCGCCCTTGTCGTCCGGGTTGCGGTCAGGGTGGAATTTCATGGCCAGCTTGCGGTAGGCCTTCTTGATTTCCTCGTCGCTGGCGTTCTTGGCGACGCCGAGGATTTCGTAGTAATCGCGTTTGGACATGTTGTTAGGGGTCAGGATTCAGGGGGCAGGATTCAGGGAACAGCGAGTCGGCATTGGCTGGAAACGGAAAAAGCCGCGCGAAGCGCGACTTTCCCTGATCCCTGAATCCCGACCCCTGACCCCTTACTTGTCCTTCACCTCTTCAAATTCAGCATCGACCACGTTGTCATCGGCTGCCTTCGCGCCACCGGCGTCGGCCCCCGGCTGTGCACCGCCCTTGGCCTGTTCTTCCTGGTACATCTTCTCGGCCAGTTTGTGGCTGGCGGTGGCGAGCGCGTTGGTCTTGGCTTCGATGGCTTCCTTGTCGCCTTCGCGCACGGCGTCTTCGCATTCCTTGATCGCGGCTTCGATGGCGGATTTTTCTTCGTCCGTCACCTTGTCGCCATGCTCGGCCAGGGATTTCTTCACCGAGTGGATCATCGCGTCAGCCTGGTTGCGGGCGCTGGCCAGCTCCACCACCTTCTTGTCTTCGGCGGCGTTGGCTTCGGCGTCCTTCACCATGCGCTGGATTTCTTCTTCATTCAGGCCGGAACTGGCCTGGATCTTGATGCGGTTTTCCTTGCCGGTGGCCTTGTCCTTGGCCGACACGTGCAGGATGCCGTTGGCGTCGATGTCGAAGGTGACTTCGATCTGCGGCATGCCGCGCGGCGCGGGCGGTATGTCCGACAGGTTGAACTGGCCCAGGCTCTTGTTGCCGGACGCGATCTCGCGCTCGCCCTGCAGCACGTGCACGGTCACCGCGTTCTGGTTGTCGTCGGCAGTGGAGAACACCTGGCTCGCCTTGGTGGGGATGGTGGTGTTCTTCTGGATGAGCTTGGTCATCACGCCGCCCAGGGTTTCAATGCCCAGGCTCAAGGGCGTCACGTCGAGCAGCAGCACGTCCTTGACGTCGCCTTTCAGCACGCCGCCCTGGATCGATGCGCCCACGGCCACGGCTTCGTCCGGGTTGACGTCACGGCGCGGATCCTTGCCGAAGAAGTCCTTCACCGCGTCGATGACCTTGGGCATGCGGGTCTGGCCGCCGACCAGGATCACGTCGTCGATCTGCGAGGTGGACAGCCCGGCGTCCTTCAGCGCGACCTTGCACGGCTCGATCGAACGCGCGATGAGGTCTTCCACCAGCGCCTCGAACTTGGCGCGGGTGATCTTCACCTGCAGATGCTTCGGACCACTGGCATCCGCCGTGATGTAGGGCAGGTTGACTTCGGTCTGCTGGCTGGACGACAGCTCGATCTTGGCCTTCTCGGCGGCTTCCTTCAGGCGTTGCAGCGCGAGCACGTCCTTCTTCAGATCGACGCCTTGCTCCTTCTTGAATTCTTCCGCGATGTAGTCGATCAGACGCTGGTCGAAGTCCTCGCCGCCCAGGAAGGTGTCGCCGTTGGTCGAGAGCACTTCGAACTGGTGCTCACCGTCGAGATCGGCAATCTCGATGATCGAGATGTCGAAGGTGCCGCCGCCCAGGTCGTAGACGGCGATCTTGCGGTCGCCCTCTTTCTTGTCCATGCCGAAGGCCAGCGCGGCAGCGGTCGGCTCGTTGATGATGCGCTTGACTTCCAGACCGGCGACGCGGCCCGCGTCCTTGGTGGCCTGGCGCTGGCTGTCGTTGAAGTAGGCCGGCACGGTGATGACGGCTTCGGTGACTTCCTCGCCGAGATAGTCTTCGGCGGTCTTCTTCATCTTGCGCAGCACTTCGGCGGAAATCTGCGGCGGGGCCATTTTCTGGTCGCGCACTTCCACCCAGGCGTCGCCGTTGTCAGCCTTGACGATCTTGTAGGGCATGAGGCCGATGTCCTTCTGCACTTCCTTTTCTTCGAAGCGGCGGCCGATCAGGCGCTTGACTGCGTAGAGCGTGTTGCGCGGGTTGGTGACGGCCTGACGCTTGGCCGGCGCGCCGACCAGGATTTCGCCGTCTTCCGCGTAGGCGACGATGGACGGCGTGGTGCGCGCGCCTTCTGCGTTTTCGATGACCTTGGGTGTGCCGTTTTCCATGACGGCCACGCAGGAGTTGGTGGTGCCGAGATCGATGCCGATGATGCGTCCCATGATTGAGTCCTTCTGAATGTGTTTGGATTGAATCGAATGTGGGGGAGGGCGGGCCTATTTCAAG
>JBEQCD010000038.1:0-24510 GCA_041639515.1 Hydrogenophilales bacterium | reverse complement strand
TCATGAAGGTACCGACCTGTTCGATCCGAAACACCGCGAAATCGTCGCGCATCGCCTGCTCGCCAAGATTCCCACCGTGGCGGCCTGGGCCTACAAGTTCAACGAGGGCCAGCCCTTCGTCTACCCGAACAACCGGCTGTCCTACGCCGAGAACTTCATGCACATGATGTTCTCCACGCCGTGCGAGCCCTACGAGCCCAACCCCATCCTGGCGCGCGCGCTCGACCGCATCTTCCTCCTGCACGCCGACCACGAGCAGAACGCCTCGACCTCGACCGTGCGTCTGTCCGGCTCCTCGGGAGCCAACCCCTACGCCTGTGTTGCCGCCGGCATGGCTTCGCTCTGGGGGCCGCTGCACGGCGGGGCCAACGAGGCGGTGCTGAAGATGCTCGACGAAATGGGCGACGTGTCGCGCATTCCCGAATACATCGCCCGCGCCAAGGACAAGAGTAGCGGCTTCCGCCTCATGGGCTTTGGCCACCGGGTCTACCGCAACATGGATCCGCGCGCGCGCATCATCCGCCAGACCGCGCACGAGGTGCTGGAGGCGCTGGACCTCAAGGATAATCCCACCTTCAGGATGGCGATGGAGCTCGAACGCATCGCGCTGGAAGACGATTACTTCGTCAGCCGCAAGCTCTATCCCAACGTGGATTTCTATTCCGGCATCATCTTCCGCGCCATGGGCATTCCCACCAGCATGTTCACGGTGCTGTTCGCGCTCGCGCGCACCGCCGGCTGGGTAGCGCAGTGGAACGAAATGCTGTCCGACCCCGCTCACAAGATCGGCCGGCCGCGCCAGCGCTACACGGGTCACGCGCGACGCGAATACGTGCCGATCGAGGCGCGGCGCTCCTAGCCCGTCAGACAGCCATGCGCGCGTCCGACTGGCATTCGAGTTCGCCGCTGTATGCGGGCAACGCTGCCTATCTCGAGCAGTTTGGCGACGACGCGCTGGCGGCCTGGCTTGCCGCATCGCTGCCCCATACGGCCGGCGCGGCGGATGGCGCACAGATTGCCGTGCTTCGGCTCATCAATGCCTATCGCACCCTGGGTGTACGGCGAGCCGACCTTGATCCGCTGCGCCGCTTCGATCTGCCGCCCGCACCCGAACTCGACCCTGCGCATTACGGCCTGACCGAATCCGATCTCGGCCGAGAATTCGAAACGGGTTCGCTGTTCGGCGTCGACCGCACCACACTGGCCGATATCCTCCAGCGTTTGCAGAGTGCCTACTGCGGTCGTGTCGGCTTCGAATACATGCATCTCACTGACGTGGCGCGCAAGCGCTGGCTACAGGAACGCATCGAATCCGCGCGCGGCAATTTCGGCGCGTCGGCCGACCTGAAGAAACAATTACTCAAACGCCTGACCGATGCCGAGACGCTGGAAAAATTCCTCCACACCCGCCACGTCGGCCAGAAGCGGTTTTCGCTCGAAGGCGGCGAGAGCCTGATTCCGCTGCTGGATCTGGCGATCTCCCGCTGCGCCCGCCATGGTGCCAGGGAAATCGTCATCGGCATGGCCCATCGCGGCCGCATCAACGTGCTCGCCAACATCATGGGCCGGCCGCTGGAAAGCCTGTACGAAGAGCCTACCAACGGTCATCCGGGCTCGCCGCTGTCGGGCGACGTGAAATACCACCAGGGCTTCTCGACCGACATTCTGCTGCCCAATGGGCCCGTGCATCTGGCGCTGGCCTTCAATCCCTCGCACCTGGAGATCGTGCACCCGGTGGTGCGCGGTTCAGTACGGGCACGCCAGGACCGGCGCGGTGACGTGCTCGGCCGCGAGGTGGTGCCGGTGGTGCTGCACGGCGACGCCGCGCTGTCGGGGCAGGGCGTGGTGATGGAATCGCTCAACATGTCGCAGACCCGGGGCTTCCGCAACGGCGGCGCGATCCATGTCGTCATCAACAACCAGATCGGCTTCACCACCTCGGACCCACGCGACGTGCGTTCCACGCTTTACTGCACCGACGTTGCCAAGATGGTCGAAGCGCCGGTCTTCCATGTGAATGGCGACGACCCCGAGGCGGTGGCCTTCGCCGTGCGCACGGCGGTCGACTTCCGCTATACCTTCCGCAAGAACGTGTTCATCGATCTGGTGTGCTATCGCCGTCATGGCCACAACGAACAGGACGAACCGCTCGCCACCCAGCCGCTGATGTATCGCCGCATCCAGGCGCATCCCACTACGCGCACGCTGTATGCGCAAAAGCTGGTCGACGAGAACGTGCTGACGCAAGCCGAAGCGGATGACCTCGTCGACGCCTGCCGGGCCCGGCTCGACGCGGGCGAATCCCTGTCGCCCCCGGTCCTGTCGAGCTTCAAGGAAACCTACAGCGTCGACTGGAGCCGCTTTCGCGGGGAAGGGACCGAGCCCGCCACGTCGGTTCCGGCAGCACGCCTCGATTTCCTGGCGGGCAAGATGACCACCCCGGCCGTCGACATCCAGTTGCATCCGCGCGTGCAGAAGGTGCTCGACGACCGTCGCAGGATGCGGGCGGGCGAGCAACCCCTGGACTGGGGATTCTGCGAGACGCTGGCCTACGCGAGTCTGCTCGACACAGGCATGAACGTGCGGCTTTCGGGTCAGGATTCGGCACGCGGCACCTTCTTCCATCGCCACGCGGTGTGGCACGACCAGAAACGCGAACGCCGGCAGAGCGGGGTCTATATCCCGCTCGAACATCTGCACGACCGGCAGGGCGATTTCACCGTCATCGATTCGCTGCTGTCGGAAGAAGCGGTGCTGGCCTTCGAATACGGCTATGCCACCGCCGACCCGGACACGCTGGTGATCTGGGAGGCCCAGTTCGGTGATTTTGCCAACGGGGCACAGGTCGTGATCGACCAGTTCATCACCAGCGGCGAAGCCAAGTGGGGACGGCTGTGCGGCCTGACACTGATGCTGCCGCACGGTCTGGAAGGCCAGGGGCCGGAGCATTCCTCGGCACGGATCGAGCGCTTCCTGCAGCTGTGTGCGCAGGACAACATCCAGGTCTGTGTGCCGACCCTGCCCGCGCAGGTGTTCCATCTGCTGCGCCGGCAACTGGTGCGGCCACAGCGCAAGCCCCTGGTGCTGTTCACGCCCAAGAGCCTGCTGCGCCATCCCGAATCGGTCTCGTCGCTGGCCGATCTGTCGGCCGGCAGCTTCCGTGCCGTGATCGACGATCCGCGTGCGCCGCGCTCGGCCTCCCGTGTCGTCGCCTGCAGTGGACGGGTCTGGTTCGACCTGGAGGCAGCCCGCCTCGCGCGCGGCCTGGACGACGTGGCGCTGCTCCGGGTCGAACAGCTGTATCCGTTCCCGGAGACCCTGTTCCGTGAAACGCTCGCGGCCTATCCCCATGCCCGCACCTTCGTCTGGGCACAGGAAGAGCCTATGAACCAGGGTGCCTGGTACCAGACCCTGCACCACCTGAACCATTGCGCGCCCGCCGGCCGGCGCTTCAGTTACGCAGGGCGGCCCGCCGCCGCCGCGCCGGCTTCGGGCTATGCCTCGCGCCACCGTGCCGAACTGGATGCCTTGCTGGCCGACGCGCTGGAGACGATTCATGAAAATTGACGTGCGGGTGCCCATGCTGTCCGATTCGGTCGCCAGCGGCACGCTCCTCGGCTGGCGCAGGCAAGCGGGTGACACCGTGGCGCGTGACGAAACCCTGATCGATCTGGAAACCGACAAGGTCATTCTCGACATCCCGGCCCCGGCGTCCGGCACGCTGGTCGAAATCCGCGTGGCGGAGGGCACCGTGGTCAAGGCGGGCGACGTGCTGGCCGTGATCGAATCCGGTGAATCCGCGACAGCCGCGCCGCCATCCGGGCCGATTGCACCGCCGGCCACTGCACCGGCACCGCGCGCGCCGGCTCCCCGTCCGATTCCGTCGCCACCGCTTCCGCTGCCCGTGGCCCCGGCCAGCCCGCCGGTGGCAGCCGAGAGCACGCGCCGCGAACCCATGTCGCGGCTGCGCGCCCGCTTGGCCGAACGCCTGGTGGCGGCGCAACATACGGCCGCCTTGCTCACCACCTTCAACGAAGTGAACATGCAGCCGGTGAACGAACTGCGCCAGCGCCTGAAAGCCGAGTTCGAGGTCAGACACGGTGTCAAGCTGGGCTACATGTCGTTCTTCGTGCGCGCCGTCTGCCGGGCGCTGGCGCAGTTTCCGGTGATCCACGCCAGCATCGACGGCGCAGACATCGTCTGGCACGAGGACGCTGACATCGGTATTGCCATTTCGACCCCGCGCGGGCTGGTGGTGCCCATCCTGCGCCGGGCCCAGACCCTTGCCGCGCACCAGATCGAGGCCGCCATCGCCGATTTTGCCGCCCGGGCCCGGGACGGGCGGCTGGCCCTGGAAGAACTGGCGGGGGGTACGTTTTCCATCACCAATGGCGGTGTCTTTGGCTCGCTGCTGTCCACGCCCATCGTCAACCCGCCGCAATCCGCCATTCTCGGGATGCACACCATCCAGGATCGGCCCGTCGCCGAACATGGCCAGGTCGTGGTGCGGCCCATGATGTATCTGGCGCTTTCCTACGACCACCGCCTGATCGATGGCCGCGATGCCGTGCAGTTCCTGGTGGCGGTGAAGGCGGCACTGGAAGCCCCCGACAGCCTGCTGGACTGAGGCGGGCAACCCGGGCATGGGTCAGGCGGCCGGGTTCAGTTCGGCTCGGGTTCAGTTCAGCCCGGCGCTGCCGATACTTCCCTCATCTAGAACTCTGCTGGTCTGATTCACCGGTTAACTGTACCGGTGCCGAACCTGCCCGTGAACGCGTTCCTCAAGCCTGCCGCCGACCCGCTCATCGACTACAGCGCCCTGCGCGCCCTGGTCGTGGACGATTACCCCGGGATGCGCAATGCCCTGCGCCTCACTTTGTCCAATTTTGGCGTCACCAAGGTCCAGGTCGCCTCGAACGCGGCCGAGGCCCTGTTCCAGATTCGCAACCGTTCCTACGATTTCATCCTGTGCGACTTCAATCTGGGTGATGGCCGCGATGGCCAGCAACTGCTGGAGGAATTGCGCCACGGCAACCTGATTCCGCTCGAAACCGTGTTCATGATGGTGACCTCGGAGTCGTATTACGAAAAAGTCGTTGCCACCGCCGAACTCGCGCCCGACGACTACATGATCAAGCCGTTCAGCGCCGAAGTGCTGTGCAACCGGCTGGAAGCCATCCTGCTGCGCAAGCAGGCGTTTCGCGACGTCTACCGGCACTTTGCCGCGCAGGATCTGGAAGCGGCCATTGCCGCCTGCGATGCCCTGGTGCGCGACCGGCCGCGCTACGTGGTCGATGCGCTGCGCTTCAAGGGGGAATTGCTGGTGACCCTGGGGCGGTTCGACGAAGCCGAGGCGCTCTACAAGCAGGTGATCCAGATGCGTGCGATTCCCTGGGCGCGCCTGGGGCTGGCACGCGCGCTGCACCTGCAGCAGAAGGATGACGCTGCGGAAACCGAACTGCACGATGTGCTGGAGCACGCCCCCGAAATGGTGGCGGCCTACGACCTGCTCTCGGATGTGTGTGTCGCCAAAAAGGACGCCGTGGGGGCGCAGGCGGCACTCCAGCGCGGGGTGGCCATTTCCTCGCGCACCGTGCGGCGACAGCAGAAACTGGGTGAAACCGCCTACACCAACGGCGATCTCGATACCGCGCGCAAGGCCTACGCCACCGCCATCGACAAGGGCCGCTACTCCATCTTCCTCACGCCCAATGACTACGGCAATCTGTGCCGGGTGCAGGCGGAGCAGGGCGATTACAAGGCCGTGGCCGACACGCTCAAGAAGAACAAGACCGAACTCCAGGCCTCGCCCGAAGGCCGGCTGGTCATGGCCGTGTCGCAGAGCGTGCTGCACGTTCAGGCTGGCCGCCAGGACGAGGCAGCCAAAAGCCTGGACGAGGCGGGCGTGCTGCGCACCGCTGGCACACGGGGCGATGCACGCCTCATGCTCGACCTGGCGGGTGCGTGCATGTCTAGCGGTCGCCATGACGAGGCCGATGGCATCGTCGCCGAGGTGGCCCGCAACGCGCACGACAGCGACACCCTGCTGGCCAAGGCCCGCAAGCTCTACGAGGATGCCGGCCGGGTCGACGCAGGCGCGGCCGTACTCGCCTCGGCCACGGCCGATGTGCGTCGCCTCAATAACGAAGGCGTGGTACTGGCGCAGCGCGGGGATTTCCGCACCGCCGCCGAAAAGCTCCTCACCGCCTGCGAATCCGCGCCCTACAACCCGCGCATCGCCATGAATGCCGTGTGGGTCATCCTCAAGCACATCGACAAGAGCGGCATGGACGAACCCATGATCGAGGCCGCGCGCCGTGCGCTCGATGCGGCCGAACGCCAGGCACCTGGCCATCCACGGCTGGCTGGCCTGCGGCTGGACATGAAAGACATGGAAAGCCGGTTCGGCATCCAGCGGAAGACCGGCTGATGGCATTCGACAGCACGGCTTTTCAGGCTGCACTCATCCACGAGCTGAAGAATCATCTCGGTCTGCTGGGCATGACCCTGGAGCGCCTGCCGCCCACGGGGGATCCCGCACACGATGCGCCGCTCGACGATGCGCGCCTGCTCTGCCAGAGCGTGTCGGACCGGCTGCGTCAGGCGCTCTGGATGTACCGTGCCGACCAGGGGCCGCTGGCGCTCAATGTCGATGCCTATTCGCCGCACGACCTGGTCCACGGACTGGCTGCCCGTACGCAATCCTTGGCCCGCGAACATTTCAGCGTGAGTGTGGAACTAGCCGAGGATCTGCCGGCCATTGCTTTTTTCGACCGGGAACTGGTGGAAATGGCCCTGATGAACGGCATCCAGAATTCACTGGCCTACGCGCGCACCCGCATAGTCATTTCTGCGGCGTTCCAGAACGGTTGGCTCGAACTGGGGGTGCGGGACGATTCCGAAGGCTATCCCGGAGAGATTCTCGACAGCCTGGCAAACGGCATGCCGTATCGCGCACGAGGCACCGGGCTGGGCTTGCAGTTCTCCCGTCTGATCGCACAACTGCACGAAAACCAGGGCCGAACGGGCGAACTGCTGCTGGAAAACCGCGAGGGCGCGGTATTTACCCTGCGCCTGCCCTGAGTTCACCCCTGGGCTCGGGTAAAATGTCCGCATGTCCGAAGCCGAGCTGCTCGATCCACCCCAGTCCGACACCCCGCCCGCACCCGTCATCAAGGTACGCGGCGAACTGTTGACCGAACTGCCCCAGGATCTCTACATTCCCCCCGATGCGCTGGAGGTGTTCCTCGACGCCTTCGAGGGTCCGCTCGATCTCCTGCTGTATCTGATCCGCAAGCAGAACCTGGATGTGCTCGACATCCCCATGGCGGCGCTGACCCGGCAATACATGGCCTATGTGGAGGCCGCGCGCGCGACGCGTCTGGAGCTCGCGGCAGAGTACCTGCTGATGGCGGCGATGCTGATCGACATCAAGTCGCGCATGCTGCTGCCGCGTCGCGAGCAGGCGGAGGACGCAGGCGAGGGCGACGACCCGCGTGCCGAACTGGTGCGCCGCCTGCTGGAATACGAGCAGATGAAACTTGCCGGCCAGACCCTCGACCGGTTGCCGCAGGCCGGGCGTGATTTCGAGACCGTGAGCGTGTTCCTGCCGGCCGTGGCGCGGCGCATGCCGAGCGTGCATCCGGAAGAACTCGCCGCCGCCTGGCTGGCGATCCTGTCGCGCGCCAAGAACCGTAGCCACCACCGCATCGGTCGTCAGGAGCTGTCGATCCGCGAGCACATGAGCCGCATCCTCAAGCGGCTGGTGCCCGGCGAATTCATGGCGTTCAAGGACCTGTTCCCGGAGGCTTCGAGCGTGCACGAACTCGTCGTCACCTTCCTCGCGGTGCTTGAACTGACCAAGGAAACCCTCGTCGACGTGACGCAAGCCGAACCCTTCGCCCCCATTTACGTGAAGCTCCATGAATCTTCAGCCGAACCAGAATCCTGACGACCTGAAGCGCGTGCTAGAAGCCGCACTGCTGGTTGCCGTCGAACCGCTGACGCTGCCCGAGATCAAGCGCATGTTCGACACCCCGCCGGCCAATGCCGAATTGCACAGCGTGCTCGATGCCCTGCGTGCCGACTGGCACGGGCGCGGTGTGGAACTGGTGCAGGTCGCCGACGGCTGGCGTTTCCAGAGCCGGCCCGAGATGCAGCCCTGGCTGTCGCGCATGAAGGACGAGAAGCCGCCGCGCTATTCGCGCGCGGTGCTGGAAACCCTGGCCATCATCGCCTACCGCCAGCCGGTGACGCGCGGCGACATCGAGGACATCCGGGGCGTGTCGGTCAACCCCAATATCGTCAAGACGCTGGAGGAGCGCGGCTGGATCGAGGCCATCGGCCACCGTGACGTGCCGGGTCGGCCCGCGCTGTTCGGCACCACCAGCCACTTCCTCAGCGACCTGGGGCTGACTGCGCTGTCCGACCTGCCGCCGCTGGAAGAACTGGGGACGCTGGTTGCACCGAACGAGACCGCGCTGATTCCCGAAGTGCGTGACCACGACGTGGCCGCCGTGTTCGGGGCGATCATCGAAACTGTCGGCGCACGCGCCCCGCAACACTTCGGCGCGGTGATCGAAATCGCCGCCCCCCGCCTCTACGAAAGCCCCTGACATGTCCCGTCCCACCCCCATCCGGCGTGCCCCCGCAGCCCCCAAAGGCCGCGCTGCCGCCCGTCTTGCCCAGGCCACCGCGCCCGAGGTTCCGGCTGAACGCCTGCAGAAGGCACTGGCCACTGCCGGCATCGGCTCGCGCCGCGAAATGGAGGAATGGATCGCCGAAGGCCGCGTGCAGGTCAACGGCGAAGCCGCCACCCTGGGCAGCAAGGTCGGCCCGCGCGACATCGTGAAAATCGGTGGCCGCCGCATTTACCTGCGCTTCGAGGACACACGCCGCACCCGCATCCTCATCTACCACAAGTCCGAAGGCGAGATCGTCACCCGCGACGACCCCAAGGGCCGCACCACCGTGTTCGACGCGCTGCCCAAGCTGCGCGGTGCCAAGTGGATCTCCATCGGCCGGCTGGATTACAACACCGATGGCCTGATGATCTTCACCACCTCCGGTGAACTGGCCAACCGGCTCATGCACCCGCGTTTCGAAGTCGAGCGCGAATATGCGGTTCGCCTGCTCGGTGAACTCAGCGACGAACAGATCCAGCAGCTGACCGACGGCATCGAACTCGACGACGGCCCGGCGCATCTGCAAAGCTGCTTCCGCGCGGGTGGCGAGGGTGTCAACCGCTGGTACCGCGTCATCATCAAGGAAGGCCGCAAGCGCGAAGTGCGCCGCATCTTCGAACACCTGGGCTTTACCGTGTCACGGCTCACGCGCATCCGTTTCGGCCCCATCGCGCTGCCGCCGCAGCTCAAGCGCGGCCAGAAAATCGAACTCGAAGACGATCTCGTGGCGCGCGTGCAGGATTGGGCCGGGCTCGAAGCCGGCCCGCGCCGGCAGATGCGCGGCGTACCGGACAAGCACACGCGCAAACCGCGCATCCGCTGAGCCGGTTCATCTTGGAGTGGTCTCCAACCTTGACGGGGTAGCCATGCCACATCCTTTCTACATTGTGGATGTCTTTGCCGGCCATGCCTATGCAGGCAACCAGCTGGCGGTAGTGACGCATGCCGATGATCTCACTGCGGAAACCATGCAGCTGATCGCGGCGGAAACCAACTACTCGGAGACGACATTTGTGCTCGCGAAACCTGAAACGGATGGCGGTTACCGTGTGCGCCTGTTCACCCCGGCGCGTGAATTGGCGTTTGCCGGCCATCCATTGCTGGGCACGGCATGGACGATCCGGCGCTTCATGGAATCGGCGGCAAGTGGACCTGTGCGGCTCAACTTGCAACACTCTCAGGTCCCGGTACGCTTCGAAATGGATGAGAACGGCGAGATTCTCTGGTTCCGTGCACCGCCCGTCACGTTGGGGGCGATTTGTCCGCGTGAAGTAATGGCATTGGCCCTGGGTATCGAGCCGGATGATATTGATGCACAGATGCCGGTTCAGCAGGCTGCAGCAGGCACGTCAGCGATGATCGTGCCATTGCGCAGTCTGTCGGCACTGAAGCGCAGTCGGCTGGATCTGGACGCCTATGCGCCATTGATGGCACAGGGTTTTCCGCCGCTGGCCTATCTGTTCACCCACGAGACGCACGACGCGGCATGCGATCTTTCCGTACGTTTCTTCTTCGAGGCTCACGGTGTACGCGAGGACCCGGCAACCGGAAACGGTGCGGCGTTTCTGGGTGCTTATCTGCTGCAACAAGGGCATTCGGATATCGACCTGCGCATCGAACAGGGCCACGAATTGCGGCGGCCTTCCCGGGTACGTCTGCGCGCGCACAGACACAATGGCTTGGCTGAAATCGAGGTAGGCGGGCAGGTTGTACTCACAGTGCGAGGCGAACTTGTGTAGCGCACCCTTGAGTTTGTCGGCAGTTCAACGCGGGAACACACCACCATGATGAAACTCTACGACCGCGAAGGCTCCGGCAACGCCTACAAGGTGCGCCTGCTGCTCGCGCTGCTCGATGTGCCTTGCGAGCGCATTCCAGTGGCCATCCGGGAAGGACGCAACGATGTGGATGCCGCCTATTTCAAGCTCAATCCGCGCGGGCAGATTCCCACGCTGATCGATGGGGACCATGTGTTGTGGGGCTCGACTGCCATTCTGGTCTATCTTGCCGCACGTCACGATCCCGCGCGCAGCTGGCTGCCACAGGATGCGCTGCATCTGGGGCAGGTGATGCAGTGGCTGGAACTGGCGCAGAACGAAGTGGCAGACGGGTTGTTCCGGGCACGCATGATCGCGCACATGGGCCGGCCGGGCGATCTCGGTGCGGCGCATCAACAGGCGGCCGTGGCCTTGCAGGTGCTGGAGGGACGACTGTCGCAGGCCGACTGGCTGGCCGGCACGACACCGACCGTGGCTGACGTGGCGTGCTTCCCCTACGTGGCGCTGGCCCATCAGGGCCGCATCGACCTCGGCCCTTATGCCGGTGTGCGGCGCTGGGTGGACCGGATCAAGGCCTTGCCACGATTCTGTGGCATGGATGGCCTATGACACGGCCGGAGGCTGCCCCGCACGACGACGCGTACTGGATGCGCCAGGCGCTGGAACTGGCCCGACAAGCCTGGGAGGCAGGGGAAGTGCCGGTCGGCGCAGTGGTGGTGGCCGGTGGCCAGATCATCGGACGCGGTTACAACCAGCCCATTTCCCGCCACGACCCGACGGCACACGCCGAGGTGATGGCCCTGCGCGATGCAGCCGGGCAATGCGCCAACTATCGGCTGCCGGGTGCCACGCTCTATGTGACGATGGAGCCCTGCGTGATGTGTGCCGGGGCGATCCTGCACGCCCGTGTATCGCGCGTGGTCTACGGAGCGAAGGAATACAAGACCGGCGCGCACGGCAGCATCCTGAATGTGTTCGCCGAACCCCGGCTCAATCACCACTGTGAAATCACCGGCGGCATCCTGGCGGACGAGTGTGCTGCCCTGATCTCGGGGTTTTTCGAGTCGCGCCGGCAGCATAAAAAGGAGACATCGACATGAGTGCGCTGGTCATCGATGTGGACATCCGCCGTCAGCAGCTCTATCTGTGGGAGCCGTATCCCGATGGCGACCGGCTGATCCGCCAGTATCCGGTTTCAACTGCGGCCAACGGTCCGGGCGAGGAATCCGGTAGTTACCGGACACCGCGCGGACGGCATCGCATTGCCGAGAAAATCGGTGCCGGCCAGCCGCTGGGCGCGGCGTTCAAGGCGCGTGTTCCGACAGGTGAAATCTGGTCCCCCAGCCTCGACGCGGACAACCCCGGCCGCGACTGGATACTCACCCGCATCCTCTGGCTGGAAGGGCTGGAGCCGGGCAGGAACCAGGGCGGGTCAGTCGATACCCACGCCCGCTACATCTACATCCACGGCACCCACGAGGAACACCGCATCGGCCAGCCTGCCTCGCACGGTTGCATCCGCATGAAGAACGCCGACGTGGCCGAACTCTTCGATCTGGTGGAAACCGGGACCGAAGTCAGGATCACCGCCTGACCATCCCGCAAAAAAGCCCGGCATCAGCCGGGCTTTTTTTGTCTGGCGAGTATCGCGTTATTGCAGCACGACCAGGGTGACGCGGCGATTTTCCGCACGGCCTGCGCGCGTCTTGTTGTCGGCGATGGGGGCGGTTTCACCGTAGGAAATGGCGTTCATGCGATGCAGGGCAAACCCGTGCTGCATGGCCAGGTAACGGCGCACGACTTCAGCGCGCTGTTCACCGATCTTGAGGTTGGTGTAATCGGGACCGCTGCTGTCGGTATGGCCCTGGATTTCGATATAGACGTTGCGGTTTTCGGATTTGATCCGGGCGGCAAAGTCGTCCAAGGCCTTTTTCGCGTCAGCAGAGAGTTCGTTGCCTTCAAAGCCGAAGGCAATCTGGCTGGAGAGGGCAGTTTCGTAGAGGAACTTGCCGGCGGCGAGCTTGCCTGCCGCGTTGGCGCGGTCCAGCGCCTCCTGGGCGGTGCGCGAGGTGCCGTCGAGCGCGGTCTGCTGGCCATTGACACGGTTTTCCAGACCCTGAACCAGGCTGGCGGTCTTGCCGAACCGGTCATTGGTGTCAGCCTGCTGGCCGTCCACGCGCTTGTTCACGCCGGCAATCTGTTCGTTGACATAGTCCTTGGTGGCACAGCCGCCCAGCAAGGCAATGGACACAGCGGCGAGAAGAACACGATTCATGGTGAAGACTCCGGAAAATTGAATGATCAGACCTTATACGGCCATGGGCTTGCCGTCATTGAGGTTGAGCCAGCCTTTTGCGATGCGGTAGATGAACCAGACGAAGGCGACGCCCCAGATGACCCAGCCGATCAGGATGAGGAAGGTGAGCCAGCCCAGCACGCCCCAGACCAGCGCCCACCAGAAAGTGCGGATCTGCCAGCTGAAATGGCTCTCGATCCAGGTGCCGCGTGCGTCGTCGCGCTTGATGTAGTTGAGCACGATGGCGACGATGGCCGTCACGCCCGAGAACAGCGACAGCGAATACAGCGCGTAGGTCACGTGGTTCACGGTTTTCAGGCTGGCAAGCTTTTCGTCGGCAATTTCCATCAGCGGGCCTTTTCGTAGAGCGGCATCATTTTCGGGGCCAGGGCGTTGAGGGCCTGGATGCGGTCATCCGGCGAGGGGTGGGTGGAGAGGAACTTGGGCGGCTGGCTCTTGTTGGCAGCTGCCATCTTTTCCCACAGCCTCACCGCTGCACGCGGATCGTAGCCCGCACGGGCCGCGAGTTCGATGCCGTAGCGGTCCGCTTCGGTCTCGCCCGCGCGGCTGTTGGGTAGAGTAAGCGCAATGTCGGCAACCGGTGCCAGGCCGCTGAGGTCGGTTCCGGCTGCAATCGAGCCGAGTTGCAGG
The DNA here is from genome assembly GCA_041639515.1 of Hydrogenophilales bacterium. Lineage (GTDB taxonomy): Bacteria > Pseudomonadota > Gammaproteobacteria > Burkholderiales > Thiobacillaceae > Thiobacillus. Next base: position 11,101 of record JBEQCD010000038.1, on the reverse strand, counting down.
CCGGCCTGGGTCGCCAGCGCACGGCTCATGCGCTCGCGGCCGTGGCCGAGCATGGCATGGGCGATTTCGTGGCCCATGATCTGGGCGATTTCATCGTCGGTGAGCTGGAGCTTGTCGATGATGCCGGTATAGATCGCCATCTTGCCGCCGGGCATGCACCAGGCGTTGAGTGTGGGTTCGTCGAGCACGGCCACCGACCATTTCCAGTCCTTGGACGGTGGATACATCACCGTGGCCTGGGCAATGAGACGGTCGGTAATGCGCTTGACCCGGGCGTTGAGCGCAGCATTGGTGCTGAGCTTGCCCTGCTTTTGCGCCTCCGACAGGGTTTGCGCGTACGCCTGGGCGGACGAACTCTGCGCCATTTCCTCCGACACCAGCACGAACTGCTTGCGGCCGGAGACCGGGTTTTCCTGGCAACCCGCCAGGGCGGCCGTGCAGGCCGCAAGGAGAAGCAGGGGTTTGATCACAGGGCTCATCCGGACAGGAACTGGAAGGGGTTTTGATCAGATGCCGCGCAGAAGTTCGTTGATGCCGACCTTGGACAGCGTCTTCTCATCGACCTTCTTCACGATCACGGCGCAATACAGGCTGTACTTGCCGTCTTTGGACGGCAGGTTGCCGGAGACCACCACCGAGCCGGCAGGCACGCGGCCGTAGTGCACTTCGCCGGTTTCGCGATCGTAGATCTTGGTGCTCTGACCGATGTAGACGCCCATCGAGATCACGCTGTTGTCCTCGACGATCACGCCCTCGACCACTTCGGAGCGCGCGCCGATGAAGCAGTTGTCGCCGATGATGGTGGGGTTGGCCTGCACTGGTTCGAGCACGCCGCCGATGCCGACGCCGCCCGAGAGGTGCACGTTCTTGCCGATCTGCGCGCACGAGCCGACGGTGGCCCAGGTATCGACCATCGCACCTTCGTCCACATACGCGCCGATGTTGACGTAAGACGGCATCAGCACCACGTTCTTCGCAATGAACGAGCCGCGTCGCGCGGCGGCGGGCGGCACCACGCGGAAACCGCCTTCGCGGAAATCCTTCGAGTTGTAGTCGGCGAACTTGCTTGGCACCTTGTCGTAGTAGTTGGTGAAGCCGCCCTTGATGAAGGCATTGTCTTCCAGGCGGAAGGACAGCAGCACGGCCTTCTTGATCCACTGGTGGGTTTCCCACTGCTGGGTGCCGGCCACCCGGCTCGCCACGCGCAGCTCGCCGCGATCGAGTTTGTCCAGCACCGTCATCACGGCGTCCTTCACCTGCGGGTCGGCAGTGCGGGGCGTGATCTGGGCACGTTGTTCAAAGGCGGCTTCGATGATGGCTTGCAAGTCTTGCATGATGGGTTCCGTGATGAATACTGGGAGGGTTGAGGCGGGGTTAGCGCACCGGACACAATTCGGAATCGAGCTGCGTCCACACCAGCCCCGGAATGCCAGGGTGCGATTGTAAGGCCTTGACCGACTTTTCCACCCGCCAGGCCGGCTCGTTGCTGCCGAACAGCACGTGGGCCTGGCCGTCTTCGCCCACGTCGTAATCAACGAACAGTGCGCCAGTCAACGTCAGGGTCTGCTGTACGCGGTATTCGATCTCGGCCGTTGTCGCGGCGGCGGCGGGCAGGGCAAGGAGCGTCAGCAGGAACAGGCCGGTGTGCTTCATGTCTTGCTCAAATACGCCACGATGCGCTGCGCAGCCTCGACACATTGCGCCTCGCCGTCGACCAGCGCGATGCGCACGAAGCCCTTGCCTGGGTTGGCCCCGGCGGCGTCGCGCGCCAGATAGCTGCCAGGCAGCACGGTCACGTGCTGTTGTTCATACAGCCCTCGGGCGAAGGCGGCATCGTCGCCCCCCGGCACTTTCGCCCACATGTAGAACGCGGCGTCCGGCGCATCGAATTCGAGCACGGGTTTGAGGATGGGCATCACGGCGGCGAACTTGGCGGCGTACTGGCGGCGGTTCTCGACTACATGCGCTTCGTCGTTCCACGCTGCTGCACTGGCGGCCTGCACCGCCGGGCTCATGGCGCTGCCGTGGTAGGTGCGGTAGAGCAGGAATTTCTTCATCAATTCGGCATCGCCGGCGACGAGGCCCGAGCGCAGGCCAGGCACGTTGGAGCGCTTGGACAGGGAATTGAACACGACCAGGTTGCGCAAGCCTCGGCCCAGCTGCTGCGACGCGGTGAGCGCGCCAAGCGGCGGTTCACCTTCGGTGAAATAGATTTCCGAATAGCACTCGTCGGCGCAGACGACAAAGCCGTGCTGGTCCGAAAGGGCGAAGATCTCGCGCCAGTCGTCCAGCGAAAACACCTTGCCCGTGGGATTGCCCGGGCTGCATATATAAACCAGGTTGACCTGTTCCCACAGATCGTCGGGCACGCGCGACCAGTCCATGCGAAAGCCATTTTCCGGCGTGGTGTTGAGGAAGAATGGACGGGCACCCGCCAGCAGCGCCGCACCTTCGTAGATTTGGTAGAAGGGGTTGGGCGAGATCACCACGCGGCGGCCGTGGCGGCTGGAATCGACGCTGGCCTGCGCAAAGGCGAACAGGGCTTCACGCGAGCCGTTTACCGGCAGCACCTCGGTGGCCGGATCGAGCTTGACCCCATAACGACGGCCGGCCCAGTTTGCCATGGCCTGGCGCAGCGCGTCCGAGCCTTGCGTGACGGGGTAGTTCGCCAGCCCGCCCAGACCGGCCACCAGTGCATCCTTGATGAACTGCGGCGTGGGGTGCCTGGGCTCGCCGATGGATAGATTGATGGCGGGCAGCGCGGGGTTGGGCACCACGCCGGCGAAGAGTTCGCGCAGTTTCTGGAAAGGGTAGGGGTGGAGCTGGTCGAGGCGGGGATTCATTGCACGCGGGATGGAAGACAAGTCGTGGCATTATAAATCGCCATGTCCCTGCCTACTCCGCACCGCCCCCTCGCCATCGCCAGTCTCGTCTACGCCGCCGCCCTGTGGGGGCTGGTCTGGTATCCCTATCGCCTGCTGGGCGAGGCCGGCGTTGGCGGCATTGCATCGAGTTTCTTTTCCTACGCCGTACCACTAGTGGTCCTTGGCTGGCTGCACGGTCGCGCCGTCGGCGCGGCACGCGGACGCTGGATGTGGCTGACCGGCATGGGGTTGGCAGCCGGGTGGACCAATCTGGCCTATGTGCTGGCCGTGCTGGAAGGCGAAGTGGTGCGGGTGCTGCTGCTGTTCTACCTGGCTCCGCTGTGGACCGTGCTGTTCGCCTGGCTGCTGCTGCGCGAAAAGCTCAACCGAGCCGGCTGGGCGGTGATGGCACTGGCTGCAGGCGGGGCCATCATCATGCTGTGGCAGCCGGGCGACTGGCCACTGCCCGCCAACCGTGCCGAATGGCTGGGTCTGTCGGCGGGAATCATGTTTGCCGTCAGCAACGTCATCAGCCGCCATCTGGAAGGTGTGGCGGAGGGTGCCAAGGCGGTGTCGGTCTGGACCGGCGTGACCGTGCTGACCGTGGTGGGGTTGATGCTGAAACCCGATGAACTGGATTTCGTGGCGCAGGCCAGCCCCACAACCTGGCTGCTGCTGATCGGCGTGGCGCTGGCCATCGCCAGCATGACTTACGCCGTGCAATACGGCCTGGCCCGCGTGCCGGCCAACCAGGCCATTGTCATTTTCCTGTCGGAACTGGTGGTGGCGGCGATTTCCGCCTATTTCCTGTCCGACGAACGCATGGGGCCGCAGGAATGGGTGGGGGCGGCGATGATCATCACCGCCAGCCTGTTTTCCGGCCGCATGGAAGACCGTCAGGAGCCCGCCCGTGTCTGATCTCGTTGCCTTGCTGCACGCCGGCCTGCTGGTCGGCGACCTGGCCCGCGCCAAGCGGTTCTACGAATCGGTGCTGGGTCTGGAGCCGTCGCCGGCGCGCCCCGAACTGCCGTATCCCGGCGAGTGGTACGACCTGCCCGGTGGCCAGCAACTGCACCTGATGAACCTGCCCAATCCCGACGCGCGCGCCGTGCGTCCGGAACACGGGGGGCGCGACCGCCACATTGCGCTGGGCGTGCGCGACCTGGGCCCGCTGACCAGCCGGCTGGACGCAGCCGGGGTGGTCTACAGCGTCAGCAAATCCGGGCGCGCGGCCTTGTTCTGCCGCGATCCGGATGGCAATACGCTGGAATTCGTTGAAGTCGGCTGAGCCTTGCTGGCGCTTCAGCGGCTGTGACGCGGGCTGCCGTTGGCCGCTTGGCCGCATCGGCATTTAACCTAAAAACCGCAGTTGACCGCTTTCCGCACTTGGAAACACCACAAGAAGCTTGAGCGTTCTGCCTCGATAGTCTTCACCGTCTGGGTGAACACGCTACGCACCCGCTGGCCCGTCCGGTCAAGCGCCTGGCTTTGTCACGCCTCGTTGCAGGCCCCGGCCTGCCGCCTCGTGCTTCGCGCCAGTCACTCGTCCAAACGCACCATCGAGCGCGCCCAACTGCGGTTTTTAGGTTTAATCCGCAGTTTCGAACAGGCGCAAACCTTCCCGCGCCAGTTGCGCTGCACCATAGGCCGCCTCGGTGTGCGCCGCACGGGCAACGGGCACGCCCAGCAAGCGTTCGCGAATGCGCGTCCAGGCCGGGTTGTGCGCGCCGCCGCCGGCGGTGTCCACCCGCACCAGTGGGTTCGTCCCCTGTTCCACCAGCAGCGCATAGCCACGCGCTTCGATGCGCGCGAGGCTTTCCAGCAGGCCATGCAGGAAAGCGGCATCGTCGTCCGGCCGGGGGGTGAGTCGCGGCGCAAGCGTGGGATCATTGACCGGAAAGCGTTCGCCGGTTTTCGGCAGCGGCGTGTAGTCGAGCGGGCTGGCGATACCGGGGTCGATGCGTTCCGACAGCGCCGCCAGTTGCCGGTCGTCGAAGAATTGCCGTAGCACTGCACCGCCCGCGTTGGACGCGCCGCCCGCCAGCCAGCGCTTGCCGAACCAGTGCGAATAGACGCCGTGCCCGGCCGATTCCACCCGCGTGTCGGACAAGAGCTTCAGCACCAGCGTGCTGCCGAGCGAGGTGACGGCCTCGCCGCTGGCCTTGACCCCGGCAGCAAGAAAGGCGGCGATGGAATCGGTGGTGCCGGCGTGCACCATGCAATGCGGATTCACGCCCAGGTAGCGCGCGCGCGGGCGCGACACGACACCCAGGCGCGCACCGGGCGCAATGGGTACGGGCAGGTAATCCACGTCAGCCAGATATTCCACCCAGGCTGGCCATTGCAGGGTGTCGAGGTCAAGCCCGAGTTTCAGCGCGTTGTGGTAGTCGGTCATGCCGACGCGGCCGGAGAGCAGGCCGGCCAGCCAGTCGGCCTGGTTGAGATAGAGCCGCGCGCCGGTGAGCCCCAGCCGCTTTTTCAGCCACAGCATCTTTGCCAGCCCCGAGGTGACGGCAGCAGCAGGGTGGCCGGGCGTGGCAGTTTTCGCGATCAGCGCGGCCTCGTCCACCGCGCGGTCGTCGTTATAGAGCAGCGGCGGTGCGCGCGGGTCGAGTGCCTCGTCGCAGGCGATCACCGTGCCCGACGTGCCGTCGAGCGCAATGTCGGACAATTGCATGCGGATCGCCGGGGGCAGGGATGCGACGAGATCCCACAGCGCCTCGCGCCAGAGGCCGGCTCGCGCGTATTCCTCCAGGGTGCCGAAATCGCGATGGTCTTCGAATACCACCGTGCCGTCGGCATCGATCACACAGGCGCGTGCACCTGTTGTACCAAAATCAATCCCAAGAAAAAACAAGTGTTTATCCGCGTGTATTCGAGTTGTGGTCGAACTGCATCAAGTCCACTCGCGGAGCCGGTTGCCAGCCCTTCTTGCGATGCTCGGCCACCACATTGGTGAAGATGCCGCCGCGCACGTAGAACTTGGCGGTCAACCGCATGAAGCGCGGCTTGGTTGCTTTCACCAGGTCGTCGAGGATGCGGTTGGTGACGTCCTCATGGAAATGGCCTTCTTCGCGGAAGCTCCACATGTAGAGCTTCAGGCTCTTCAGTTCGACGCAGGCCTTGTCGGGGATGTAGTCGAGGATGAGCGTGGCAAAATCCGGCTGCCCGGTCTTGGGGCAAAGGCATGTGAATTCAGGAACTTCCATGTGAATATGAAAGTCGCGTCCCGGCTTGGGGTTGGCAAAGATCTCAAGGGTTTTACTGGCTTGGGAAGGCATGGAATCGCTCGGTGTAGAATGCGGCAAAGAAAAAGAACCTGCCCCCCAGGCCAGTCAGCCAGAAGGGCAAGTCGACTGTCCGCCATTATAAAAGCCAAGGTTCACTGTCTTGCGACTGACCCACATCAAACTCGCCGGTTTCAAGAGCTTCGTCGATCCCACCGTCATTCCCGTGCCCGCCCAGCTCACCGGGGTGGTCGGCCCCAACGGCTGCGGCAAATCCAACGTCATCGACGCGGTGCGCTGGGTGCTCGGCGAATCGTCGGCCAAGCACCTGCGCGGCGAAACCATGCAGGACGTGATCTTCAACGGCTCGGGCACCAGGAAGCCGGCTTCGCGCGCCTCGGTGGAACTCAGCTTCAACAACGAGCTGGGCCGCGCCGCCGGCCAGTGGTCGCAATACGCCGAGATCGCGGTGAAGCGCGTGCTCGACCGCAGCGGCGACTCCACCTATTACATCAACAACATGCGCGTGCGCCGGCGCGACGTGGCTGATCTCTTCCTCGGCACCGGCGTGGGCGCGCGCGCCTATGCCATCCTCGAGCAGGGCATGATCGCGAAGCTGATCGAGGCCAAGCCTGAAGAACTGCGCGGCTTTCTGGAAGAAGCCGCCGGCGTATCCAAGTACAAGGAACGCCGCAAGGAGACCGAAGCGCGTTTACGCGACGCCCGCGACAATCTCAACCGCGTCGAGGACATCCAGCGCGAACTGAAGAATCAGGTCGAAAAACTCACTGCACAGGCCCAAGTTGCGCAGCAGTACCGCACACTGCAGGCTGACCTCACCTTTTCCCAGCATCGCCTGTGGTTCGCCCGCAAGCACGACGCCGCGCAGCAGCGTGCGCGCATCGACCGTGACCTGACCGAGGCGCAGACCCGGCTGGATGCCGAAACCGCACGGCTGCGGCATATCGAATCCACACTCGAATCCGCCCGTCAGACCCAGTTTGCCGGCCAGGACGCACTGAACGCCCGTCAGGCAAGCTATTACCAGGCGCAGTCCGAGGTGGCGCGCATCGAGCAGACGATGGCGCACCAGAACGCCACGCGCGAGCGCCTGGTCCGCCAGGTCCAGGACCTGGGCACTCGGCTCGACGCCCAGCTCGGCCGGCGCAGCGATACCGCCGACCAGCTTGCGGACACGCAGACCCGCCAGCCTGCGCTGGAACTGGCGCTGGCCGAAGCTGAATCCGCTGCCCATGAGGCCACCGATACCACGCTGCCCGAAAAGGAACACTTGCTGCGCAGCGCACAGCAGGCAGTGGGCGAAGCCCAGCGCAGCGTTTCCGAACTGGAACGCGCGCGGCAGGTGGATGAAAACAGCCTGGGCCACACGCGCCGGCAGATCGAACAACTTGAAACCCGGCGGACCCGTCTGCAACAGGAACAGGCGCATCTGCCCCGCCCGGACGCGGTCGGTCTGTCACAGAAGCAGATGGAAGTGGAGGAACTGGCCCAGACGCTCGCCACGGCGCAGGACACGCTCAAAACTGCCGAATCCGAACTGCCTGAACTGGATGCCCTGCGCAGCCAGCATCAGCGCGACCTGGAAACGGCTCGCAAGTCACTGCATCAGGCCGAGGCCGAACTGACGGCGCTGAAAAAACTCCAGGAATCGCTCAAGGCCGACGAAAAGCTCGGCAGCTGGCTCGCCCAGCGCGGCCTGGAGCATGCCGCCCGATTGTGGGAAACGATCACCGTCGCGCCGGGCTGGGAGGCGGCTGTCGAGGCCGTCCTGCGTGAGCGGCTGCAGGCGGTTTCCGCCGACGTTGAAGCACACTGGTTCAGCGATGCGCCGCCTGCCCGCTTCACGGTGTGGCATGCGCAGGGCGCGACGGCCAGCCTGCCGCCGGACACCTGGCTGGCCAGCAAGATCAACACCGGCGACCTGACTGCCCGTGCCGCACTGGCCGACTGGCTGGCGGGCGTGTACTGGGCTGAAGATGGGGTAGCAGCACGCGCAAGGGCTGCGCATCTGGTGACGGGAGAATGCGTGGTCACGCCGCAGGGCCATGTATTCACGCCGCACAGCGTCACCTTTCACGGCCCGCATACGGCTGTTGAGGGCATTCTGGCGCGCGGCCGTGAGATGGAACGCCTGTCCGACGACATCGCCCGCCTGCGCGAAGACGTCACCCGGCTCGAAGCCGCGCATATTGCTGCGCAGTCGGCGCACGTCGAACGTCAGCGCGAAATCCAGGCGCTGCGTGCGCAGACCGGGCAGACACAAAGCCGCCACCACACCGCACAGATGGAACTGCTTCGCCTGCAGCAGGCGGTGGAGCGCGTGCAAAGCCGCAGTGGCCAGATTGCCGCCGAACTCGAGGAAGTGGCGCAACAACAGGCCAACGAATCGATCAACGCCGAGTCGCTGGAAAGCCGGCTGCGCACCTACCGCGAACAGGACGAGACTGCCCGCGAGGCGCTGTATGCAGCACGCCAGCTGCGTGACCAGGCCGACCGTGCGGTGTTCGAGGCGCGCGAACTGCAACGCACCATGGAGCGCCGTCATCAGGAAGCCGGTTTTGCGCTCACCACCTGCACCAGCAAGGTTCACGAACTTGCCGCTGCGCTGGCGCGGGTCGAGCAGGAAATCGCCGAGGACGAAGCCCGCCTGCAGCAGGCACGTGAAGAACTGGCCATGCTGCCGGCCGACGCTCTGGACGATGCGCTGCAAGTGGCCCTTACTGCACGCACCGAAGCCGAAGCTGCCCTGGCGGCGGCACGCGACGCGCTCGAAGGCCTGACCGCCGAGCTGCGCGTCCACGACGAGGCGCGCCTTGCCTGCGAACAGGGCCTCGACCCGCTGCGCCGCAGCATCGAACAGTTGAAGCTCAAGGACCAGGAAGCCATGCTCATGCAGTCGCAGTTCGAACTGCACTTGCGTGAAGCGGCAGCCGACGAGGCCAGCCTTGAATCCGGCTTTGCCGACAGCCCCAAGCCCGCACAGCTTCAGGCCGCGATCACCCGGTTGCAGAACGAAATCGCCGCCCTCGGTGCGGTCAACCTCGCTGCACTCGACGAGCTCACCCAGGCGCAAGAGCGCAGCGAATACCTCGCCGCGCAATGCGCCGACCTGCTGGAAGCCGTCACCACCCTGGAAGACGCGATCCATAAGATCGACCAGGAATCCCGCGCCCGGCTGAAGGCGACCTTCGATACCGTGAACCAGCACATGGGCGAACTGTTCCCGCGCCTGTTCGGCGGCGGTCAAGCCAAACTCATCCTCACCGGCGAGGAACTGCTCGATTCCGGCGTGCAGGTCTTCGCCCAGCCGCCGGGCAAGAAGAACGCGTCCATCCATGTGCTGTCGGGCGGGGAGAAGACGCTGACGGCACTCTCGCTGGTGTTCGCCATGTTCAAGCTCAACCCTGCGCCGTTCTGCCTGCTGGACGAGGTCGACGCGCCGCTCGACGACGCCAACACCGACCGCTACTGCAACCTGGTGAAAGCGATGTCCGACCAGACGCAGTTTCTCTTCATCACCCATAACCGCGTCACCATGGAAATGGCGCAGCACCTCGCCGGCGTCACCATGCAGGAGCCGGGCGTGTCGCGCATCGTCGCGGTGGACGTGGAAGAAGCGGTGGGAATGGTCGAGGCGGCCTGAGCCGGGCAGTGCCCCGACGTGTCAGTGCTTGCGGGGCGTAAACGGGCGGGGTGCCTGGACGTGCGTATCCTTGTGGCGGAAGTTGATGCGGCCCTTGGTCAGATCGTAGGGGGACATCTCGATGGTCACCTTGTCGCCGGCCAGAATGCGGATGCGGTGCTTGCGCATCTTGCCCGATGCATAAGCGATGATTTCAAAACCGTTGTCCAGCGTGACGCGGAAACGGGTTTGCGGAAGCACTTCGTTGACGACGCCTTCCATTTCGACAAGTTCTTCTTTGGACATGGCGGATTCCTCTGGATAAGCCGGGTGGCGGCGCACTGGCGGCGCCGGACAGGAGCGAAAGATCACAGTGCAAGCTGCGGCAGCCATGCCGGATGGCGCTGCCAGAGAGGAAACCCGGAGGGCAAACCCAAAGACCCGTTCGGCCGGCAGTATGGGCGGTGAGGGCGATCGAGGCAAGCAAAGCTTCCAGAAGCGGCGTGGCATCTAGCCGCGCAGGCCAGCAATCGGCGAGAATAACGCTTTCGATTTTTGCCGGTTCCGACCATGCTGGATATACAACTGCTGCGCAAGGATGCCGCGCACGTGGCCGCGCGTCTCGCCGCGCGCGGCTTCGCTTTCGATACCGCACGCTTCGATGCGCTGGAGGCTGAACGCAAGACGCTCCAGACCCGCACCCAGGACGCCCAGGCCAAACGTAACGCGCTGTCCAAGCAGATCGGCATGCTCAAGGGCAAGGGCGAGGACACCACGGCGGTAATGGCTGAAGTGGCCGGGCTCGGCGACGAGTTGAAGGCATCGGAAGCCCGCCTCGGCGAACTTCAGACCGAACTTAACGACTTCCTCATGGGCGTGCCCAACCTGCCGCACGAATCGGTGGCGACAGGCCGCGACGAAACCGGCAACGTGGAAGTCGCCCGCTGGGGCACGCCGCGCAATTTCGATTTTGCCGTGCGCGACCACGTCGACCTGGGCGAAGGCCTGGGGCAACTGGATTTTGAAGCGGCGGTAAAACTCACCGGCAGCCGCTTCACCGTGATGAAGGGTGGACTCGCGCGCCTGCATCGCGCGCTTGCCCAGTTCATGCTCGACGTGCAGACCACGGAACACGGCTACACCGAGGGGTATGTGCCATATCTGGTGAACGCGGATTCGATGCGCGGCACTGGCCAGTTGCCCAAGTTCGAGGCTGACCTGTTCCATGTGCCGCGCGACTCGAAGCAGAGCGAGACCGACGCCGACAAGCTCTATCTCATCCCAACCGCTGAAGTGCCGGTGACCAATCTCGTGCGCGACGCCATCGTGTCGCCCGAGGCCCTACCACTGAAGTTCGTCGCGCACAC
>JBEQCD010000037.1:0-25204 GCA_041639515.1 Hydrogenophilales bacterium | reverse complement strand
GGGCGAGCAGTTCGATCTGATGGGGGAGCACGGCAGCGTCCGCAAAAGCAAAACGCGCATTTTACGCGCACGCCGCCGTGCCGGTGGGCGGCCGTGCGGCCGCCGGGGGTTACGGCTTCTTGAAGGCTTCCACGGCCAGGGTCAGGGTCACGTCGTCGCTCACCAGCGGGGCGTTCTTGCCCATGTTGAAGGTGGAACGCTTGATCTTGGTCACGGCGTTGGCCCCGCAGGTTTCCACCTTGCGCATGGGATGCATGCCGCAGTTGAAGGCAGTGATGTCAAAGGTAACCGGCTGGGTCACGCCCTTGATGGTGATGTCGCCCGAGATGCTGGCTGGCACGTCGCCCTTGTACGCCACCTTCGTGCCCTTGAAGGTGATGCTGCCGTGGTTGGCGGTGTCGAAGTAGTCGGCGGCCTGGATGTGCTCGTTGAACACGGCGTAGCCGGTGTCCACCGATTTGGTGTCGATGGTTACGTCGGCCGAGCCGGTCTTTGCTTCGCGGTCGAGCGTGATGGTACCGGTGGTTTTGGTGAAACGATGGGTCTGGTTGGAAAAACCCAGGTGGTTGTAGCTGAAGTACGGGTAAGTGTGGCTGTTGTCGATGGTGTAGGTGACCGGGGCGGCGTGGGCGGCAACGGTCAGGACAGCAAGGGCGGAAGCTAGGGCAAGACGTTTCATGGTGGGACTCTCCTGGTGGAAAAACAGCATAACGGAAGGGAATTACTTGCCGGTGGCGGCAATGCGGAACTTGACGGTGACTTCATTGGCGACGGTTTCGACGTCGGCCCACATGCCTTCGCCGATGCCGAAATCCAGCCGCTTCAGCACAAAGCTGCCGTCGAAAAAGGCGGTGGCCTTGCCCGGCACAAAGCTCACCGGGATCACCATGGGCCGGGCCTTGCCCTTGATCGTGAGCGTGCCGCGCAGTTCAAAGCGGTTGTTGCCCAGCGCCCGCACCTGGCTGGAGACGAAGCGTGCCCTGGGGAACGCTGTGCGGTTGAACCACAGCTTGCCGGCAGATTCCTCGTCGGCCTCGGGCGAGCCGGCGTCGATGCTGGCGAGGTCGATTTCCAGCGTGGCCTGCGCGGATTCGGGTTTGGCGGGATCAAATGCCATCTGCGCGGTAAAGCGCTTGAAATGGCCAGGGATTTTCACGCCCATCTGCGTGAACTCGAAGCCGATGCGGCTCTGCGCCGGCACCACGCTGCGGTATTCGATGGCGTGGGCAGCCGGGGCCAGCGTCAGTGCGGCGAGCAGGGTCAGGGATTTCAGCATCATGAGGGTCCTTTTCATTTGCCCGGGTTTATTTGCCCAGGCCCATGCGCTGCAAAAACGGCCGGCGTTCATGGAAATGGTGCTTGAGTGCAGCAACAACGTGCAGGATGACCAGCGCCAGCAGCAGGTAGTTCAGAAATTCGTGCGCGCTGCCCAGCGCCTGGCCCAGTTCGCGATTCTTTTCCACCAGATCGGGCAACGGCAGCACGCCGAACCACACGGTCTGGAAGCCCTTGGCCGAGCTCATCAGCCAGCCTGTCATCGGCACTGCCAGAATCAGCAGATACAGCAGGCCATGCACGGCGTGGCTCGCCGCGTGCTGCCAGCGGGGCAGATCGTCCGGCAATGCCGGCGGGCGATGGGTCAGCCGCCAGACGATGCGCAGGCCCACCAGCAGCAGCACCGAGATGCCGATCCACTTGTGGTAGCTGTAAAGCTGCAAACGCGTGGGCGACAGCGGCAGGTCGCTCATGTAAACGCCCAGCGGAAAGGCGACGAAGATCAGCGCGGCAATCAGCCAGTGCAGGACAACGGCGGGAGCGGTATAGCGCAGGGTCATGTGGGGGACTCCGGGGTGAGCTGGGCTTGCAGGGCGTTCAGGGCAGCTTGCCAGTTTGCATGCTCGGCCAGGGTCGCACCGGCAAATTGCATCTGCATGAACGCCATGTGGGCGGGAAATACCTTGTTGAAGAGCTTGTCACCGGCTTTCGTCAGCCGCACGATCTGGCAGCGGCGGTCGGATTCGTGCGCCACGCGCTCGACCCAGCCCCGATCGACCAGCCGGTCGACCACGCCGGTGAGCGTGCCCTTGGTGATGAGGGTTTTTTCGCCCAGTTCGGTCGCGGTCATACCCGGCGTGTTGCCGAGCGTAGCGACGATGTCGAACTGCGCGGGCGTGAGGCCGAGCGTGCGGATGTGTGACTCGGAATGCACCACAAAGGTCTGGTAACAGTGCACCAGGGCGCGAACGGTCGGCAGGAAATCGTCAGGCTTGCTCATCTGGGGTGTGACCGCAATACTGCGGCCACCGTCAATTGGTTCTGGTTAGAACCAATTTAGTTCGTGTTAGAACCAATGTCAAGCGTTTGCCATCCTGTAACGGAACCCCACCGGACACGCCCCCTCATACAGCCATGACTTTTCCGACCGCTCCCCGACTCATTGTGTATTACGACGGCGGCTGTGCCGTGTGTTCGCGCGAAATCGGCTTCTACCAGCGCCTGCGCGGGGCCAATCAGCTCGACTGGGTGGATGCCGCACGCTGCGAACCCGGTGCGCTTGGGGTAGACCTGCCGCGCGCCGCCGCCCTGGCCCGCCTGCATGTTCGCGCCACCAACGGGCGGCTGCTCTCGGGCGCGCGGGCCTTTGCCGCGCTGTGGTCTGCGCTGCCGGCCACGCGCCTGCTCGGCCAGATCGCCAGCCGGCCGGGCGTGGTGCATGTACTTGAATGGGGGTATCTGGGCTTTTTGAAAGTGCGCCGACTGTGGCGCGGCCCGGACCGGTGCCGCCTGCCGGATTATTGATTCGGCAAGATGATGTTTGAAAAAACAAGAAAACACGCCATGGCGGCATGCGTCAGACAGGGCGTAGGGCCGAAGCAATACTTAATTAAAACAGCGCCCTGTTGAGACGGCTCCCCATGCTTGGCGACACCGGTGACGTCTCAACGCCGACAGGTTTCAAGCTTTTTCAGGCCGTCTCAATAGTTGCGGATCAAGGCGTCGGGTCCCAGCGCGCCGCCGCCGCGTCGTCGCTGGCGCGCGCGTCCACCCAGCGTTCGCCGTCCGGCGTTTCTTCCTTCTTCCAGAACGGCGCGCGCGTCTTCAGCGCGTCCATGAGGTATTCGCAGGCGGCGAAGGCGTCGCCGCGATGGCGGCTGGCCACCGCCACCAATACGATGGGCTCACCCGGCAGCAGGCGGCCGACGCGATGGATGATCGTGGCATCTATGAGCGACCAGCGGGCGGCGGCTTCGTCGGCCAGCGTGGCGAGCGCCTTCTCGGTCATGCCGGGATAGTGTTCCAGGGTCATCGCGGTCACGCCGCTGCCGTCGTTGATGTCGCGCGCGTAGCCGACAAAGCTCGCCACCGCGCCCACGTCGAGCCGGCCGGCGCGCAGGGCATCTACTTCCTGGCCCAGGTCGAAGGGGTCGGTCTGCACACGAATCTGCATCTCAGCCCCCCGTCACCGGCGGAAAGATCGCCACTTCGGCGGCGTCCGCCAGCGGCGTGTCCGGGGTGGCCAGATCCTGGTTCACCGCCACGCGGAAACTGCGGCCCGGCGCGAGTTCCTCGGCCCAAGCCCCGCCGCGCGCGCGCAGCACGGCGAGCAAATCGGCCACTGTCGCGCTGTCGCAGGCCAGGTTTTCCTCGCCCACGCCGAAGCGTTCGCGCAGGCGGGCAAAGTACAGCAGGCGCAGGGTCATCCCAGCACCTCCGAGAACGGGATGAAACGCACCCAGTCGCCGGGCTGAAAGGTCTGGCCGATGTCGAGGTCGACGAAGCCATCACCCCAGGTGCAGGACGTCAGCACGCCCGAGCTCTGGTTGCGGAAGAGTTCGACGCGGCCATCGTCGGTGAGGCGGGCGCGCAGGAATTCGCGGCGGTCGCCGGCCCGGGTCCAGGCCGAGGCCGAGCGCACGGGAAACGCGCGGTAGAGCACCCGACTCGCCCCCATGCGCTTCAGCAGGAAGGGCCGCACGAAGAGGCAGAAGGTCGCAAAGGCCGACACCGGATTACCCGGCAGGCCGACAAAATCCGCCTCGCCGACGCAGCCGTAGACAATGGGTTTGCCGGGTTTCATCGCCACTTTCCACATTTCCACCTGGCCGAGTTTTTCCACGGCCGCCTTGACGAAATCGGCCTCGCCGACCGACACGCCGCCGCTGGTGACGACCACGTCGGCCTCGCGGGCGGCGCGCGCCAGCGCGGCTTCGGTGGCTGCGAGCGTATCCGGCACGATGCCGAGGTCGATGAGCTCACAGCCCAGGCCCTGGATCAGCCCGGTGAGGGTGTAGCGGTTGGAGTTGTAGATCTGCCCCGGCCCCAGCGGCGTGCCGGGCGACACCAGTTCGTCGCCGGTGAAGAAGCAGGCGACTTTCAGGCGGCGCAACACCCGCAGCTCGGCCAGGCCCACTGACGCCACCAGCCCCATTTCGGCCGCGCCGATGCGCGTGCCGGCGGCGAGGATTTCACTGCCGGCGCAAATGTCCTCGCCGGCGCGGCGGATGTTTTCACCCAGGGTAGGCAGCTTGTTGACCACGACCGCGTCACCGTCCGCGCTGCACATCTCCTGCATCAACACCGCGTCGGAACCGGGCGGAACCGGCGCGCCGGTGAAGATGCGCGCCGCCGTGCCGACCGCCAGCGGCGCGCCCACGGTACCGGCCAGAATGCGCTGCGACACCGGCAGGCGCGTGCCGACCGCCGGCACGTCGGCCACGCGCACGGCGTAGCCATCCATCGCGCTGTTATCGAGCGGCGGCACGGTGATCGTCGAGGTGACCGGAGCCGCCAGCACGCGGCCCAGCGCCTCGGTCACCGCGACGGTTTCGGTGGGCTGCTGCGCACGCGCACGTTCGAGCAGGGCATCAAGCAGTTGGGAAGCAGTCAGCATGGTTCAAAATAAAATCAACAAGTTGAGGAATATTATTTAAGTCGATCCGCAGGATATTTTCCGGTGGATCGGTGTCGGCAGCCACGGCCCGCACATAGGGGTCCGTCAGAAACAGCCAGGGCTTGCCAGTGGCTGCGCGGTGCACTTCCAGCTTGGCGATGGGCTCGTGTTTCCAGCCTTCCACCAGCACCAGATCGCAGGGCGGCAGACTGGCCAGCAGTTCGGCAAACTCAGGCGGGGCCGCCCGGTGTTCCACCAACAGCGCGCTGCGCGCGTCCGACACCAGCAGCACCGCCGCCGCGCCGGCCTCGCGTGCGCGCCAGCTGTCCTTGCCGGGCTGGTCGAGATCGACGCTGTGATGCGTGTGCTTCAGCACCGCCACCCGCAGTCCGCGCGCGGCCAGCACCGGGAGCACGCGTTCGATCAGCGTGGTCTTGCCGCTGCCGCTGTAACCGCTGACGCCGAATACTTTCATGAATGTCCGGCAAGCCGGGCTGCTAGAATGGGGGTGTATTTTTCCATATATAACCCTGCTGCTCCAGCCTGACATGACCCCGCCCCGCCTTACCGACCGCTACGGACGCCAGATCGAGTATGTGCGCCTGTCGGTCACCGACCGCTGTGACCTGCGCTGCAGCTACTGCATGCCGGAAGGGTTCACGGGCTTCGAGGAACCGGCACACTGGCTGGACTTTGACGAGATCGAACGCCTGATCGGCAGCTTCGTGCGGCTGGGCGTGCGCCATGTGCGCCTCACCGGCGGCGAACCGCTGCTGCGGCGCGACATCGCCGGGCTCGCCGGCCGCCTCGCCGCCCTGCCTGGGCTCACCGACCTGTCACTCTCCACCAACGCCACCCAGCTTGAACGCCATGCGCGTGCCTTGAAAGCAGCGGGCGTGACCCGGCTGAACGTGAGCCTGGATTCGCTGCAACAGGCGCGCGTGGAAAAGATCAACGGCCGCGACGTGCTGGCGCGCGTGATGCGGGGCCTCGATGCCGCGCGCGACGCCGGCTTTGCGCCGATCAAGCTCAACATGGTGGCCATGGCCGGCGAGAACGACGATGAAATCGACGCCATGGTGGCCTTCTGCATGGAGCGCGGCTTTGTGTTGCGCCTGATCGAGGCCATGCCCATCGGCGACACCGGCCGCAACGCGCAGTACCTCGACTTGCAACCCGTGCGGGCGCGGCTGGAACAGCAATTCGGCCTCGTCGAAACCACCCAGCCTGGTGCCGGCCCCGCGCGCTATCTCGGCACGCCGGACGGCCGCTTCAACGTGGGCTTCATCACCCCGCTGTCGCAGCATTTCTGCGAAACCTGCAACCGCGTGCGCATCAGCGTGGACGGCACCGCCTACATGTGCCTGGGACAGGACGAAAAATTCGAATTCCGCCCCCTGCTGCGCGGCGGCGCCAGCGATGCCGACCTTGAGGCCGCGATCCGCGAAGCCATCGAACTGAAACCCGAGCGCCACGAATTCCGCGAAGCGCCCGGCAAGATCCTGCGTTTCATGTCGATGACCGGCGGCTGAGCCTGCCGGCCACGCGCAGGTAAAATCCGCCGGCTGAACGATTTTCGCGTTCCCGCCTCTCATTCACCGTTCCATTCGCCTCACGCTCCATGCCGCTCCCCGTTCACGCCCGCCCCTGGCTCTGGGCTGCCCCCCTTCTGGGTGCCTTGCCGCTTGCGCACGCCCAGCCGGCCCCGGAACCCACCCCGCCCTCGCCCACCACGCTCGAAACCGTGCAGGTCACCGCCACCGTCGACAGCGCGCAGGAGGAACGCCAGTATTCCTCGTCGGCCAAGATCGTCGTCAGCCGCGAAGACCTCGAACGCATGGACGCCGCCACCGTGGGTGAACTGTTGCGCCAGTTGCCGGGCGTGAACCTCTCGCCACCCGGTGAAGGCCGGGGCGGACGCCAGCGCGGGGAAGACCGCCTACAGCCCAACGTGGTGGTCGACGGCATTTCCCTGCCCGGTGGCAGCCGGGCGGCCTTCCGCCTGCCGGCCGACCTCATCGAGCGCATCGAGATCATCAAGAACAGCACGCCGGAGTTTCCCTCCGGCCCGGGCGGCACCATCAACCTCATCCTGCGCGACGCGCCCGGCACCAAGGCCGGCACGTATCGCGCCGGCCTCTCGGCCAACGACGGCGGCGTGGGCGGCCGTGCCGGGGGGACCTACGGCGACCGCGAAGGCGAAGCCGGCATCATCCTCATCGGCTTTGCCGACACCCGCGCCACCTCGGGCGGACGCGACGTGTCTGTCGAAACCTTTGCGGGCGGCGTTCGCACCGACTACGACCTGGAACACGACGAAGACAGCGGGCGCTCCAACGGCCTGCACCTGATCGCGCGCTACACCCGCGACCTCGGCGACGGCGCGCGCCTGGTCATCAGCCCCATGCTGTTCGGTCGCACCAACGATCTGGTCAACGAAACGCAGCGCAGCACCTATATCAATCCGGCCAACGCCACCGGCCTCATCGGCAACGGCTCGGTGTACAACGACAGCGAAGGCCGCAACCTCAACGGCCGGCTCGCGTTCGACTACAAGAAACGCCGGCCGGGCCAGGGCGAATCCAGCGCCATGCTGGCGATCCAGGGACAAACCGACCGCACCGACCGCAGCCGCGACGAATACGACGGCGGCGGCCTGCTCACCGGGGCGACCGACACCCGCGACGAGACCCGCAGCCTCGGCGCAAACTTCCGGGGCAAGGCCAGCCAGGCTTTCGCCAACGGCGTCCACCTTGCCACCTTCGGGCTCGACGCCTCGATCAAGAAAACCACCGACACCCGCAGCGAATCGCAGCTCGGTGTCGTGCAGAACCTGGGCGCCCAGGCACGGGCCGAATCACGCGAAAGTGAATTTGCCCTGTGGGCGCAGGACGAATGGCAGCTTGCGGAAAAGCACACCCTCACGCCGGGCCTGCGCATTTCGGCCAGCAGCCGCGAAGTGGTCGATGGTCTGGGCGCAAAGATCGCCGACGACACCGTATCGTGGCTGCCCTCGCTGCATTACGTGTGGCGGCTGGACGAGCGCTGGAACCTGCGCGCCAGCGTGGCCCGCTCCGAGCGCCTGCCCAACGTGAACGACCTTTCGCCGATTGTGCGCACCACCACCGGCCAGAACACGCTGTCCAACCCCGACCGGGGCGGCAATCCCGTGCTCAAGCCCGAGGCCACCACCACGCTGCAACTGGGCATGGAGCATTTCCTGCCGCAGCAGCGCGGCAGCGCCGGGCTGAATCTCTACGTGCGCGACATCTCCGACAAGATCCAGCGCCGCATCACGCTCGAAACCGGCCGCTATGTGGAGCGTCCGGTCAATTTCGATTCCGCCAGCGAAACCAGCGTGGTGGCCGATTTCAAATGGAAAGTCGCCGAACTGCCGGGTCTGTCGCTGCGCGGCAATGTGTCCACCAGCCGCCTCAAGATCGACGACCCCGCCGCCTTCGTGCGCCAGGAAAGCCCGCGCCGGGCCGCCAGCCTGGGGGTGGATTACGAAATCAAGGACTGGGGGCTCACCCTGGGCAGCAACGTGTCCTACAGCTCCGCGTTCAGCAGCGAAGCCAGCCAGGACACCGAGCAGACCACCCGCCCGCGTACCCAGCTCGACCTGTTTGCCGTGCGCAAATTCAGCAGCCGGCTGTCGCTGCGCGTTTCGGTGGACAACGTGACCGAAGCCGAAACCGGCGACGACACGCTGGAATATTCGGCCGGTGCGCTAGTGCGCCGAGAAACCGACCGGGCGCGCGGCGAGCGCTTCTACAACCTGTCGCTCGAAGGTAAGTTCTGATCGTCGCCGGTGCGGCCAGTGGCCGCTACGCACCCAGCACGCGGCGGCGAATCCAGTGGTCCAGCGACAGCTTGCCCGGGCCGGCCAGCAAGAGCGGAATCAGCATGGTCAGGTACATGAGCGGCAGCTTGTAGCCGTTGTCGCTCACGTTGTAGCCGTTGCCGCCGTGCACAGACACCCAGGCCACAATGTCGAGCACGATCAGCCCCACCGCCCAGAAGCGTGTGCCCAGCCCCACCACCAGCGCGGCCGCGCCGATGAGTTCGGTCCAGGTCGCCAGGAACCAGCTCAGGTCCACATGCACCAGGCTGAAGGGAAACGGGAAGGCATCCTGAATGTCGGCAAACCAGTTTTCGCCGCGCAGCTTTTCCAGGCCGGCGATGCCGAATTCATAGGCCAGCAGCAAACGAATCGGCAGCAGGGCCAGCCAGGCACCGGCTTCGTCCAGTGCATTCAGACCCAAAGCGGCGCAACGTGTGGTGCATTTCATGGGGGTCTCCCTTAGTGTGGTAACCCTTGAGTCGCCCGGGTGGCGTAAACCTTACAAGCCCCTACAATCGCGCCATGTCCTCGTTTGCCCCCCCTGTATTCGACAACGGCTTTGCCGGCCTGCCCGACACCTTTTATAGCCGCGTGCAGCCCACACCCGTGCCCGACCCCTATCTGGTCTGCCACAGCCCGTCGGCGCTGGCGCTGCTGGGCCTGCCCGCCGACGCCCTGACGCACCCCGACCTGCTGCACACCCTGGCCGGCAACCGCACTCTGCCCGGCATGGACCCGATGGCCGCTCTGTATGCCGGGCACCAGTTCGGGCATTTCGTGCCGCAGCTGGGCGATGGCCGGGCGATCCTGCTGGGCGAAATGCAAGGCCCGGATGGCCAGGGCTGGGAAATCCAGCTCAAGGGTGCGGGCCGCACGCCGTATTCGCGCGGCGGCGACGGCCGCGCCGTGCTGCGCTCCAGCATCCGCGAATTTCTCTGTTCCGAAGCCATGCATGCGCTGGGCATTCCCACCACCCGCGCGCTGGCGCTGGTGGGCAGCGACCTGCCGGTTTACCGCGAAGACGAGGAAACCGCCGCGCTCGTCACCCGGCTGTCGCCGAGCTTTGTGCGCTTTGGCTCGTTTGAAGTGTTTTACTACCGCAACCAGATCGAGCCCCTCCGGCAGCTGGCCGACTATGTGATCCGCCGCTACTACCCCCAGTTTGCCGGGCTCGACGAACCCGTGCCGGCGCTGCTGGCCGAAGTGGCGCGGCGCACCGCCGAGCTCATGGCCGACTGGCAGGCGGTAGGCTTTGCCCACGGCGTGATGAACACCGACAACATGTCGATCCTCGGGCTCACGCTGGATTACGGCCCCTACGGTTTTCTGGATGCCTTCGACCCCGGCTTTGTCTGCAACCACTCCGACACCGGCGGCCGCTACGCCTTTGACCAGCAGCCCGACGTGGGCGCGTGGAACGTGACCAAGCTCGCCCAGGCGCTGGTGCCACTGATGTCGGTGGATGCCGCCAGCGATGCCATCAAGGATTACCCGCAGCAATTTGGCCAGGCCTACGTGGCCCGCATGGCCGCCAAGTTCGGCCTGCCGCCGGCTGGCGACAACGTGGGACTCATGCTCGACGCGCTCTCCCTGCTGGCCGCCAACCAGGTCGACTACACCCTTTTCTTCCGCCGCCTGGGCGAGTTCGACAGCACACCGGACGCCCTGAACGCCCCGCTGCGCGACCTGTTCCTGGACCGCGCCGCCTTTGACGCCTGGGCCGCACGCTACGCCGCCGCGCTGCGCCAGGCCGGCGTGCCGGATGCCGAACGCCGCTTGGCCCAGCACGCCGTGAACCCCAAGTACATCCTGCGCAACCATCTGGCCGAAACCGCCATCCGCCGCGCGGCCGACCAGCGCGATTTCAGCGAAGTGGCCCGCCTGCACACCCTGCTGACGCGCCCTTACGACAGCCAGCCGGAATTTGAAGCCTACGCAGCCGAACCGCCCGATTGGGCGCGGAAGATTGAGGTAAGCTGCTCGTCGTGAAACGCGCCCCGCTCCTTGTTCTCCCCCTGCTCGTCGTGGCCCTGCTGTCCGGGTGTGCAGGCCAGCCCATCCAGCGCAAGGACGGCAGCAGCAGCGTCCGCAGCTTCAGCGTCAAGGACCTCGCAAAGCGCGACGTCGACAGCGTGGTGGAAATCCATCAGCAGGAAGTGCTCAGCATCCTCAAGACGCTCACCCTCAAGCTCTACAAGCGCAACCCCGGCGAATGGCGCAAATCCGGCCATGCCAGCGCCGAAGACGCCACCGCCGCACTGTTCAAGGCGCTGCCGGTGTGGCACCTGTCGCAGCAAAAAGACCTGAACTGGGAAGCCAGCCTGGTGGACGCCTGGCGCGAGGACTACACCGGCGACCACGTCAAGGCCGTGATGAACGGCCTGCTGGTCATGCACATGGCCGCATTCGAAAACAAGACCGAGTTCTACCTGCTCACCGAGCTGGACGCGCAAAAGTTCTACAACGCCGCGCGCAACACCGAAGCCGTGGTCTGGCGGTTGTCCAACACCCGCACCGCACAGGGCGACCCCATCCTGCTGTCCAACGGCTTTGACGCCACCGGCGTGCCCAACCTGAGTTTTGAACGCGAATTCGGCAAACTGATCGGCATTCAGGACACCCTCGCCAAGGTCATCGAAGACAAGAGCAATCGCGCCATCCGCTTTGGCGTCGTCAACGCCGCCAGCATGATCTTCCTGCCGATCTGACGGCACTACCGCAGCAGCACACCTAGAACCCCGCGCGAATCACTCCCACCGCAATCCCCTCGATGGCGAACGCATCGCCCGCAGGGTCCACCACAATGGGTTCGAACTCGGGGTTTTCCGGCAGCAGGCGCAGGCTGCGGCCGCGTTTGTCCAGGCGCTTGACGGTGACCTCGTCGCCAATGCGCGCCACCACGATCTGGCCGTTCTTGGCCTCGGGGGTTTTGTGCACCGCCAGCAGGTCGCCGTCCAGGATGCCGATGTCCTTCATGCTCATGCCACGCACGCGCAGCAGGTAATCCGCGCGCGGGGCGAACAGCGCCGCCTCCACCTGCACGTGTCGCTCGATGTGCTCCTGCGCCAGGATGGGGCTGCCCGCCGCCACCCGGCCCACCAGCGGCAAGCCCCCGCCGCCCGCCAGACGAATGCCGCGCGAGGTACCCGGCACCAGCTCCAGCACACCTTTTTTGGCCAGGCCCTTGAGGTGCTGCTCCGCCGCATTGGGCGAGCTGAAGCCGAAGCGCTCGGCGATTTCCGCCCGCGTGGGCGGCAGGCCCGTGGTGTCGATCCATTCGCGGATCAGGGCAAGGATTTCTTCCTGGCGGGCAGTGAGGTCACGCATGGGGCTTCCTTTCTTTACTGTATACATATACAGTTGTATTTACATACAGTATAAAGACCCCGACGGAAAAAACCAATGCGCACGCGCGCATCCACCTCACAGGAGAACGCAGCATGAAACTCGGAAAGATCAGCCCCCTGGCCTTCAGCCGCATGAAGCAGCGCGGCATCAGCATCGCCGCCCTCAACGACCTGCTCGCCCACGGCCAGGTGGAACGCCAGCTCGACGGCGCCCAGGTCATCTACCTGGACAGCCCCCTGCCCGCCCCCAACTGGGCCGGCCGCCCGCAGCCGCGGCTGTATGCCGTGGTGGATGCGCGGGGGGATGTGCTGACGGTGGAGCGGCGGGTGCGGTAATTTGCAGGTTTCGACACAGGCGAGGTGCGACATGAAGCGACGCAACATCGGTAGCAGTTTCGGCGACTTCCTGCGCGACGAAGGCGTGCTGGCGGAAACCAGCGCGGTGGCACTGAAACGCACGCTTGCCTGGCGCATTGCCGAAGTAATGAAAGCCCGGCAGCTCACCCACGCCCAAGCCGCCGACCACCTGCGCATCCGCGCAGACGCGCTGCATTGCCTGCTGGATGAGAACGACCCCGAGCTAGCGTTGACTACTCTGACTCAGGCTGCGGAGGCGCTCGACCTCACAGTGGATATCCGGCTCCGGCCTAGATCGCATGGTGCCCGAGAGAGCAGCTTCAGGAACAGCTGATAGGTGAGCCGCTCGACATAGTCGCCGTAGCTCATGCCGTCGTCGCGCAGGACGTTGCAGTAGTTCCAGAGTTTCTGGACGATGGTTGCCGTGTTCATTTCAAACTCCAAAGTGCCTTGATCGGCACCGCGAACAAATCCTCGGCGAAGCGCACCGTGCTCTCGCCGTCATAGAGCACCACTCCGCCCGCAAAGCGCACGCCGCTTGCATCCTTGAGTTTGCGCAGGCCCCTGAAATCCGATTCTGTGACCGTCGCCGCCGCCTTCACCTCCACGCCGGCGAGTTCGCGCCCTTCGCGTTCCAGCACCATGTCCACCTCGTAGCCGTCCTTGTCACGGAAGTGGTGAAAGCCGATGGCGTCATCGTGCCAGCTGGCCTGGCGGCGCAACTCCTGCAACACAAAGGTTTCCAGCAGTTGTCCGAGCAGTGGGCGATCCCTGGCCAATGCGCCTGCATCCACGCCAAGCAGGCTCAAAGCCAGGCCGGTGTCACCCAGATGCAGCTTCGGCGTCTTCACCAGACGGCTCAGCCGATTGCTGTGCCAGGGCGGCAGCAACTCGATCAGGAAAATGCGTTCCAGCAGCGTCACATAGTCACGAATGGTCGGACGGCTCAGTTGAAACGGTGCAGCCAGCTCGCTGACATTCAGCAGCCGCGCCGTCTGCCCCGCAGCCAGCTGCAGCAGCCGCGGCAAGGCGTCCAGCGAACTGATGCGCGCCAGTTCGCGCACATCGCGCTGCACTAGCGTTTCGAGATAGGCGCGATACCAGTCGCGCCGCCGACGCCCGGCGGCGCGCGCCAATGCAGCGGGATAGCCCCCGGCGACGATGCGTTCGGCAAGCTCCGCACCAAGGCGCCCATGCGCTTTCGCCTTGAAAGCGCGCGAGAACAAGGCGTCGATAAAACCACTTTTGACCCCTGCCAGCTCACACTGTGCCAGCGGATACAGGCGCAGCAGCTCCATCCGCCCCGCCAGCGAGTCCGACAACTTCGGCGCCAGCAGCACATTGGCCGAGCCGGTCAGGATGAAACGCCCAGGGCGCCGGTCGCGATCCACCGCCGCCTTCAACGACGCGAACAACTCCGGCACTCGCTGCACCTCGTCCAGAATCACCTTGTCCGGAAGATCCACCACAAAGCCCACAGGGTCGGCCCTGGCCGCCGCAAGTTGCACCGCATCATCGAACGTGATGTAAGCGTACCCCTTCACCGTTTGCGCCAGCGTCGACTTGCCGCACTGGCGGGGACCATGCACCAGGACGACAGGCGTATCGGCAAGCGCCTCGATCAGCCGTGGGCGGATAAAACGGGTAATCAGGGGCTGGGGAGGCATACGGCTGATTGTAACAAAGGTATCCGGCCAATTGAAACCTTATTGCTCGGCCAATTGAAGCCTGCGAGCCTGCGACATCCCCGTCTCGCGGCCGATGATCAGGTTCAGCCCCGTCATGATCGCGTAGGGAAGAATGCGGTCCGGATACAGGTGCCAGCCGATCCCGAACGCCAGCAGCATTAGGCCCGTGAGCGCCAGGCCGACGCCCAGCATGCGGCCTTCGGTGCTGGCGAAAAGCGTTTCATGCATGCGGGTGCCTTGGTCCATCTGGATATGCGTGGAGACATTTCACTAAAGGGAATCCCGGCAACCATCACGCTGCTTCGCTCTCAAGAACCAGCAGCTCTCTGGTTGCCCGCGTCATCGCCACGTAAAGCAGCCGCGCCTCGTCTTCCGCCGCCTTGTCGTCGTCGGTCGAAATACTCACACCGGGGATCGCCACCAGCGGGAATTCCAGCCCCTTGCTGCTGTGATACGTGATCAGCTTCACCGTGTCCTGCTTGTCGCCGAACTCCATGTTCTTGTGGCTTGTGATCGGCACGCCTGCGTTCTCGAAGGCACGGATGAGGGTTTTGCCGACCGGCTCCCAATGCCTGTACAGCACGGCCATGTCTTTCCACGCCGTGCCATCCCGATGCGCGGCCTTGAATTGCTCGACTATGTATTTCGCCTCGTCTTTCAGCGTCGGCAACTTGATCAACAATGGCTTGGGGCCGTGACGCCCGGCTGAAACAGGCGACAACCTGGGCACGCCATCCTCCGACGCTTCCGACGGTGAAAGCAGCTCCTTGGCAAAGCGGGCGGCAAATTCCAGAACCTCCTGCGTATTGCGGTAGTTGATCTTGAGGATCGTCGTCCGCCCCTGCGCCAGCACACCCACGCTCTTGAAGCTGAAATTGCGCCTCTCGCCGTGGTCGTAAATCGACTGCGCATCGTCGTACAGCACCAGCAGCGAATTGGTATGCGGATCAACCATCTGCACCACCAGCTTGAACCATTCCGGCTTGAAATCATGGCCCTCGTCGATCAGCACGGCCTCGTATTGCCCGGATGGAATGTGCTTGTTGTCCACCCCACGGATCACCCTGTCCACCATGTCATCCCAATAGCCGTCCCGATTGGGACTGCCCTTTGGCAGCCCCACGTTATACGCAGTGAGCTGGCGATGACACCAGGCATGAAAGTTCTGCACGACGACCTTGTCGGCCACGCCCCTTTCCTGCATCCAGTGTTCCAGCCGCTTGGCCAGCGACTTGTTGTAACAAAGAATCAGGATCGGCTTGGTACACACCTTGGCCAGATATTCCGCCCGGTAACCGAGGATCAATGTTTTGCCCGAGCCGGCCACACCATGAATCACCCGGTGGCCTTCGCCCAGGCTGCGGGCAAGCTGCTCCTGCTGCAAATCCATCACCCGCAAAATATCCGGTAGCTCGGCAGGCTCGGCATCGTCGCCGCCAAACAAATCGCCCTGATTTCCCGACAGGCGGATTTCGGGAAACATGTGCCAGCGCACCCGGTCAATCTGCGGCAAACCCAGCTTGCCGAAGCCACCCACCGTAAACATATCCCACAGGCGTTTCTGAAAAGCTTCTGCCTCCACCGACTCCACCATCTCGTCCTGGCAAATCACCCGGTGCGGCTCCAGCACCTCGCACAAATCCGTATTCTCGAACTGCTTGCGGCTGATATTGGTGAGCACCACGCCATAAGCCCACGGGAACAACAACTTGCCTTGCATGCGGCCACTGCTGAAAACCAGCTGCGGGTCTTTTTCCAGCACGTTGGTCACGGCATGCGCGTACTGTCGGGCCTGCTCCAGCGGGTTGGCCGTATGCGTCAAGCCTCTATCTGTCAGCAAGGAAACATCCGACTTGGTGATCGACTGGATCGTATCCAGCTTCCAGTCCTTCACCTCCAGAATCAGCAGCCCGCGCCTGGGGTGCAGCACGACAAAATCCGGATGCCGCATCGACTGCCCAATCGGCACGTCGTACCAGCACAGATAGTCATCTTCGAGTTTGGATTCCAGGCGCTGGGCAAAGCGGCGTTCGCCCGGGGTCATGCGCGAGGCGCAGGCAGAGTAGCTGGGTATCAAAGTGGCCATTGGGCACGCCCCTGTTCTGGAACTAGGCTTCGATTGTTTCTTCAGGCCCTATATCGGCCAATATCTCCCTGAACTGTTCCAGCGCCGCCT
Organism: Hydrogenophilales bacterium; assembly: GCA_041639515.1. Lineage (GTDB taxonomy): Bacteria > Pseudomonadota > Gammaproteobacteria > Burkholderiales > Thiobacillaceae > Thiobacillus. The sequence continues at coordinate 8,901 of JBEQCD010000037.1, read as the reverse complement.
CCAAATCCTCCACGATCTCAGCCGCGACCACCTCCGGTGCGGGCAGGTTCTCGGAGTCGGACAGCGATTCATCCCTCAACCAAAAGATATCCAGGCTGGCCTTGTCGCGGTTGACCAGTTCTTCGTAGTCGTAGGGGCGCCAGCGGCCGTCGGGGTTGTCTGCAGACCACGTCGCCTTGCGGTCATGCCGATTCGCCGGGTTATAGCACCGCACAAACTCATCCAGATCTTCCCGTTGCAGCGGATTCGTCTTGAGCGTGAAGTGCATGTTGGTGCGCAGGTCGTAGATCCACAGCTTGCGGGTCCACGGGGTTTCGGCGGCAGGCTTTTTGTCGAAGAACAGCACGTTCGCCTTCACGCCCTGGGCGTAGAACAGGCCGGTGGGCAGGCGCAGCAGGGTGTGGACGTCGCAGTCGTGCAGCAGTTTGCGGCGGATGGTTTCGCCTGCCCCGCCTTCGAACAGCACGTTGTCCGGCAGCACCAGGGCGGCGCGGCCGTTCTGCTTCAACAGCGTCTTCACGTGCTGGACGAAGTTGAGCTGCTTGTTCGAGGTGGTGGCCCAGAAGTCGTTGCGCTCAACGATGTCACGTTCCTTGCTGACCTGGCCACCCTCGCCCACGATGGTGGTGCTGCTCTTCTTGCCGAATGGCGGATTGGTCAGCACCACGTCGAAGCGCTCGCCGGGGTCGGCTGCCAGCGAATCGCCCACCGCGATCGGCTCGAACTCCTGGCTGCCGATGCCGTGCAGCAGCATGTTCATCGCGCACAGCCGCGCCGTGGCCTGCACCAGCTCCCAGCCCTTGAAGCTTTCCCCGCGCAGTTTCTTCTTCTCCGCCAAAGTCATGTTGGGGTAATGCTTCACCACATAGTCGTGCGCCGCCAGCAGAAAACCCCCGGTGCCGCAGGCCGGGTCGGAGATCGTCTCGCCCGGCCGGGGCGCCATCGCATCGACAATCGCCTGGATCAACGGGCGCGGCGTGAAGTACTGGCCCGCGCCGGACTTGGTGTCCTGCGCGTTCTTCTCCAGCAGGCCCTCGTAGGCGTCGCCCTTCACGTCGGCGCTCATCGACACCCAGGTTTCCTTGTCGATCAGGTCCACGATCAGCCGCCGCAGCTTGGCCGGGTCCTGGAACTTGTTCTGCGACTTGGTGAAGATCAGGCCGAGCAAGCCCTTCTGCTTGCCCAGCTCCTCCAGCGTGTGGCGGTAGTGGTCGAACAGCTCGTCGCCGTCCTTCTTCGTCAGGCTGGGCCAGTCATAGCCGACAGGCACCGGGCTGTGCTGGCTGTAAGGCGGCCGGCTGCGCTCGTCGGCCATCTTCAGGAACAGCAGATAGGTGAGCTGCTCGACGTAGTCGCCGTAGCTCATGCCGTCGTCGCGCAGGACGTTGCAGTAGTTCCAGAGTTTCTGGACGATGGTTGCGGTGTTCACTGCATGGCTTCCTTGTTATTGAATCATGTTGCCGATCGCTCGCATGCGGCGGATCAGTTCGGGCAGGCGCGCCTGGCTGGCAGCATCTCCCGGAAGATGTCCGGGCAGCGCCATCAGAAAGTTACTGTCTTCGATTAGCGTATTGAACTCGGTGACGATATAACGCCGCAGTTCGGCATCTGCCTGATCAATCTCCTGCTGCAACTCAGGACGCCCATCGACCACCGTAATAATGTCTTCGAGGTCATGGCTGGCAAGGTAGTCGTTGTTGCCCCGGCCATGAAAAGCCTCGAACTTCGTTGCCACAAACACCGGGGCCGTAATCAGCCGGATATCCATGCCATTCGGCAGATTGATCTGCGCAGCGGTTTCAATGGCCAGGGGATACCAGCAGTTATGAAACCCCAATATGCCGGGCTGGCTGGGCATCAGGTCGAGCGCCACGCCCTGCAACACCCAGCGACAGATCGGTGCCTCGGGCGAGTGATCGTGCTTGAACCCGCGCGCCTCGACCGCCATTTCCATCGCGTGATACTCGGCGGTGGAAATGGCATGCACCACCACGTCCACATCCTGTGTCGCCCGGATCGCCTGGGCTCGTGGCGTGGTCAGGAGCAAACCTGTCGCGCATCCCCCGACGAAAACCAGCGACTCGCATAAGTCCCCGAGCGATTTCGCGATCAACGACAAAATCGGCAAATTCGGATCAGCCATCAAAATGTTCTCGCTCACTGCAAACGTTCTTCAAGGTATTTCCGGGCCAGTTCGCGCTCCCTTGCCTGGCCCGCGCGCAACGCATCAAACAAAGCCAACAACTCATAAAGCGCGGGGTCTTCCCGTGCCGCCAAGGGCAGGCTTTCGTACAAAGGCAGCAAGCCCGGCCCTCGCGCGATCCCCTCCGGATGTGGCCATACCGGGGGCGGCTCGCTCGAAGCCACGATCATCTCCTTGAGCGGTGAAACGCCGTATGCCGTTGGAAACCCGATCGTCATTTCGCCCCGCACAGCGGGATAGGCATAGGGTGCCCCATGAATCACGAATCCGCGCAGGGCCGCCAATATCGGCCTAGGCTGACCATCGATCACAGCCACCAGCCGTGCCGCCGTCAAACGCTGCACAGCCGCGTGCGCCTCAAAGCGCGACATTCGCATGACATCGGCCAAAACGGCATAGGGCATCCACTGCCCTTTCAGGGCCACCAGTTTCAAGGCGATCGCCAAATCCTGCGGTTTGAGTACCCACTGGCGTCCGCTTGCCCGTTTCATCGCAACAGATTTTTCAGATGACATCGCGCTTCTCGTATGCTGTATGCATACAGCATACATGGTTGACGTGAGAATGGCCAACCCAAGTAACCATATGTTGTATGCATACCGCATACAACATATGGCTGACGTTATCTGTCCGGTTTAGCTTTGCTAGCCAATGCAAACCCATGGTTTGCAAAATCGTCATTACTCAAACCTGCCGCTTCCCCCGGATCGCATCCGCCTCATCGTGATTCCGCCTGATCACCTCGCGCTCAAAGTTTTCGATTTTCAGCCTGTTGAATCCTTCTGGATTTTGTTCGCAGTGATAGAAGTAGTGCTTCATCTTCTGATCCTTCTCGGCCTTTTCCTTGTCCCGTTGCGTTGGCTTAATCCAGCCCATCGCCTTGCCCAGCTTATAGAGGCCCACGCTGATGCTGATGCCAGCCAGAACATGCCCCAACCAGGTCACGCCCAAGCTGAGCATTTCGATGAGCACAGGAACACCAACCAGCAGGAAAAGCGCGATGCTGGCGCTTCTGCCCAGCATGCGGGTTTCGCGCAAAGCCTTTCGTCGAACCTCCTCTTGCAACCGGAACGGCACGCTCTCATAAACACGCGCCAAATATCTCGCGCCCATCTGATCAGATGGAAATTCGTCCTCTTGAGGAAAACCCCACCACTGGATGATTTGGCCTGTCTGCAGATCGACGTAGCCCGCAAGATGAGACTGAGCAAACTCCGGCGCGACATGAATGAGGTCGTCTTTGGCGTCGTAGGAAGATACCGTCACCGGAACACGGAAACGCGACAGCCAGCTTTGCAGCTCACGTTCCATCGCTGCTTTCACGTCGGCAACGTCGTGACCATTGCCGAGAAAAGTGAGTTGAACAAAGGCGGAAGGGAAACGCGCATCAGCCGGCTGATAGCTCACGTAATAGTCGCCACGGTGTTCCTTGGTCTGCTCACGAAACACCTTTGGACTATCCATGCCAGCGTTAAACAGCCAACTTGTTCTGCGACTTGGTGAAGATCAGGCCAAGCAAGCCTTTCTGCTTGCCCAGCTCCTCCAGCTTGTGCCGATAGTGGTCGAACAGCTCGTCGCCGTCCTTCTTACCAAGCTGGGCCAGTCATAGCCGGCGGGCACCGGGCTCTTCTGGCTATAGGGCGGCCGGCTGCGCTCATCAGCCATCTTCAGGAACAGCAGATAGGTGAGCTGCTCGACGTAGTCGCCATAGCCCATGCCGTCATCGCGCAGGACGTTGCAGTAGTTCCAGAGTTTTTGGACGATGGTGGAGGTATTCATCGAGTGTCGTCAGGCCGCCTCATTCTTCAAAGCACGGTCTATGTACGGCACAGCCGACTCCTGTGGCAATTTCAAACGATCGGAGAAGAAAAACACTTCCGTTCCTTTGTATGCCTTCGCAGCGTTGTATTGAAGATCGTAAAGGAAAGACTGCCTACGGGAATAGTGCTTCAATATTTCAGGTGCGCCATCATAAGACACCACCCAGTGATGCTTAATTTCACGTTGTATGACCTGTGCGATACGCGCGTGATCTTCGGGATCGTAGTGGTTTAGATATAAACGATCCGCCTTATGAAAATATGGAGGATCACAGTAGACGAGGCTGTTCGGCGGAAGCTTTGGAACGTGCTTGAGGATGAATTTCTCGGCATCCCAGTTTCTTAGTGTGACCGCTGATTTCTTTGATGCAATGGCCTCGATACGTCCGATCAGCTCATTCCGAGGGAAACGCGCATCCATTTTCCATTCACCTTCTTGTTTGAGTCCACCAATCACGCCAGCGGATAAGATGCCTGACCGATTGCAGCGATTTAGATAAAACACACTGAAGCCGACATCAATCTGTTCGAACTCGTCTTTGCGCGAAAAAATTTCTTTCTGTCTTCGCCATTCCTCAATAGTCATTGACGCTCGCGAGATTCGACGACACAACTCCTCCGGATTTGATAACACTGAACGCCAGAATGCATAAATACCGGAGCAGGAATCATTGAGGTGAATATGTGCCGCGTCGCCACTCAGTAGCAGCTCAATCGCAATGCCTGCACCACCTGCGTACGGTTCCGCATAGTGCCCACCTTGTAGAGAGTTTTTCTTCAGTAGTTCCAAGATAAATGGAGCAAGCTTTTGCTTGCCGCCAGGGTAACGCAGAGGAGTTTTGTAACGACTCATGATTTTCTCAAGGTGCCAAAACGTGATAGATCACGAATCAACGATTCATCTCTTCAAGTAGGGGGAAAATATTTCCGAATACGGTACTGATATGGGTCTCGTCAACAGTAAATTTTGGGTTATGTACAAGCTGATTTAGTGAAGTAACGGAAAGAATGCCTTCTTTCTTCCCAAGTTCTGTCATTGAACCATGCAGCGCTCTTGTCATTGATTGGTCCTTGCTGTTCTTGGTCAAGTGGTTACTGATGTCTCTCAATACATCAACCAGGGCGCGATCCTCGCCGTTTGCTTTCTTAAGCTTGGGCCCACCACCTGCACTGTGGTCTAAACAGTATGCTTTGGCTGATATCTCAAACATACTTCTTAGCAGGAAGCAAAATGCATGAGGATGTTTGTTGAGATTGAGGAGCCTGGCCTCCTCTAGCAACGTTACGAGCTTTTCTCGATTCTTCCCCCTTGGCGAGAAGTTTTTTAGCGCTCTCATGACGGCCTTGGGGTCATTCGTGGCGACGGCCTTTGTTTTGCCCCGGCCGCTGGCCGCCGGAGTGCTGCTTGTCCCGGTGCCACCTGTATTTGCTGCCCCAGTTGGGTTTGAAGCCGAGGAGCCACCACTCGTTGCAGTTGGCGAACTCGTACCACCTGATTTCACCGGCAATGGGATGCCATAGGCCACGGCAAAATCGACCGCTTCACTACGCAGACTTTTGAAGCCTATAACCTCCAGTCCGATATCCCTCAGAATGTCATCCAGTCCCTTCCGGAACTTAATTTTCTTTGGATATTGGTCAACCAACTCGCGCGATGAAGTGGCACCAAACCTTGGTGCAAGCTTCTTAATGGCTTCGTCCAGTACTGTTAAGGGGTAATCACCACTCCATCTTTCACGTTGTTGTTCACTAACGTTCTTCCCATCCTTCAAATATTTTTCAAGAAGATCTAACCCGGGCTCACTTCCGCCACTCATATTCCGGTTATGGCGCGCTCTCGCCACGGAACCCCACGGATCTCGCCCGGCCTTTTCTCCTTTGCCATGTGTCCTGGTTACGATCTTGTCCACAAGGCCTGTTTCGTCCGCGCCGTAAATTGCGCAGGGCACTTCTTTATTTTCAGCCTTCCAACTCTTGGTGGCGTCAGAAATTTTTTCTATCAGGTGAGAAGGAAGAAGCGATTCATCAAGCTTGATATGCCCATAAATCACCTTGAGTGCCGCAATGCGGCGATTACCTTCCTTAACAACCAACTTCCCGTCCTTCAAGACAATGATATTTTCAGTCGGGTGATAGCCGTCCTCTAACAGGCTTTCCATGAGTGCCCAAAACCAGTCTGGGTTTATAGAAATCATCGCGTGTACCGCGCTGGTTTCATTCTTCTGTGGAACTGTCCGAAAATTGTTCAAGTCAAGCTTCAGCTGCTTTACAGGAACAAGGCTAGTTGTCGGCATATATTTCTCCTCGTTTGTTAAGCGGCAACTGCGCTATTGCGCATGCCAGCCATAAAGGACTCCGTGAACGCCCTTGATAAAATCGACTGCCGGAATCCTTCGGCTCGCTTTAGGTTGGCATTTACCTGGGTTTCAGTTTCGTGAATTATTGAGAGCCGACGGTCGGTTTCAGCGACGATGCGGAGTTGTTCTGCGCGTGGTGGAATCGGGATTGGAAGCAGTTCAACATCGCCAACGCGAAGATGTTTGACTCCGCTCCCCACAGCAACACGGTCGATCAAATGCCGTGTGATAGGCGATGCCAAGGTAGAGAGAAGGAACGTAACTTCAATGGCGTCTGACGTCCGCAACAACATCATTCGCTGCCCCATACACAATCTCATTTCAGCAGGAATTATTGCCGCCTCACCCATTGGGGCTTCACGTGTAAACAGAACATCACCGGGTTCCGGTGGGCACCGCCTTGACCAAAAATCATAAGTTGGCTGGTCTACATACCGGACATCGTCCAGCAAAAGCTTTCCATCACGTATGTTGCTAGTCCTGACTAGCGTGATGCCGTTATCTGTATACGGGGCTGTCTTATTGTGGCAGTCAACAACTTGCTCACACGCTTGAACTGCTGAAGCCCACACCCACCCCTCCGGCAACTCGGGCAGGTCGGTGGTGTCGGGGGCGGCAGGTTCTTTGTATTTGCCCTTGCCTTGCCACTGGCTGCGGCGGGTTTCGAGGATGCGTTGCAGAAGTTGGGCGCCGGTCTCGTAGCTGCGGCCTTCGCGGCGGGCGAGTTCGGCTTCGGTTTCGACAAGGCGGCCTTCGACAGCGGCTTTGAGAACGGCGGCTTTGTAGCGCTTGAGGTTGGCCTTGACGCGCTTGAGGTTGGCGATGGCTTCGTCGAGGCGGGAGAATTGTTTTTCGATTTCCGCGACGATGCGTTTTTGTTGGTCGAGGGGGGCGACGGGAATCGTGCTCTGCTTCAGGTAAGTCGTGGACACACGCTTCTGGCCCACTGCACCGGTCATGTACCTTTCCGCCTCCCCACGAAATGCCTGGCTCGAAACCCAGCAATAAAGGTACTTGGCATCCATGCCTGGCTTGGGCCGAAGCACATGGAACTCGGTGGACCCAAAGCCATAGCCGTTCACCAGCTTGGGAACGACAGCCATCTTTCCGTTTTCCATGCAAGGCGTGATTTTGGCGAAGAGGACGTCGCCTTCAAGAAAGGCGGTAAATCCTTTCTTCACTTCACCCGCCGGGCGAGTGTCCTCGACATGAATTGATCCGTCCCCAGCACCCACTGCCGGCATGGGTACAAACGAAACTGACATGTCATCAGGTATCGCGGCTTTATCGACGCGAGGGTTAACGTCTGCGACTTCTTCGATGGCCATGAGTGGCCAGTCGTGTTCGCCAATGGCTTCCACCGCGTAATCCGCTCGTGCTTCGTCGGCCCTCATGCAGCCAGGCTCTCGTTCAATTGTTCAATGAGCGCATTCAGTTCATCGCCGAAGAGCTGATACACCTTGCCCAAGCCGCCTTCCTGGGCGAAGGGCGCGTATTCGAAGTCGTCCGGCTCGATGCCGAGGTTGGCGGCGATGTGGTCGCGGATCATTTCAAGCCATTTGAGTTGTTCGGGGGTGAAGCGGGGGGCGGTTTCAGCGACCGTAGAAATCCCCCCTGGCCCCCCATTTTCAAAGGGGGGGACTACGGCCAGGGTTTGCTGGGTTGCGAGCCAGGCTTTGAAGTTGGCGTTGACCCGCTCGGGGAACGGGATGAGTTCGTTGTCTTGATGGATGGCGAAGCGGACCAGGGAGACCAGGTCGGTGAGGATGCGTTTGCCGCTGGTGCCTTTGACCTTGCTGGCTTCCAGCGCGGCGTAGGCTTGCCAGAGCTGGGATTCGTTCCACAGGTAGGGCGGCTTTTCGATGGCTTCGGCGAGTTCTTTTACGGCCTCGAAGGTGAGGCGCTGTTTGTAGGGCTTGGCGTAGAGGATTTGCAGGGCGGTGATTTCGTCTTTGTGGTCGGCGATGAATTGTTCGAAGGATTGCACCAGGCCACGCGCGCGGTCGAGGGCGGCCTGGCTGAAGCCGGCTTCGATGACCTGGTCCTGGCTGACGTGGTCGATGGTGAGTTCGTTTTTGGCTTTAATGTCGAGGATGAGTTGGCGCAGTTCTGGATTGCACAGCGGCTTGGATGCGGTGATGCGGGCTTGCGCAAAAGCGCCCTCTCCCCCGACCCCTCCCCCGCTTGCGGGGGAGGGGGGGAAGGCGGCGTCGGGGTTTAGGGATTCGACTAGTTGGTGGGCCAAGTCTTTTAGGCTTAGGCCGCCGCTGGCGATGCGGATTTTGGCATCGTCTTCGGCGCTGATGCGGTGTTCCATTCTGGCCAGGCGGCCGGCGATGCTGGTGATGACGTCGTCTTCGGTGTTGCCGAAGCTCACCGCCTTGAGCAAATTCTCGAAGCTGACGCTGGGCTTTTTCTCCATGGGGCGGGCGTCGGTTTTGTCCTGCTCGCACACGCCGACGGCGTCGATGATGACGAAGTGGTCTTTGGCCTTGGCGTCGGGGGTGACGGCCTTGAGGTC
>JBEQCD010000036.1:0-25416 GCA_041639515.1 Hydrogenophilales bacterium | reverse complement strand
TGGGGCGCCCACAGAATTCGAAAAAAATAGTACGCTAAGGTTTTCAGTTGGGCGAGGATTCGCTTCCGCGCCTTTGTGGCCAATGGCTCTGCGCGTTACACGCGGATCGACTATGACCGCGAAATGGCACTGGTCGCGATCTACAAGCAGCGCACACCGACAGCAGACGGCGAATTCACCGAAACCGAACGCATTATCGGCGTCTCGCGCTATATTTAAAAAGCCACCGCCTGGCATGCCTTCGAAACACACGTTCTGCTGGTGGATTGCCATACGCGCAGGTGCATGGCAATCTCCGGTTACCCCTTGGTAGGCTTGCCAAATGAATAGCGCAGTCCGACCCAGATCAGCCGTGGTGCGCCGGGGGCGAAGAAGGTCGATTGCTGGACCGGAAAGCCGTCGGCGTTCGATCCTCCGAATGGTCTGGCCTGGAAATTGCCGTTTGCATCAAAGCCTGTCGGGCCAAGCTGGGCGGCGGTGTTGTAGCGCGTGTCGAACACATTATTGACTTGCGCCAGCAACTGCAACTGTGGCGTCATGCGGTAGTTGGCGCCCAGATTGAAAATCGCATAAGCGGCGCTGCGGCCCTGGCCCAGGTAAAACGTGCGATCCGGCTGGTGGCCATTATTCTCGTTGCCGCGCGCTAATGCACCTGACACCGCCACCATGCTGCCGTTGAGCGTGAAGGCCGGCGACACCGCATAATCGGCAAACAGCTTCAGCATTTGACGCGGAATCAGCGGAATGCGGTCGCCGGGCCGAATGTTGATGATGCCATCCAGGCCGGGAGCGCCGGCGGCGGCCGTGACATTGCTGCTGTTGCTGCTGCCATTGACTGTTTCGGCACTCTGGAAAGTCGCATCCAGCAAGGTGTATTGCGCACCCAGATTGAGCTTGCCCAGCTTGCCGCTGAGACCCAGTTCCAGCCCCTGACGGCGGGTTTTCCCGAAATTCTTGAAGTAGCCAAAGCCGGCCTGATTGTCGGCCACAAACAGGATGTCGTCCCGATTTTCAGCGCTGAACACGCCGGCATTCCATCGCAGATTGCCGGCTGCAGTGCCGCGCACGCCAGCCTCCAGGGTGCGCGTGACAACCTGGTTCAGCGGCGGATCGCCAGCCATCGCATTGGGCAGCTTGCAGGGCTGGTCCGGATTGGCGCAACCCAGTTCAATGGCAGTCGGCGCGCGGCTGCTTGCGCTGTAGCCGGCATAAGCATTGAGTGCCTGCGTCGGGCTGTAGCTCAGGCCGATGGCTGGATTGAAACGTGAAAAGCGGTGGTCGCCACTGAGCGACGCGCTGTCGCCGTCGGCGTGAATCTGGTCGCGATTCTTGATTGACGTGGTGTTATAGCGCCCCGAAAGCGTCAGGTGCAGATTCTCCTGGAGTGACAGCGTGTCGCTGGCAAATACGCTCCAGGTCCGGATGCGACCCGACAGATCGACCCGCGTGTCATACGGTTCATCATCCACAGTGCCGCCGCTCACACCATCGCCAAAAGAATTGACGCCGCTAATGCTGCGGTCCGGATTCAGAAAACCGAGCTGCGAGGATTGCGTAAATTTCACCCGACTGGCGTCATAGCCGGCGCCTGTCACCAGCTGGTTGCGCTTGCCGGCCAGCGTGCCCAGCCAGGTCAACTGGCCTGACAGCCCATAGTTCTGTTGCGAGCTCTGGCTGCGGTTGATCAAGCCATTGCAGTTCTCGGCCGGCTCATCGTTTTGCAGCGATTGCTCGATGCAGCGCAAGGATGGAAAGGGCGTGTTCGATGCATTTTCACCGGGCTGATACACATCCTGGTCCAGCACCTCCTCGTTGATATCCCCATTGAAGGTCGAGGTCTTGATATTGCGGTAATACGCATTGCCGGAGAACAGCAGATTGTCATTGAATCCGTGGCTTGCCGCCAGATTGAGCAGCGTGGAACGGTTCTGCGTCAGATCCGGCTTGGTGTACACGCTGGCCCGGTCGCGCGCCAGCAAGCTTTGCTCTTGCAGACCGTTGCCGGTCAATCGATTGTCGGCATGTGCCAGCGTCAATTTCAGGTCGGTGGCGCCGCCGCGCCAGCCCAGCTTGCTGAACAACTGGCGCACATCGGACGGAGAATCATCGCGCCAGCCGCGTTCCTTGAACAGGTTGCCTGTCAGATACCAGTCCAGACCCTTGTCGTTAAAACCGCCATGCTCAAACTCGACTGCACGCCGCGCATTGCTGCCGACAGTGGTCTGCAGCGATGTCCCCGGATCGCTTCTGCCGTCCTTGGTCTGCACCGACAGCGCGCCGCCCAGAGTATTCAGGCCAAACAGCGGGTTCGAACCCGGGATCAGGGTCATCGACGAGATCGCCGCGCGCGGAATCAGATCCCAGCTCACCACATCGCCAAACGGCTGATTCATGCGCACGCCATCCATGTACACCGACAAGCCCTGCGGCGTACCCAGCAGCGGCGACGCGGTATAGCCGCGATAGTTGACATCCATCTGGAATGGATTGCCCTGCATTTCATTGACATGCACGCTGCCCAGCCTGCGGTTCATGAAGTCGCCCAACTCCAGCGCGCCACTGCGCTCGAGGTCGCGGCTTCTGGCACTTTGTACCGGTGCCGCGATCTCGTTGCGTGGCTGGCCGATGCCAGGCAGCGGCGTGGTGCCGATTACCTCGACCGCCGGCAGTATTTTTTCTTGTTGCGCGTGGGCATTCAGGTTGAATGCAGCCGTCAACGCCAGCGCGATGGCAGTCTGGGGCCATATCTGCGGCCCACGATGAAAAGTCGAATATTTCAAAACGTCTCCTATCTGTATTCAAATCGTTCTTGTTGTTTTAAATCCACTTTTCCACTGCCACGGGCCACGGCCAAAGGGCGGCACATCGCCACTGGATTTGTTGTCGCTGCGAATATTATCCCAGCTCACCTTGCTGCTGGCGTGCACGACAAATGTCCGCTCTTGTTCGAATGGTGCCTGTCGTAAAACAAGTGTTTCCCGACAGGCCGGCAGGCGACACCGGAAGCTTACTCGCAAAGGCTTGTAAAGTGTACGGAAAACTATGTCGTCATGGTGTAGCATACGGCAATCACACTTTATAGGTTTTCCGTACATGCTTGTAGGCTACATGCGGGTTTCGTCCGAGTCGGACCGCCAAAACACCAACCTGCAGCGCGATGCGCTGCAGGCGGCGGGTGTCGATACCCGTCACCTGTATGAAGATCGCGCCTCCGGCGCCAAGGATGATCGACCTGGCCTGGCCCAGGCGCTCGAATTTCTGCGGCCTGGCGACGTGCTTGTCGTCTGGAAGCTCGATCGACTCGGGCGCTCACTGCCACACCTGCTTGCCATCGTGAACACGCTGAAAGACAGGCAGGTTGCCTTTCGTTCACTGACCGAAGGCATGGACACTACAACACCTTCCGGCGAATTGCTGTTTCATGTTTTCGGCGCACTGGCTCAGTACGAACGGGCCTTGACCAGGGAGCGCGTGAGCGCTGGACTGGCGGCGGCGCGGCGGCGCGGTCGCATCGGTGGCCGGCCGCCTGTCATCACCGGCGAAAAATTGGAGTCCATCCTTACCGCGCTGGGCGGGGGCATGTCCAAGGCGGCTATATGTCGAACCTTTGGGGTCAAGCGAACCACGCTGATTGAAACCATCGCGCGAATCGGCGGGACCAGGCCGACATGAGGCGCCATTGCGCCGACAGGATGGCGTAACGCATGGCACGCCGATCAATACTTTCCGCAACGGAGCGGGACAGCCTATTGGCACTCCCGGAAAGTCAGGACGACCTCATCTTGCATTACAGCTTCACCGAGTCCGATTTATCCATGATCCGGCAGCGCCGCGGCGACGCCAACCGGATCGGTTTCGCCGTCCAATTGTGCCTGCTGCGTTATCCGGGCTATGCGCTGGCCGGCGACATGCCGGTGCCGGCCCCGGTAATCCAGTGGATCGCTCGCCAAGTGCAAAGCGACGCCGCCGCCTGGCCACAATACGGCGTCCGCGACGAGACGCGGCGCGAACATTTTCAGGAGATCCGCGCCTATCTCTCGCTGTCCACGTTTGGCCTGCCGGATTTTCGTAAGCTGGTGCACTGCCTTGCCGACCTCGCCATGCAAACCGACAAGGGAATGGTACTCGCGATTGAGTCGCTGGAAGCCTTGCGGCGACAGCGTGTCATTCTGCCGGCGATCACCGTCATCGAACGGGCATGCGCCGAAGCCGTGACGCGCGCCAATCGGCGCATCTACCGGGCATTGCTGGAGCCGCTGCAGCCGCACCACAAGCGTGGATTGGACAATTTGCTGAACGTCACCCCCGACACGAATATCACCTGGATGATGTGGCTGCGCCAGTCACCGCGAAGACCAAATTCACGGCACATGAGAGAGCACATTGAGCGCCTGAAAATATTTCAGTCGCTCGCGTTACCGGACGGGATCGGCCGCCAGATTCATCAAAATCGGCTGTTGAAGATGGCACGGGAAGGGGCGCAGATGCAGCCTTACGATCTGGCCAAGTTCGAGGACGAACGACGCTACGCGACCCTGGTCGCTCTGTCGATTGAAGGCATGGCCACCGTCATCGACGAGCTGATTGACTTGCACGACCGGATCATGATCAAGCTGTTCAGCGCCGCCAAGAACAAGCATCAGGAGCGGTTTCAGAAGCAGGGGAAGGCGATCAACGACAAGGTGCGGTTGTATTCGAAGGTCGGCCGCGCGCTCGTCGAAGCCAAAGAGTCGGGCGGCGACCCGTATGCCGCCATCGAGGCCGTGATTCCGTGGGCCGAATTCGCACAAAGCGTCACCGACGCAGCCCAACTCGCCCAACCTGCGACATTCGACCATCTGCACCTGGTCGGTGACCACTACAGCATGCTGCGCCGTTACACCCCGGAGTTGCTTGACGTGCTCAAACTGAAGGCTGCGCCGGCGGCGCAGGCCGTCCTGGACGCCATCGACATGGTGCGCGAGATGAATGCGACCGGATCGCGCAAGGTGCCGGACGATGCCCCGATCGCGTTCGTCAAAGCGCGATGGAAGCCGCTGGTCATCACCGACGAGGGTATCGATCGCCGCTTCTATGAAATTTGCATGCTCTCGGAGCTGAAAAACGCACTGCGCTCTGGCGACATCTGGGTTGAGGGTTCGCGCCAGTTCAGGGATTTCGAGGACTATTTGCTTCCACCGGAGAAATTCAGCACACTCCAAAAAGCGCGCGCGCTGCCCATAGCAATTAACCCGGACCTCGACCAGTACCTACTTGAGCGGGTTCTTTTGTTGAATCAGCAGTTGGCCACGGTCAACCGGCTTGCGCTGGCCAACGAGCTGCCGGACGCGATCATCACCGATACCGGCTTGAAAATCACGCCGCAGGACCCAGTGGTGCCGGAGGCTGCGCAGGCGCTGATCGACCAGGCCGGCAATCTGCTGCCGCGCATCAAAATCACCGAACTGCTGATGGATGTGGACGGTTGGACCGGGTTCACCCGCCATTTCGTGCACCTAAAAAATGTCCGGTGTCAAGCCCCTCGTGGAGATGATGCAGGCCTTGAAACCGTATATGGAGCAATAGGTTAGCTCTGTTTCGGGCCGACTGGAGTAAGTGCGGCAATGTGGGCTGGGTGCCACATAAGAGCCTTGAGAAAGAAAGCCGGGTCGCGTTGTAGCAGGGACACATGCCGGTGGACCGCAGTGCTTATTTGATCATCATAGTCAATCTTCGCACCCTATCCAGAACGAAGAACGCACAGCGTTGGGCTGCGCGTTCGAGGGTTGGTTAGCGTGGGTGCTGTGCATCGTCAGCCTGGTTTCGGGGGCGCGACTTTGCCCGCACTCCCCTTCCTGAATCCTCGATCCCCCGCCATGAACGCCTCCAGCATGTACGGGATCAACGTCACGGCATCAACCGCCTCGCCATGTGTCTGCGCGTGCAGCGCGGCATAGCGGTCGAGGTCGGCTTTCAGGCTGAGCGGACAGACAAAGGTCAGCTTGACGCTCTCGGTTTTGGGCAGCGGCCCAAGCCGTAGCGTCTTGTTTTGCGCACTCATCGTGTCGCACCTCGATTGAAGAAAAGCGGCTGGTACGGTCGAAGTGCCAAATCCCGGTTGGCGATGATGCGCACCGGCAGGCCGGGCCGGCTGGTCAAGGTCGGCTGGATATTCATGTTGCGCCGGGTCATCTCCTGGCCCACCTGGTTCACACTGTCCTGCAGGCCATCGCGCCCGGCGATGATGACCCGATCTCCATCCTGCCGGTTCTCCGGCGCGGCCAGCTCGGCACCGATGCCCAGCAACGTCGTCAGCGCCGCGCCAGCAAGGATGCGATCCCAATGCCAATTCACGCCGTCTTCCAGCCCGGCATAACCGGCCGGATCGGTGCCCACGAGGTTGTCCAACGTCAACGAAGACGTGTCCGGCAGGATGATCCGGTTCCACACCACCTGCGTGCGACTCTGCCCATAGCTGACCTGGCTGTTGTATTTGCCCAGGATGCGCGAACCCTGCGGGATCAGCAGGAACTTGCCGGTCGCCGTGTCGTACACCGGCTCTGTCACCGTGGCGATCACATCGCCCGGTAGATCCGACTTGATGCCCGTCACCAGGGCTGCAGCAATCACCGTCCCTGCCATCACCTGATACGGCGAAGCGGGCATTTGCAGCGAACCGGAATTGCGCGTTTGCGCGGAACTGGCTTGTGACCGAAACGCCTCCTTCTGATCCTGGCGGTTCTGTGCTGCGGTGGGATCTGCCGCCGCCGTCGAGGCTGGGCCAGCGGCCATCGGATCGAAGGCGGAATTCGCGGCTGAGCCGGTCGCCAGCGCCGGTGCAGGCGACGCCGTAGACGCCACCTTCTGCCCACCCGAGCGGAAGAACACCGACGAAGCTGCCGCTTCATCGGCTTCCTTCAAGCGGGCCAGACGCGCGGCCTCGGCCGGATCATGCCCCGGTTGCTGGTAGCCATAGCCCTGCGTCTGCTGTTCGGCCTTGAGGATGGCTGGTCCCAGGTCACCCGGCAGCGGCGGGCCCAACTGCGGCACATCAGCCGGTGGTAGCTTGGAATAGTCGGCAGGCAACTGGTTGAGTCCTTCCGAACGCGACACACGATCGGTGTTGTACAGCTCTGCCGATTCGCTGGCCCCTCGCCGCTGCGGTTGCAGCGACCACATCAAGGCACCCAGCACGGCGACAACCAAGCCTCCCGCGAGCGCCGCGAACATGCGCCGGTTCAAGCGCGTGACCGGGCGCGGCTGCGCCCGCAGCAGCACGTTCTCGGGCGCGGTCTTCGGCGGCACGTCGGGCACAGGGATATCGGCGGTAGTGTCCTGGCTCATGGTCAATTCCTCCGGCCATCCGTGCGCTCGATGCGCACCACCTCGCCCTTGTCCGCGCCAAGGCGCAGCTCGGCCGCGCCGAACAGCCGATCCACGATGTAGTACGGCGAGCGGAAGCGGTAGTTCACCAGTTGCCCGTCGCCCTGCGCACCGATGACGAACAGCGGGGGCAACTCGCCCTGCGCGATGCCGCCGGGGAACTGGATGTAGACCTTCTCCCCATCGTCGAAGGCGCGCACCGGCTTCCATGAAGGATTGCTGCCGCTGATCGCATAGCGGAAGCGAATGTTCTCCAGCGACAGTCCCGCATCGACCGGCGCGGCGGCGGTCGCGGCTTGCGCTTGGCGCTGCAACGCCAGCATGCGGTCCTTCGGGTAGTCCCAGGACACCGATGCCATCCAGGCCTTCTCGGTCGAAGTCAGCTCGATCAAATACGTGCGCCTGCTGGTGGTGAGGACCAGATTGGTCTTGAGGCCCGTGCGCGTCGGCTTGACCAGCACGCTCACGCGCAGATGGGCACCGGAGCCGCTGGACGTGTCGCCCACGATCCAGCGCACGGTATCGCCGGCGGCGACCGTCACCAGTTGCTCGCCAGGTTGCAGCGCAATGACCGTCACCCGGCCTGGACTGGCATAGACTTGGTAGAGCGCGCCATCGGTGAACGGCCAGACCTGGATTGCATTGACATAGCCCTCGCGCGTTGGCGCCATGCGGGCGTCCTGATTGGCGCGCGATACCCGGGCCTTCTCGTCGACAGGCTCCGGCGCAGGCTTGGCGTCTTCCATGTCCGGTAGTGGCTTCAATTGCGCCGGCAATGCCAATAGCTGCGGCACCGTGACCACTTCGATGGGCTTGGGTGGCTCCGGCAACTGCTGTGCCGCAACCGGTTCGTCCAGCGTGATGGTCGGCGGTGGCTTGCCCTGCGTGGCGCAGCTCGCGAGGGCAGCAAACAGGGATACAAAGACGTAGATGCGTAAAAACGGTTTCATGGTTTGGTTCCTTCGGAAGAATCGAGTTCACGGCTCCACGACAACCCGTTGACGTAGATGCCCAGCGGGTTGCGGCGCAGGCGCTCTTCGGTGCGCGGGGTTTGCAGCACGATGGAGACGGCTGCCGTCCACCGTTCTAGTCCGGCCGCCGCGCCGTTGACGAAGCGGCGTTCCGTCCAGCGCACGCTGAACGACGTGTCGCTGGCGCGGACCACGCTGGTGATCTGCACCGTCACCGACTCCTTGCCGATGCGTGCGAAGGGATCGTTCACGCGGGCGTAGTCGTTGAGTACCGCCGCGCCGCGGTCGGTGGTGTAGTCGTAGGCATCGAGCCAGTTCTGCCGCACGACGATGGGGTCGATGGACAGCGAGCGCACGAGACCGACAAAGCGTGCCAGGTGGTGCGCGGTCTGCGCATCGTTGGGCTTGTATGGCGTGGCCGCTTCGCCCACGGCCCGCACCTGGCCACCACTGTCTACCTCCACCACGAAGGGCGTGACGATGGACTGCGCCGAGCGCCACACCAGACCACTGGCCATCAGCAAGGCCAGCGCCAGGCAACCGAAGGCCATCAGTCGCCAGTTCTTCGCCTGCACCCGCGATGAGCCGATGCGGTCGTCCCAGACCTGTGCGGCAGACTGGTACGGGGTGGCAGGCTGCGGTGTATCCGCATAGCGCACCTGGGGTCGTTTGAATCGCATGGCGTTATCTCCGTATGAATCGGAATCACGCAAGCTGGGGCTGCTGCCCGAGCTGCCGCTGTCGCCACCGCGCAGCGTGTGGGCGACGGTCGTAGCGGCATGGGTGAGCTGTTGCTTGCGGTGCAGGCGCTTGGCCCAGGCGGGCTGCGCGGTGTTTGCGGGAGCGGCGGCACTGTCGCCAGTACCCGCTGCGCTGGAACTGGCACCTCCACCGGACGCAAGGGCATCTGGCTTGAAGGCAGCGGCGGTCCGCGTCTTAATGGATTGCGCACCGGCAGCGACCTTCTGCCCTGCGGCTTGCGCGCCGGTCTTGGCGACGTTGCCGAAACCGGCCGCCGCGCCCTTGAGGCCGCCGCCTGCACTTGCCGAGCCGGTTTGGAATGCCGACTTCGCGCTGCTGGCCGTCGAAGCCATCGAACGCGCGCCGCTTCCGGCCATCTTCGCGGCGCCCGGTGCCATGCGCGCCCCGGCAGCTATGGCGCCGCCGACACCCGTCGCAACGGCACCGACAGCTACAGCCGTTCCCGCCACACCCATCGCGGCACCGGCCATCGCGCCAGCGCCCAACTGTGGCCCGCCAGAAATTAACCCCGTGGCAACACCCGGTCCGAAGATGCCCAGGGCCAGCAGCGTGAGCGAGGCCAGCATCACCACCAGCGCGTGGTCGATTGAAGGTTCGTCAGGGTGCACCTGGAACTCGGCAAACAACCCCGAGCCGATTCCGACGATCACCGCCAGCACCAGAACCTTGACGCCCGACGACACCACGTTGCCCAGCACCTTCTCGGCCAGGAACGAGGTCTTGTTCCAAAGCGCGAACGGCACCAGAACGAAGCCGGCGAGCGTGGTCAGCTTGAACTCGATCAGCGTGATGAAAAGCTGGATAGCCAGCACAAAGAAACACAGGATGACGGTGAGCCAAGCGATGAACATCACCACGATGGGATCGAGATTGACGAACACCTCGGGGAAGCCCGCCATGTCGCCGATCTGCTCCAAGATCGGCGCACCCGCGTCGATGCCGGTCTTCGCCAGCCGTCCGGGCTGGAGAAAGTTCTCCATCGTCATGGTCGAGCCGGTGGCGGTCAGGCCCAGCCCGGCGAAGGAGCGAAACACGATGCTGGCCAGCGTGTTGAAGTTGCCGATGATGTAGGCGAAGGCACCGACATACAGCACCTTGCGCAGCAGCTTGGCGATCACGTCGTCACCCTGGCCGGTGGCATGGCTCATGGCCCAGTACAGGCCCGCAATCGTCATGTCGATGACGATCAACGTCGCCGTCAGAAACGCCACCTCACCTTGCAGCAGGCCGAAGCCCGAGTCGATGTAGCGCGAGAATGTGTCCAGAAAGCGGTCGATGACCGTCACGTCATTCATGGCATGGCCCCGTCAGTTGCCGTAGAACTGCACGGGATGTGGCGTGTACGGCGTGCCGTCTCCAAGAAAACGCCGCCGTACCTCACGGGCACGCTCGGTCGCTGCCGCCTGGCGCGCCAGCTCCAGAGAGGCGGCGCGATCCTGCGTGATCTGAAGCTGCTGCGCCTGAATCGATTGCCGCGCCTGCAATGCCAGCAGCTGGTTGGTCGCCTGCGTAGCCTGCAAGGCACCGACAGCCGACTGGCTGCGGTTCACCAGATCAGTTAGAGCCCGCTCGTCGGACGCGAAGTTCTGCACCGCCTGCGATTGCACCTTGGTGGCCGTGCGCAATGCTTCGAGCGAACTGCGCCAGCGCGACCGCGCATCGGTCGCCATCTGTGTTCCTGAGATAGCGGCCGTGTATGACTCGGGATAGAGCCGCTGGAATTCGGTTTCCATCTGCTGCACGTTGAACGCCAGGCCTTGGGCCTGCTGAATCAACTGGTTCGTTGCCGACAACGCCGCGCGAAGCTCATTCAACGCACTGAAGTCCAGGCTGGTCAGGTTCTTCGCCTGGTTCATCAGCGACTGCGCCTGGTTCTGCAATTGCTTGATCTGGTTTGTGATCTGCTCCAGCGTGTTGGCAGCGGTGAGGATGTTCTGCGCGAGGTTCGTGGGGTCGATGACAACCCATTGCGCATGGACAGGGGTGGCGGTGCAAAGCACGGCCGCGATAGCGGCGGCGAGAAGACGCTTCTTCATGGCAGGTTCTCCTGTGGGTCGTCAGCGATATGAGAGGAATCCGGCGCGAGGCCGGGGAACGAAGGCAGCAGGTCGGCCGCCCAATCGAGCTTTCGATGGCGCAGCCAGGCGCCCGCGAAACCGGGCGCACCGGCATCCAGCAGCAACCTGTCGATGTCACGCTGCTCCTGCGGCGAGGAAGCGCCCACAAAGGCCAGCGTCGCCGGTCCTAGGTCGAGATCGAACAGCCGGTTGCCTAGCCGCGACTGGTAGTAGTAGTCGCGCTTGGGCACCGCTTCGGCAACGATGCCGATCTGCCGCGAGTTCAAGCCGAAGCCTTCGTAGATCGTGCGGATCTGCGGTTCGGTGGCCTGCGGGTTGGGCAAGAAGATGCGGCTCGCGCAGCTTTCGATAATGGCGGGCGCGATGCTCGAATCCTTGATGTCGGCCAGGCTCTGCGTGGCGAAGATGACGCTGACGTTTTTCTTGCGCAGAGTCTTGAGCCACTGGCGGATGCGCGCGGCGAACACCGGGTCGTCGAGGAACAACCAGGACTCGTCGAGGATCAGCAGCGTTGGTGCGCCATCGAACCGCTCATCGAAGCGCGCGAACAGATAGCCCAGCACGGCCAGCACCGCGGCCTTGCTGTGCATCAGCTCTTCCATCTCGAAGCACTGCACCGAGCCAGACCCCAGGCGATCCGAATCTGCGTCCAGCAGCTTGCCGTGCGCGCCGCCCAACACATAGGGCGCGAGCGCCTGGCGCAGCGCGTTCGATTGCAGCAGCACCGACAAACCCGTGAGCGTGCGTTGCTCCACGGGCGCACCGGCGAGGCTTCCGAGTGCTGACCAGATGGCCGCCTTCTCGTCGGGACCGACCGCCACGCCTTCATGCAGCAGGCGGCCTTCGATCCATTCGCTGGCCCAGGTACGGTAGCCCTCCTGGTCGATGCGGGCCAGGGGCTGGAAGGCGATGGTGCCGTCGTTGCCCAAGTCGTAGTGCTCGCCGCCCAGTCCGAGGATGGTGGCCCGCATCGAGCGTCCCATGTCGAAGGCGAAGATGCGTGAGCCGGGGTAACGGCGGAACTGCATCGCCAGCGTGGCAAGCAGCACCGACTTGCCCATACCGGTCGGCCCCACGACAAGTGTGTGGCCCACGTCGCCGATGTGCGTCACCAGCCGGAACGGCGTGGCGCCATCGGTGCGCGTGACGATCAGCGGTGGGCCATCGAGGTGATCGTTCTTCTCCGGCCCCGCCCATACAGCCGACACCGGCATCATGTGCGCCAGGTTCAACGTCGAGACGATGGGCTGGCGCACGTTAGCGTAGGCGTTGCCCGGAATCGAGGACAGCCAGGCGTCCACGGCGTTGAGTGTTTCGGGGATGGTGACGAAACCACGTCCTTGGATGACGCGCTCCACCATGCGCAGCTTCTCGTCGGCCGCACCGGCATCGGCATCAATCACCGTCACGGTCGCGGTGACATAGCCGAAGGCGACTTGATCGCTGCCCAGCTCCTGCAGGGCGGCATCGGCGTCGCCCGACTTGTTGCTGGCTTCGGTATCGACCAGCGGGCTTTCTTGCTGAAAGATAGTCTCGCGCAGCAACGCCACCACGTTCTTGCGCTTGGCGAACCACTGGCGACGCAGCCTGCCAAGCTCCTTCTCGGATTCGGCCTTGTCCATGCAGATGAAGCGCGTGGACCAGCGGTAGGCAAAGCCCAGGCGGTTCAAGTCGTCGAGCAAGCCCGGCCAGGTCGAGGGCGGAAAGCCACGCACCGATGCCACGCGCAAATGCTGGTCGCCTAGCATCGGCGCCAGCCCACCCACCAGCGCCGAATCGGCCAGCAACGCATCCAAATGGAAGGGATGCTCCGGCACACCAATGCGATAACGACGGGTCGAGATGGTTGCGTGCAGGTAGGTCAAGGTCTGGCTGTCATCCAGCCAGGCAACCTCGGGCATCACGCCATCGAGCAGATCGAAGAAGCGATCCGTTTCCGCCGCGAAGGAGGCGAGCCGCTCGCGCCAGTCCACGCCGCTTTGCGGTGTGTTCTCGTATAGCAACTTGGCGGCCCGGGCACGCAATTCCTCGGGCGGCAGGTAGACCAGCGTCAGGTGATAGCCGCTCTCGAAGTGGCTGTGGTCTTCCTCGAACGAAGCCCGGCGTTCCTCGTCCACCAGCCAGGACAGCGGTTCGGGAAACTCGGAGGCGGGATAGTCAGCGGCGACACGCCGTTCGGCTTCAACGAACAAAGCCCAACCCGACCCCAGGCGCCGCAGTGCGTTGTTCAGCCGCGCCGACGTGGCGATCAACTCGCCTTGTGTGGCGCTGTCCAGGTCTGGCCCCCGAAAGCGCGCCGTGCGTTGGAACGATCCATCCTTGTTGAGCACCACACCGGACGCCATCAGGCCGGCCCAGGGCAACCAGTCGGCCAGTAGAGCGGGCCGCTGGCGGTATTCGGCGAGATTCAGCATGGCATCCTCCTCACACGTCCAGCAGCGGTTTGTGCTTGATGTGCCGGGCGAAGACCTGCATGAACTGCGGGTCGAATCGCGCGCCCCAGACCGCCAGTGAGTGTCCGACGATCCACAGCAACAAGCCTGGAATCCAGAGTTGCAGGCCGATGCCGACCGCAGCGGCCAGCGTGCCGTTGGCAATCGCGACCGCGCGTGGCGCGCCGCCCAGCAGGATCGGTTCTGTCAACGAGCGATGCAGCGGCACCTCGAAGCCCGGTGCGAACCCGCTGTGGGCATCCATTCCCGCGCTCATACGACAGCCCCGCCGGAGAAGCTGAAGAACGACAGGAAGAACGAGGACGCAGCGAATGCGATCGTCAG
Organism: Hydrogenophilales bacterium; assembly: GCA_041639515.1. Lineage (GTDB taxonomy): Bacteria > Pseudomonadota > Gammaproteobacteria > Burkholderiales > Thiobacillaceae > Thiobacillus. The sequence goes on along the minus strand of JBEQCD010000036.1, from coordinate 11,466 downwards.
ACCGAAGACGATCTGGATCAGCTTGCGGAAGCCGCCCGACGTGTCACCGAAGGCCAGCGCCAAACCGGTGGAAATGATGATGATCACGGCAATGATCCGAGCCACCGGCCCCTGGATGGATTCGAGGATGGACGTCAGCGGTCCCTCCCACGGCATCGAGGAACCGGCGGCCTGCGCGGTACCGGCCAGGAACAGCATCAACGCGGCGAGCAACAGGCCTTGACCTGCAGGCCGGGCAAGGCTGCGCAGCCGCCACAGGTACGGAAGCGGATTTACAGAAAGACGGAAAGCATGGGTATGCGTCATGGCAGTTCTCCAGGAGTGGTTGAGGACAGGGAAGAAATGGCGGGCAACGGCGACAGCTCGGGAAACGGGGCTTCCAATGCTTCGGCCAGCCGGTAGCCCACACCGTCGAAGCCGGTGACGCGGGCGATGGTCTCGACGCGGCGCTTGCGGCCGCGACCAGCGATGAACACCACGACGTTGACCGCCTCGGCGATCAGCGCGCGCGGCGGGTTCACCGCGACTTCGAGAATCAGTTGCTCCACACGCAGCAGCGCGCCGAGCGCCGAACTGGCGTGGATCGTGGCGATGCCACCGGGGTGACCGGTGCCCCAGACCTTGATGAGGTCCAGCGCTTCGCCGCCGCGCACCTCGCCGACGACCACGCGGTCCGGGCGCATCCGCATGGCGGAGCGCACCAGCTCGTTCATCGTCACGACGCCAGCACGTGTGCGCAGCGGCACGTGGTCGCGCGCCGCGCATTGCAGTTCGATGGTGTCTTCAAGCACCAGCACGCGATCACCCGTAGCGGCGATCTCGGCCAGCAACGCATTGGCCAGCGTGGTCTTGCCGGTGCTGGTGCCGCCGGCGATCAGGATATTCTGCCGCTCGCGCACTGCGCGACGCAGGAAGTCCGCCTGGCCAGAGGTCAAGATGCCGTCGGCGACATACTGATCCAGGCCAATGATGCTCACGGCGCGCTTGCGCAGCGCAAAGGCAGGCCCCGGCGCGGCGGGCGGCAGGATGCCCTCGAAGCGTTCGCCGGTCTCCGGCAACTCGGCACTCAGCAGCGGCTGGCCGCGATGCACTTCCGCACCGACGTGGGCCGCGACCAGGCGGATGATGCGCTCGCCATCGGCCTCGGACAGTTCCACGCCCATCGGGGCGCGACCCGACGACAGACGATCAATCCACAATGTCCGGTCAGGGTTGAGCATGATCTCCACCACGTCCGGGTCTTCCAGCGCGGCGGCGATCAGCGGCCCCATCGCCGTGCGCAGCATCTGGATGCGGCGATCCAGTGAAGTGGCGGAAGATGAACGGGGTTCGGGTGGGCGTTGCCCGGCAGTGGAGATGTGGGCGCTCATGAGGCACGCTCCTGTGCTTCAGCCCGCACCGCCGTATCGTCCATGTGCACGGGGTCAGGGTGCAGTTCCTCCACCACATCGCGCACGAGGCTGCGGCCGCGTAACAGGTGGCGGCCCAACTGTTCGATGAACTGCTCAAAGCGTGCCTTGCCCTGGGCACGGGCAGCTTCTTGGTGGGCCTCGGGAACGGGTGTGCTGACGGTCAGGAAGTAGCGGACGAACAGCGCCAGCGTCTCGATCTGGATGTTCTGATCGCGCTCCAGCCGCTCGGTCTGCCGCGACAGCCGATCCAGCCGCTTGGCGATAGCCGCCTCGCGCTGGTCGCCCGCATCCGGCGACAGCCAGGACGCCAGTGCAGCCGACACGATGGACGATTTCGACACGCCTTTCTTGGCGGCCAGTTCGTCGAGGCGTTTGGCGTGCTCGGACTGAATGAATAGGTTGAGGCGGTATTGGCTCATAGGTCGATTCCGTCGTTGGGGTCGAGGGAAGCCAGCCGAGCCGTGCGCTGCATGGCCGGATCGAGTTGGCCGGGAAGCGGCAGCGGGAAGTCGTCGTCATCGAGCAGCGCCAGGTCGTCGCCTGCGAACTGCGGTTCGGGGCTGTATTCGACGACCTCGGATAGCTCCGGCTGCCGGCGCGGGCCACCCTCATCTGCGGCGCCGGTGTCATCGCTGAAGAGGTGTGCGGCGGATGCGGGCGTAGCCGGAGCGGCCGGAATCGCCAAGCCACGCCAGTCATCGGGCCGCAATGGCGGCGTATCGGCATAGCGCCCGGCCGCAAGCACCGGCGGCGGCAAGACACGCTGCTTGAAGTTGGCGTCGGCGTAGTAGCGCAGCTTCTGCGCCTTGATCGGCGCCAAGCTGGACACCATCACCACCGACTCGTCGGGCGGAAGCTGCATGACTTCGCCCGGCGTCAACAGCGGCCGTGCGGTTTCCTGCCGCGACACCATGAGGTGCCCCAGCCACGGCGCGAGCCGGTGGCCCGCGTAGTTGCGCTGTGCGCGCAGTTCCGTCGCGGTACCGAGCGTTTCGGAGATCCGTTTTGCTGTGCGTTCGTCGTTGGTCGCGAACGTCACGCGGACGTGGCAATTGTCCAGAATCGAATGGTTCTGCCCATACGCCTTGTCGATCTGGTTCAGGCTCTGCGCGATCAGGAAGCTGCGGATGCCGTAGCCGGCCATGAAGGCAAGCGCCGTCTCGAAGAAGTCGAGCCGGCCCAGCGCCGGGAACTCATCGAGCATCAGCAGCAACTTGTGCCGACGTTCGATGCCGTCGGAGCCGTCGAGCGATTCCGTGAGCCGTCGCCCGATCTGGTTGAGGATCAGTCGGATGAGCGGCTTGGTGCGGCTGATGTCCGAGGGTGGCACCACCAGGTACAGCGACACCGGATGCTCGGAAGCAATCAAGTCGGCGATGCGCCAATCGCAGCGCGACGTGACTTCGGCCACCGTCGGATCTCGGTATAGGCCGAGGAACGACATGGCGGTGCTCAACACGCCGGAGCGTTCGTTGTCCGACTTGTTGAGCACTTCGCGCGCAGCGGAAGCCACCACCGGGTGCGGGCGATCGCCGAGGTGCGGCGTGGTCATCATCCGGTGCAAGGTCAGCTCGAATGGGCTGGCCGGGTCGGACAGGAAGTTGGCGACGCCGCGCAAGGTCTTGTCCTCGCTGGCGTACAGCACATGCAGGATGGCTCCGACCAGCAGCGCGTGCGAAGTCTTTTCCCAATGGTTGCGTTTCTCCAGCGCACCTTCGGGATCGACCAGAATGTCCGCAATGTTCTGCACGTCGCGCACTTCATGCGCGCCGCGCCGAACCTCCAGCAGCGGGTTGTACGCGGCCGATTGGCTATCTGTAGGGTTGAACAGCAGGCAGTGCGAAAAGCGCGAACGCCAGCCGGCGGTGATCTGCCAGTTCTCGCCTTTGATGTCGTGGATGACGGCGGATGCGGGCCACGAAAGCAGCGTGGGCACCACCAGTCCGACGCCCTTGCCCGAGCGCGTGGGCGCAAAGGTCAGGATGTGTTCCGGGCCTTCATGGCGCAGATACTGGCGGTCGTGCTGGCCGAGGAACACGCCGGCCGGCTGCGTGAGGCCGGCTTTGCGTATGTCATCCGCATTCGCCCAGCGTGCCGAGCCGTAGGTCGTGACCAGCCGCGATTGGCGCGAGCGCCAGATCGACATGCCGATGGCGACCACCACCGCCACCAAGCCGCTGCCGCCCGCGATGGCGCCGCCGGTGTCAAAGATGCGGGGCGCATAGGCATCGAAGAAGAACCACCACTCAAACAGCTTCCACGGGTGATAGACCGGCGTGCCAAGAAGATCGAACCAGGGCGAGCCAAGGCGTAGTTGATAGCCCAGGGCGGCGGCTGTCCATTGTGTGGCGCCCCACACACCGGCGATCACGATGCCGAATACGACGGCGATCTGACCGAACAGCACGTTCGTCCCTTGCATAGCCTGGCCTCCGATTTCTCCTGCGCTGCTTCCTCATGGAAGAAGCGGCACAAGGACGTGCCGCATGCGTCAGGATCGGTGCCGGGTCAGTGCCCGTCAAAGACCGTTATCGACAGAAAGGTCGACCAAAAGGCATGAATTCAGGCAGCGTCGAAGCGAAGAAAAACGCCGCAAGCGCGGACGCGTTGCGGCGTATCGATCAGAAAAAGGAAGTGAATGCTGCGAACTGCCAACGATCAGAACTTGGGCGACCCTTTTGGCGGTGTGTAGGAAGTTTCGCCATCGCCATAAAACCGCTTGCGCGTGGCTTCGGCCACCCGGTTGCACAGCACGTCACCCAGTCTGGGACGGTCGGTCTTGCATTGCTGGCGCAGTTCTTTAAGTCGTTCGGGGTTGGCCGCCAGTTCTTCCACCGTTGGGATACTCGCTTCCGGGTTGTTCGTCTTTTGAGGCGTTTCGGACTGGCCGCAGGCCGTCAGGGCCGCCGCGAACAGGAAGGGGATGATCTTCTTCATTGCATCGGTTCCTCCGGTGGATCGGGACGCTGGTCCGGTATGGGCCTGGGCGACTCAGGTGACTCGATGGCCTGCACGCGCTCAATGAACCGCGCCAGCACATCGGACGAGTTGCCTTCGAGGCGCAGCAGGTACGTTGTCAAAGGCGGCACGCGCGATGCCAACGGCCGGGCCACCACGCCCGATTCACGGCTGGAAGCGATATGCGCTTCGCCCGTCAGTCCGATGGCCAAGCCCGCCGATACCAGCGCCATCATCAGATCGCACGTAGCGACCCGCTCTGCAACCAGCGGCTCCGCGGTCGCTCGGCGCAATACCCGATCAACGTGCTTGGCGTGGCCTTCGCATGCATGCGGATCGCACAAGACCAGCGGATAGCGCAGCAATTCGTCCAGCGGAATGCGCTTGTGGGCCAGCAGTGGATGCCGCGCCGGCACCGCCACCATAAGTGCGTCGCTCCAGACGGGGATGGTGTCGATGCCATCACCGACTTCGTCGGATTGAGCAAATCCTACGTCGTACAGATCGTCATGCAAACCTTTGATCTGCTGCGACACAGGTACCTCGAAGAACCGAAGTTCAACTTCTGGCTCTTCCTGTCTGCAAAGCGCCAGCAGCGCTGGCAAGCGCGAAGGAGTGATGCCATCAGAGAGCGCCACACGCAACTGCCCGTGAAAGCCATTTTGCGCTGCTTTCACACTGTCGCGCGCCTGTTCCAGGGCAGAAAACACACGACGAACGTGCTCCAAGAACAGAGTGCCGGCGCGAGTCAACCGCGTGCTGCGCGTCGTACGAGCAAACAGCACTACACCAAGATCCTCTTCCAATTCCTTAATGGCGCGTGACAGTGGCGACTGTTCTATATGCAGCCGCTCGGCGGCTCGGGCGAAATGAAGTTCCTCGGCAACGGCCAGAAAACAACGCAGATGTCGGAGTTCCAAGGGCTACCTCCTTTTGGGAATAACACCACCCGATCGCTTTTGATCGGCGGGGGGCCTCAGCCTTGGTCACCATCGTTTTTGTTCGTCAACGGCAATTTAAGTTTCCTTCCTGTCGGTTGCACGAATCACAAATTCGTGTGTGAGAAAAGGCCCGTTCAAGATAGCGATCGCCCTGTCACAAACTACATGGACGATGGTTGATTTCTCCACCTCGTTAGCAATCTTCTGCGCGGTCCAGTAAGCCCCTCCAAAGGAAGTTCCACAAAGAACACCTCCCTGCCAGGCTTAGCTTTCGTCATTTCTTCTGCATCTGCTTGGTGGCCGTTGATCAGTGCGTCAGCCATCTCCGGGGGGAATATGCTTGGGCGCTCTGCCTCTGGCCACTTTCGGGTGCCCGGGATGCGATAGCTTTCTTCCGGCGAGCGCTGACGATGCGTATGCTCGGATGCACTTCCTCATAGTCGTTCTCCGTGTCTGATTGAGTGCAGGCAAGCATCGTGAGGTGGGGCGCAAGACGCATCAAACCAACTGCGCTCGCGGCTTTCGCTCGCTTCCTGAGCGAACAAATACCGACCCAGCTGTGCCAACCATGCCACCATTCCCACGGCGGACCATGCCACGAGCGAGCGGCCGGCGGCGTCTTGCTGATCGCTTAGGTAAACGCTACACAGTTGCTGCGGTGCTTCTTGGTACAGCAGTCCGGCAGCAAGCATCATCCAGAATCCGTTGAGCGCAAAGAAGGCTCGCAGTACCTGACTCGCGGCGGGCCAGGACAGTCCCGCCAGCAGCCCCGCAAGGACCAAGCTGACCACCTTGGCCAGCGCCACGCCCGCGTGCAGCACCGCATGGTCGAGCGCCGCGGGCAGCATCCAGAAGCTGGTGATGCACAGCGCTGCGAGCAGGCCATTGGCGCCGTGCGCGTTCCAGGATGCCAGCGCCTGGGTGAGGCGCTTTCCGGAGCAGTGTGCAGCCCACCACCCCAGCAGGAACAACAGGGGCAACTGCAGACCCATATGCCGGGGCATGGTGGCTTCCATCCATGGGTGCGCCAGCGCCAGTATGGCCAGCAGCGCTACAGGTGTGCGGACATCGCACACCACAACGCGCAGGCCCTTGTGCAGCGTCGGCGTCATGTGCCCGGTGCCTGCGGAAGTGCCCGGATCACATCGGCCAGCGCGATGTCGGGCCGGTCCACATCGTAGGCGCGCACAAGGCGGCCCCGCTGGTCGATCAGGAACAGCGCGGCATTGTGCGCGTAGCCGCCCAGTCCATCTGGGAGCACCACAATGCTGAACAGCCGCAGCAACGCCGGCAGATCGTCGGCTTCTCGAACACCTGCAAAGCGCCACAGCGCGGACTGGGCGTCGAGCCGGCGTGCGTACTGGGCCAGCACGTCTGGCGTGTCGCTGGGATCAAAACTCAGCGTGAGCAAGCGCACACGCCCCTGCAGCTGGCGCGCCTGGATTTCAGCCTGCAGCCAAGATTGCCCGGAGGCGCTCGTGAGGCAAACGGTCTGGCAACGTACGTAGACAAGGGTCACCAAAGTTACGGCGTCGGATGCTTGCCCGTAGTCGGCGAGCGACAGCGGCTGACCCGCCGCATTTACCAGCCCTATGTCGGGCAGCGCGCGCGGCGTGTGCTCGATGTCCGCGCGGCGTACGCCATCCGAGGTGATGGCGACAAAGCCGTGCGTGACCCAGGCAAAACAGACCAGAGCAAGCGTGACAATGGCCAACGTCGCCAGGATGCCGCGCCCGAATCCGCTGCGGGACTCGGCGTCTTGCGGGCCGCAAGGGGCGGCGCTGGGTGCTCGAGTGGCTTGCATCACTTGGGTGCGTCGATACCCAGGAACGCAAGCAGTTCGGCGGAGCCATTCCAGGGCTCGGTGCGCGCGGCCGAGGTCTGGCGCGCGGCATGCACGGTGGCAGCATCGACCGGGGCGCTGGCATTGCCCCATTGGCTGCGGATGTGCGTCAGCACGGCGGCGATTTCGGCGTCGTTCATTTGCTCGCCAAAGGCCGGCATGGCGCCGTTGTAGGTTGTGCCAGCGACTTCGATAGCGCCGTTCAGGCCGTGCAGCATGATCTGCAGCGGCGCCTCGGGCGCGCCCGTGACCCACGAGGCCCCGGCCAGCGGCGGGAACACGCCCGGCAGGCCCTGCCCCGCAGCCTGGTGGCAAGCCTGGCATTTGGCGACGAACAGCTGCCCGCCGTTGACGGCCGCACCCGCCGCCGCCTCGTTGGGCGCGAGCGCCACGGGCACGCGCTGGTCGCCCAGGCCGGCCATGCCGTCGGGGCGCGCCAGCACGATGTAGCCAATCGCCCAGACCACCAGCGCCAGCACCAGCCCAATCACCACGCGCGGCACCGGGTTGTATTGCTCGTGCGGGTCGGCGTTTTCGCTGTTACGGGTTTGCGGGGGCGGCTTCTTCATTGCGGGCTCCTGTGGGGGCATCGGTGGACACATCACCGGGCAGGGCGCTGCCCTGGCGTGCGGCGGGCAGGCGCTCGGTGGCGGCTTCGGCCTGCGCTGGGGTCAGGACGGGGTAGACGCGCTGCATGCTTTGCAGGTAGGCGACTAGGTCCAGCGCCTCGGGCCGCGCCACGACGATGTCGGTAAAGCCCACGGTGCCGGGCGGCAGGGTGACGAGGCGCTCGCCCTTGTCCAGAGTCTTCTCGTTCTTGATCTCGAACAGAAAGCGGTAGGCCGGCATGTTGCTGCCGGGCACGTAGGCGCGCGGCTGGAACAGGTGGCCCAGGTGCCAATCGGCGCTGGGCTGGCGCACGCCGATGTTGAACAGGTCGGGCCCGGTGCGCATGGTGCCCAGCAGCGGCGGGTTGTCGTAGTGGTAGTCGGCGGCGACCGAGGCGCGGCCCCAGCCACGCTGCGCGTCGGCAATGCCCGCGCCGGTGGTGCTGGGCTGCTGCGTGTGGCAGGCGATGCAGCCGTTGGCCATGTAGACAGCGCGCCCGCGCAGCTCCTGGCTGGTGTAGGGCTTAAGGGCCTGGGGCGCGGGCTCGTCCTTGAGCTGCATAAAGGGCACGACGATCATCGCGGAGGTGGCCAGCGACAGGGTCACCATTGCACCGCTGAGCAGTTTGAATTCGTTTTCCATGGCGTCAGGCAGCAGTGGGGACCGCAACGCGGTCGGTGTGGGTGAGCACGCGGGAGCGCGCGGTGATCAGCACGACGTGCCAGGCAAACACCAGGTGGCCCAATGTCATCAGCGCGCCGCCGATGGAGCGGCCCTGCAGCCACGGCAGCGTGACCGCGACCGAGTCCATGAAGGGCCGCGCCGGGTCGAGCAGGACCAGGCCCTGCAGGATGCCGCCGATGCTCAGCGTAATCATGTAGACCGCATAGCCCGCCACCACCAGCCAGAAGTGCAGGCTGATGAGCGCGGGCTGGGGCCAGCGCACGTTGAGGATGCGCGGCATCACGAAGTAGATGCCGCCAAAGATCACCATCGACACGAAGCCATACATGCCCAGGTGCGCATGCGCCACCGTGAAGTGCGTGAAGTGCGTGACCGCGTTGAAGCTGCGCAGCGCCTGGAACGAGCCCTGCAGCGAGGCGATGGTGTACATCACCGCGCCAAAGAAGATGAAGCGCAGCACATGCGAGTGCTTGAGCGCGCTGAAGTGGCCCTTGAGGGTGAGGTGCTGGTTCACCGAGAACGCCACCACCGGGATGATCATCATCACGCTTTGTACGATGGACAGCGTGATCAACCACTCGGGGATGGGCCCGCCGATCAGGTGGTGCGCACCGACCTGGCCGTAGAAGAATGCCAGCGTCCAGAAACCGAGCAGCGACAGGTTGTACGAGCGCACCGGCCGTCCGATGACCTTGGGCAGAAAGTAGTACACGCAGGCGATCGACAGCGGCGTGTAGAACAGGCCCAGCACGTTGTGGCCGAACCACCAATTCATGGTGGCCTGCTCGACGCCAAAGTGCACGCCCGGGATCTTGGCCACCACGTAGAGTATGGGAAACCAGAACAGCGCCGCGCCGATGTACCAGACGGACACGTACAGGTGCTGCACCTTGCGCCGCGTGAGCATGAAGGCCATGGGCAGGCCGATCAGCATGCCACCGACAGCGAACAGGCCGCCGATCTGCCACGGGATCTCCAGCCACTCCAGGCCCGCGTTGAAACCGACCGCGATCGCGCCCAGGCCGGCGATCAGCCCGGCGTTCCAGATCAGCGCGCCCACGATGGCCAAGCGCCCGCCCAGCAGCGGAATCTGCAGCAAGCGCGGCAGCAGCCAGATCGCCAGGCCCAGCAGCCCGAGCGGTGCCCAGCCGTAGGCCACCGCGTTCAGGTGCAGGGTGCGCAGCCGGCCCAGCGACAGCCAGGCCTGGTCGGTGAGCAGGTCGGGCCAATGCAGCTTGAGCGAGCTGAGCAGCCCGGCGGCCGAGGCCACGATGAGCCAGACCACGGCGCAGGCGATCAGCACAAAGGCGGGGAAGGCGCTGGAGCGGTCGGCGTCCTCGCGCGCCTGCATTTCGGCGGGCGTGACGCCGCCAACAGAATCGGTGTGCTGCGCCGCCATCTGCTGCAGCTCGCGCTGCTGCGCGGCGCTGGCGGCGGGCTCTTCGGGCTGGCCGATCTCGCCGGGCGAGAAGATGGTGCGCGCGCCCGTGGATTCGACATCGAACAGTCCTTTGCGCAGCGACCAGATAAAGGTGAATAGGCCTGCGATCGACAGGATGAAAGTTGCCAGTAACAGGCCGGTGGGGTTCATGGGGTTCCTCGACGTATTCGCTCGCTCCGGTGGAGTTGCGCTGCGAAAACAAACTGCGTCATCTTAAAAAAAAAGGATCAAATCAATAAGTACCAGATGGAATTAAAAAAACCGGATCAGATTTTTTTTCGGCTGAAGTATGCGCACCTATACAATCTGTGGCTCAAGTTAGTCAGCACATAGATAGAAAATAGATTTTTGCGACAAAAAGCGGATCAGAGGGAGCCTCAAGTACGCCGAACCGTCTACCAGGAATTCTCATGAAGCGTTATGAAGCCTTGGCCGAAGACATGACGGAGTCGATACGCACGGGCGTACTGGAGCCGGGCGACCGTCTGCCCTCGGTGCGCCATACGAGCGCCTCCCGAGGCATCAGCCCCTCCACAGTGTTCCAAGCCTATTACCTGCTGGAAGCCCGCGGGCTGATCCGCGCGCGTGAGCGCTCGGGCTACTACGTCTCTGCGGGCGTACGGCGTTTGCCGCCCGAGCCAGCCATGGCCTCGCAGCCCGCAGAAGAATCGATGGCGGTGGATGTAAGTGAGCGCGTGTTTGACGTGCTGGAGGCCAGCATGTCGCGCGATGTGGTGCCCTTCGGCTCGGCGTTTCCCAGCCCCATGCTGTTTCCCATGGGGCGCCTGGGTCAGTTCATGGCGTCGAGTGTGCAGTCTCTGGACCCCTGGAGCACGGTGGACGACCTCACCCCCGGCAACGCATCGCTGCGGCGTCAGATTGCGCTTCGCTACCTGGCCAAGGGTGTTCATGTGCACACCGATGAAATCATCATCACCAACGGTGCACTCGAAGCCCTTAACTTGTGCCTGGGCGCCGTGACCCGGCCCGGGGATTCGGTGATCGTCGAGTCGCCGACGTTCTACGGCGCACTGCAGGCACTGGAGCGCATGGGACTGGCTGCGATCGAAGTACCTACCCACCCGCGAGAGGGCATCGATCTGGTCGCGCTCGAGCGCGCCATAGTGCGCCACCGTCCGAAGGCTTGCTGGTTGATGACCAATTTTCAAAACCCGCTTGGCAGTCTGATGCCGCAGGAAAAAAAGCAGGCGTTAGTGAACCTGCTGGCGCAACAGGACATACCACTGATCGAAGACGATGTTTACGGTGAGCTGTACTTTGGCGACCAGCAACCCACGCCAACCAAAGCATTCGATAACCATGGCCTGGTGATGCACTGCTCCTCTTTCTCCAAGTGCTTGGCGCCCGGCTACCGTATTGGCTGGGCAGCGCCCGGCCGTTATGTCAAGCGTGTGGCACGGCAGAAACTGACTTCTACGCTCAGCGCATCGGTGCCGGCCCAGCTCGCCATAGCCACTTACTTGGAGCGCGGTGGTTTCGACAAGCATCTGCGTAAGCTGCGCCACACGCTGGCATCGCAGCAGTCGACGTTCGCGGAAGCTGTAGGCCATTACTTTC